>CAYWVS010000015.1:0-48008 GCA_964461765.1 uncultured Anaerovorax sp.
GCTTAAACCTTCGGTGTTGCCTTGAGGCAAACTCTCCCGCAATCTTCATCCAAACATTGTCATATTCATTTTCTCTATAATAGCATAGCTGAATTATTCATGCAAGCAATATTGTTAAAAAAAAATCAATTTTTTTAATTATATTTTTCGTATAATTGTGCACATTTTTTTATGTGAAGATAGCTCAATCTTTTTGCTTATCTATAAGAAGATTTCACCTTTGGCTAACACGGCATAACTCCCGCCAATTTTAATTTTCACCTTTTCATCTTCTTTTTTTATTAAACTCATGATTTTTGAAGGTCGATTCATACTTTCCCCTTGAATAAATATATTGCTTTTTCCTTCTTCAACGATGCCATTTTTATAAAGGTAATAGGTAAGCGCTCCGTTGGATGTCCCCGTTGCTGCTTCTTCATCAATGTCATACAGTGGTGCAAAATTTCTGCAAAATGCAGTGATTTCCTGAGTATCCTCGGCCATACAAAACGCATGAACTCCTACTGCCTTATGTGCCTTGGAAAGTTCAGCCAACTTAGGAAAATCCGGTTTTATATCCATCAAAATCTGTTTACTTTTCACATGCAAAATCAAATCCGGCAAACCCGTAGAGATTATTTGAGGTGTCAGTCCTATGTCCTGTACCTGGATGCCCATGACCTGAGCCAATTCATCAATCATAGATAAATCGCTTATTTCTGCCAGCTCCTGAGGCGAACTCATATCCATGAGAATAAATCCATCTTTAAGGGATACCTCTAACTCCCCCGCTAAGGTATGTAATTTATAGGTCCCACTTCTTTCTATGGCTTTTTCCTCTAGTAGCGCACCAAAGCTTCCTATGGTGGCATGACCGCACACATCCACCTCTGCAACAGGCGTAAAATAGCGGATGCGAAACTCCCCATTTCCCTTGGGTTTTATGAAAGCGGTTTCTGAGTATCTCAATTCTGCCGCCGTCTTTGTCATCACCTCATCCTCTGGAAAATCCTCTTCACTTTCCAGCAGTACCACCCCTGCGGTGTTCCCCCCGAAAGGTTGATCCGAAAAGGCATCTACAATATAGAATTTCATTATTTACCTTCTTTCTTGTTTTATGTGGAAAATAGATAGAAAAATTCCACAAGAAGCCACTCTCTATATGTTAATAACATTTCGAAAAATATCAAAAATTTTCCGAAATGTTAAAGCTTCATATTTACGCCATACCCCGTTTTACAATTTCCGTCAGCACAAAGGAAGCCACTTCCTCCGCATGATCATGGGCACCAAAACCCGCATCATAGCCCAATTCTTGAGCAAGTTCGTGGGAGATTCGAGGACCACCACAAACTACGATCATTTTGTCACGAAGATTTTCCGCCTCTAAAAGTTCGATGAGATTGGTTAGGTTTCCGATATGAACATCCTTCTGGGTAACGGTCTGAGATACCAAAATAGCATCTGCATTTGCTTCTACTGCCTTAGCTATGAGAACCTCGTTGGGAACCTGACTTCCCAAGTTGATGGCCTTGATACCGCTATATCGTTCCAACCCAAAGTGTCCATGAAATCCCTTCATATTCATGATGGCATCAATGCCTACCGTGTGGGCATCAGTCCCTGTGGAAGCACCGATCATGACCACTTCCCTTTTAATATTATCTGCAATGTACTTTTCGCATTGAGTCCTTTCCATTACGTCCACTTCTACCTTGGTTACCTTGATGGTAGTATAATCCACGGTATGTTGGCATTTACCATAAAGCACAAAATAAGTATAGCCTATGCCCAAATCCTCGGAGAAAACCACAGCAGGCTCTTGTAAGCCCATCTTCCTAACCAACTGTTTCGCCGCCTCGCTGGCCTCTTCACCTTTAGGAATAGGAAGAGTAAAGCTAAGCTGCATCATACCGTCGTTTAAGGTGTCGCCGTAAGGTTTAATATTTTTCAGGTCTATAACTGTATCCACAGCATTACTTTTGATACTCATTATTTTGCACCTCCCAACATCAGCTTAATAAAGGGGTTAAAGTAGCCTTGATCCTTTACACAAACGCCTTCCAGTCCCTTACCTCCGTCTCTTGCCCTCTTTACTCCCCCAAATTTCCCTTTTTCAATGGTGGAGAAAAGGCCTTCCTTCTCTATCTCAGTTAGCAGTTTTTCCGCTTTTTCTAACACATGCTGAGCTCTTTTTTGGATGATACCGTCCTTTTTAAACTCCACCTCTTCTCCTATGCTCCTTGCATTATTAAAAATGTAAGTAGCATTTTCTATGGATAACATACGATCCTGCAAATGAGGTGTATGAATGGCTTCTGTTGGCATACCCAAAAGCTGTAAGGATTGACCTGACCAAATGGCTACCATGTTAAACAAAGCGTCCTGGATATGACCCTTGAAAATATCTCCCGTCATAAACTTTGTGGGAGGCATGTATTTCAGGGGTGCCTTAGGGAAAATTTCCCTAGCCATAATGGCTTGAGAAAGCTCATAAAGGAAACCGTTCTCTATGGATGGATCCATTTCAAAGGCGTGTCCCAATCCCATCTGTTCTTCCGGAATATTGGCTAATACCGCAAATTGTTCATTGATAAATTGAGAGGCTAATACCGTGTGAGCAGCTTCAAAGGCATCATCTGTGGTGAGATAGTTATCTTCTCCGGAATTAAAAATGATTCCACAATATCCGATAATAATTCTGGAGAAATACTGATCCACGATGGTTCTCTGCATGTTGATATCTCTGAAAAGTATACCGTATAAGGCATCGTTTAACATGACGTCCAGTCGCTCCATTGCGCCCATGGCGGCAATTTCAGGCATACACATTCCCGAGCTGTAATTGCACAGACGAATATATCGTCCTACCTCTTCACCTACCTCATCCAAAGCTTTTCTCATAATTCTAAAGTTTTCCTGAGTTGCATAGGTACCTCCGAATCCCTCTGTTGTAGGGCCGTAGGGCACATAATCTAAAAGGCTTTGCGCTGTAGTTCGTATAACTGCAATGATGTCTGCTCCCTGCTTGGCAGCTGCTTTCGCCTGAATGACATCCTCATAGATATTTCCGGTAGCAACGATTACATATAAGTAAGGTTTCTTGCCTTCACCGATGGTGGATAAGTATTCATTTCTCTTTGTTGTTTGAGCCTGAATTTTTTCCATTGCTTGTTGTACCACTGGTATCAGCTTTGCTTCAGCCTGCTCTGGGGAGCTAATTTCTAGCTTCGTAATATCCAGGTCTCCTATGGAAACCTTTTCGGCTATCTCCTGAGGGCTTAATCCAGTTTGAATCATTGCGTTTCCTACCCAGTAGGCTACTCCTCTGGAGAGACCGCCTCCCTCCTTGATGGCATCGCAAAGAACGTTAGGCAACGGGGATTCCATATCGTCCACACCGTCTACGCCCAAAAGCCTCAATATAGTTCTTTCCGTGCTGACCGTTGTGTGCCTATCTATAAATTCTTGCATACTCTGAGCAATTCTACCCGCACAAGATCTAGCATTTTGGATAACTTTTGGATCCAGATTTAATTTGCTATTGGTCATCTTATCCTCCTTTTTAATAGTCTTTTCGAATAATTATTTGAATTATGATTAGATTTTTAATAATTTAATTTTACAAAATTCAAAGCATTTTTTTTGCATAGTCTATAATTTCATCATATACCCCTAAAATTCTGGCTATATTTACTGCATCCTTAGGAATCTCCTGTTTGTTATGAACCTCTTCAAGCCTATAATCCATATATTTCCCTATAATTGCAATTCGTTCTTTTCTATTGGCATATTTGATTTCTTTTTCTAACCTGCCAAAATCCGCATAAGCCAACCCGATGACCTGAAGATTCTTCACCTTGTCATCCGTTCCGATGCTGTCAAAGTGAGTTGTAATCAGGCATAGGTAATTCCTCTTCAACAAGTAAAGAATCAACCCCTTGGTCAAAGCCAACCCTTCCACAGGGTTTGTGCCGCTGGCAATTTCATCTATCAGCAAAAGGGCCCTATCCTTGCTGTGGTCCAAAGCCTCCTTTAGCTCCTCCATTTCACTACCAAAGCTGGACAACCCTCTTTCTATGGACTGATTATCCCCAATAAGCAGATGTACATAGGAGGAAAGGCCTACAAACGCCTCCTTGCAGGGGACAAAAAAACCGTACTGAGCCAGAATGGCCACCAGTCCCGTAAGCTTCAAGCAGACAGTTTTTCCTCCCATATTGGCACCCGTGATACAGGTTACCCCATCTTCCAATCGGATGCTGACAGGGCAATAGGATTCACCCTTTTCTTTCAGAACATCCTCAACTCTCAAATGCCGACCCTCTGAAAACCGGATGGCATGTTCCTGTAAAATTTGGGGCTTTACACAGTTGTGCTCCTTTGCATAGAGGCCTTTGCTCAGACTAAAATCCAGCAATCCGATTCTTATGCAGTTGGACTTAAGCCGTTCCCCTCCTTGTGCTATGGTCAAGGAAAGCTCTTCTCTGATTTTCAGTTCTTCCTCTTCAATAAGAGCCTCTTTACTTTCCATGTCTCCCAGGAGGTTATAGATTTCATCTGTGGGCTTTAGTTCAAAGGTTACTGACACGTAATCCTGATCAGCCAATACCATTTCCGGCAAAGCCTTTAAAGTCTCAACTAAGATGGAATTGGAGCGTGAAACCGTATAATCATATTTAGGGGAAAGCACAATGCCGTACTTCTCACCGATGGTCTGCTTTATTCCTTTTCGTATCTTTCTAATTTGAAGCTCTAATTCCCGCTTTTCCGTCCTTAATGCTTTTAAGCTTGGGGAAAATTGATCATAAATATAAAAGGTATTTAGTCGATCCATGTTGGGATCTAAGGCATTTAATTCCTTTGTGATGTCCTCTAAGAGAAAAGTGCTGCATAAATATTCAGAAAGCTGCTCCTGAAGCCCTATGATTTGATTCATTAACAAAAGCAAGCTTTTTACTTCAAATAATTCCACCACTGACAAAGGATTCTTCCCTGCTCGATCTATGGTGTAAGTACAATCTTTAATCTGCATGAAAGTCTCTAAAAGCTTCTCCACCTCTAAAGGCTTCTCCTTTAAAGCCATCATCAGCTTCTCTACTCGATTTAATTCATCCTCAAGTAGCTTTTCTTCACCGATTGAAAAAGGATTTAAATCTTTTAAAATCTTTATTCCGAAGGGCGTCAATAAATTTAAGCTATTCATTACATAATCATAGCCTATTTCATTTCTGGTTTTTACATTGGAAAGGCGCATGGTATCCTCCGGTTCTATTTTATATTCTCACATCTACTATAGGGATTCCCTGAATGGCATTTTTCATGGCATCCAACATCTCCTTATGCTCAAAAGCATATCCGGAAGGAGCATAGGGATTTAAAGTTACAGCAGCCACTTGAATGTTCTGCAAAACGTTGATGCGGAATCCTTTTTTTCTCAGTTGTTGCCAAGAAAGAGCATCTATAAAAATCTTCGTGGGATCTTTCAGAATAAACGTACAATCTTTAAATTTTTTCGGTTGGATGGCATCTGTAATATTTGTAGTCAAAGCTCCGGGCAAATACACATATTCAGTAGTTTCATCCATGGCATCTTCCAAAAACTTACCGGCTGTAAAGCTGGTTTTAACCGGGATCTTCTGAAAATCGGGGCGCCCTTCCCGTGATGAGGTCTTAGAAAATATCAACATCTGTTCTTCATTGCGGGTATCACAGATCACCTGCCGGATTCTTTCTTCCTTCAAGGTTTCTATGCCGTAAAGCCCCACCACATGGGCTGTCTCCTCCACCACCTTCCTCAGACTTCGGGAGAGAACCGCTCCTGTGGACAGAATAACTGCATCGGAGTATTCGGGAGATGCAATGGATTTTCTGTCTATAGCTCCGTCAATGATGACCAATTCCGCTCCAAAACTTTCCAACTCACGGCACATCTTCTTATTTTCCCAAGCAGAAACAGGTCCTGCAACCTGCACGTATCCGCTCTTTACTACCCTACAGAGCAAAATGGGACCTAAGGTGGTATGATAATCCGTCAATTTCAAAATCTCTAAACCGGCGTCACATAAGTTATAGAGGTTTTTGGGTACAGATACCAGGGTGCCTTCGTCTAAAAACACCCTGGGTTTTTGAGTACCGGTTACAAGATCTGTAGACTCCCCATCTCTACCTGTGGAAGAAATGCCCATCTTCAAACCTTCATCCATAGCTTCTTCTATGAGATAATTTAACGCTGTAGTCTTGCCTGCATTCTTAGCCATGCCCACTATGGAAACAGTCTTATATTTATCTTTTAGATCCCAAAGTAAGCCCATATCTTCCTCGCTACTTCATTTTTTAAAAAATTTACTTTTTATTTCTTTGGTGGCGCAGTAAGTCCTGAGGCTCCAAAGTCATTCTTTCTCCTGCCAGCAATCCTGCCACACCTTCGTAGTGATAGGATTTTTTACCGGTGCAAACATCACATTTACACTCTGACTTCTGAATATTCTCAGGTTCAGTGTAAGTGGTAATTACGCCCTCATAATTTCTTAGAACCACCTTGCCCGGAGATTGTGAAATGAGATACTGTGGCATTACAGGAATTTTCCCTCCACCCCCGGGAGCATCCACCACAAAGGTAGGCACTGCATATCCTGAAGTATGACCTCTCAGGCTTTCAATGATGGCGATTCCTGCGGAGACTGAGGTTCTGAAATGTTGAATTCCAAGAGATAGATCACATTGGTAAATATAATATGGTCTAACCCTATTTCTAACTAAAAGATGTACCAAATCTCTCATAACGTGAGGACAATCGTTGATGCCTCTTAAAAGTACAGATTGGTTACCCAAAGGAATCCCCGCATCAGCAAGCTTTCTGCAAGCTTCAATTGCCTCTTTTGTCATTTCCTTTGGATGATTGAAATGAGTATTCACCCAAATTGGGTGGTATTTTTTTAGCATGTTTACCAGGTTATCTGTAATTCTTTGAGGCATAACCACAGGAGTTCTGCTGCCGATTCTGATTACATCTATGTGGTCGATCTTTCTGAGTTCGCTAATGATATATTCCAACACATTATCATTTACAAGTAGGCAATCGCCACCGGAAAGCACCACGTCTCTCACTTGTGGAGTCTTCTTAATATATGCGATACACGCATCGATGTCTTCCCTCGTTCTTGCTCCATCCTTTTCTCCGGCTAACCTTCTTCTGGTGCAGTGTCTGCAATACATGGAGCATTGATCTGTAATTAAGAATAACACTCTATCAGGATATCTGTGGGTTAAACCTGGTGCAGGGGAATCCGCATCCTCGTGAAGGGGATCCGCCATATCCTCTGCGCTTCTTTTGGTTTCAGCTATGACAGGTACTGCCTGCATACGTACAGGGCAATTCTCATCATCTGGATCCATCAAGGATGCGTAGTATGGTGTAATTCCCAGTCTAAAGGCCTTCAAGGTTTCAGATACACCGAGTTCCTGCTCCTGAGTGAGGTTGATGACCTTCTTTAAGTCTTCTACGGTATCAATCCTGTTTGACACCTGCCAAGTCCAGTCATTCCATTGCTCCTCCGTCACATCCTTATAGGCTTCTATGTCTTTCCAGTTTCTGATGTTTGACATATTCATTTCCTTTCTTAAAAAATTATTTTAATTGATTTTTAAAAAATTTTTTTAATAATTATCCAATTTATTTAAAATATGTTTTATATGTTAAAGCATAATACGCTTATTCTTTATACTGTTTATGTTATAAACCAATTTACGCTTTACATTGTTTATGTTTATGAACCAATTTACGCTTTACATTGTTTATGTTTATGAACCAATTTACGCTTTATACTTTCTATGGTTCATACACAATTTATGCATCGTACTGGTTTATGCATACATTTCAGCAAAGAGATCTCTCAATGGTGGGCACTCCCTTAAAACTTGTAGGGAAATCTCTGCATGATCCTTGCAATAGCCATTTCCTACGATCATATTCACGTCTTTTCCAACCCCTTCTGCACCTAATGCTGCCTTTGTAAAGCTTGTGGCCATGCTGAAGAAGTACACAGTTCCGTTATCCTTACAGGAAAGGATGCTTGCCATTTCTGTATTTTCAATATTTACGCAGTTGATTACCACGTCTGCCAATTTTCCATCGGTCAATTCCATAATCTTGTTGTAAATGGCTATTGCATCTGTAGCATCTGCTGCAAAATATTCATCTGCTAAGTTTAATTTTCTGGCTCTGTCTGTTGATTTTTCGCTTCCCCCAATGCAGATTACTTTTCCTGTGACTCCCGCTCTTTTCTTTGCTTCATAGAGACAAAGTAGTCCTGATTTTCCGCCACCGCCGATGACTACTACAGTATCTCCCGGTTTTACAAGCTTTGCAGCCTGAGCAGGAGCTCCTGCAACGTCTAAAACGGATAAAGCAAGAGTCTCGGGCATATCCTTAGGAAGCACTGCAAAAATGCCACTCTGGAATAAAATAGCCTGTCCTGTGATATCCACTTGGTCGATGTCAGGCCTTACTTCATGAATTTCTTCGATTACCAATGGAGTCAAAGATAAGGAAACCAAAGTCGCAATCTTATCGCCTACCTTTAAGTTACCCTTGTAATTAGAGCCAATTTCCTTTACAGTTCCTATGAGCATACCGCCGGATCCAGTAACGGGGTTCTTGTGCTTACCGGCTTTGGCAACTATGCCTTTCATAATTTTTTTTATTTCTTCTATATCACCATTTGCCTGCTTTTCAATTTGGGTAAAGCTTGCAGAGTCCACATTTAAAGTTTGAACATCGATTAATACTTCGTTATCGTAGATTTCCATAGTGTTGTCGATAACATCCGCCGGTTGTGGCAGTACACCTTTAGGTGAAATAACTCTGTGGGTTCCAAATGGGCATCCTTTTTTCATAATAATTATCCTCCTCAATATATATCTACTGATCAGCACTCTGACAATGATGGTTAATGGATGTCAGATTAATTCTGTATTTTATTATAGCAATTAGTATGCCAATTTATGGGTTTATTTATGGGGAAAATATAGATTAGTTACTCCAAGCATAATCCAATGTCCATAACGCTTATTATCTGAAACTTAAGGAAACTAAATTCTTATGTTTATGCTTTTCCCATAGTAATTTTTAGTTTACTATTTTCTTTACTTTTGAACCGAAATGGTTAGTTTTCTCACAACATCGATTCATTATCGGTTCACCCTATGCGCAAATCATTAATTTTCAATGGATTTGACTCATTAACATACATAATTCTATAAGTTATACTTTTTCTTTTTTCGGATTAATTGAGTTTGGCTGATCCCAATAGCTGCGGCAGTTTTCCGGCTGCTTCCATATTTCTCCATGGCTGACTTTATAATGTTCTTTTCAAATAGATCCACCAAATCCGTGAGATTAACGGTTCCAGCCTCCTCCATATCAGGGTTTATCCAAGTTTCATTTTTCCTGTCAAATAAATCCGTATGGATTTCTCTCATGCAGTCAAGCCCTGTAATTTCTCCTTGGGGAGAAGAAATCATCAACCTTTGAATTACGTTTTCCAACTCTCTGATATTCCCCGGCCATTCACACTGTTTGAGAAAGGTCAGAACCTCCTGAGCCAAGGTTTTTTTCATGCTGAATTTTTCGTTATACTTCTCTACAAAGTGTTTAGCCAAGGGCTCTATCTCTTCCTCTCGCTCCCTTAAGTCCGGAATCCTGATAGGAAACACATTGAGCCGATAATATAAATCCCTCCTGAAGGTTTTTTCCTGCATCATCTCTTCCAAATTCTTATTTGTTGCGGAAATGATTCTCAAATTTGCTTTTATGGGATTTGTTCCACCTACTTTGTAGAATTCTCCATCCTGAAGTACTCTAAGGAGCTTTGCTTGCATTTCCAAAGGCAGCTCTCCAATTTCGTCTAAAAAGAGGGTTCCGTTGTCCGCCAACTCAAAATATCCCTTTTTACCTGAGGGTCCTGCCCCTGTGAAAGCACCTTTCTCATAACCGAAAAATTCCGATTCAATGAGATTGTCAGCAATGGCGGCACAGTTAACCTTTATAAAGGGCTGCATATTTCTGGTACTATTTTTTTGAATGAGGGATGCTATTTTTTCTTTCCCTACTCCGGTATCCCCGGTAATCAGTACGTTGCAGTCATATTTCGCTACGCTGAGCACCTCGTCAACCACCACCTCCATGGGTCTGCTTTCACAGATGAAGTCTTCAATCAAGCACTTTCTATATGCAGATCCCCCCGAAGGTCTTTCAGTTTGCTTCAAACGCTGGCTTCCCTGATTGGGATGTGTAACAGAGACTATTTCCGTATCAACAAAATAGGGGGCTAGCTCCCTTACGATCTCTATATCAAAGGCATCGTATTCCTCCAAATAACCATCTGCACAGCGAATTTCCAGTTGTCTGGAGATGGATTCCGTTATGTAAAGGGCGATGTTATAATTGTTAATCAAATTGGCAAAGAGGACTGTTCCTGCCGATCTGGTGGCCAAGATATTTACTGTTTCCGCCCCCGGAATATCTGCACAGTTGATGGTTAGGTCGAAAATACCTTCCACCCCCAACCTTTCCAAACAATCCATAGGTTTTAAAATGTCTTCGTGGTGAATCTCATCAAAGATCTTAGCAAGAAGGTTTTCCATAGATTTTCCCTTGGCTTTCAAATCTGATTTATGGTCAAATAAGCAGACGATATGGCCTTGCTCCCCCACTGCCTTTCGCACCGCATATCCGAACAAGACATTGGTAATTAAATTGTTTCCTATAATTAATATCTTTCCTTTGCCTTTTGCCAAACTGTTCCCTGCATAGAGGGTCCCCGATTCATCAAAGGCAAATAAAAGAAGATTTGTGGGAACTTGATCCGGTTTTTTTACCACGGGAAATTCATTAAACAGGATGGCATAACCCTCTACTTCAATTTGTTTATATACCATGTCTATCTTCAAAATTCTGCTAATGTAGACGGGAATAGCTGCCAGAGAAGCATTGCAGATTACTTCATCACCCACCTGAAGATTTTTTTTATTGTCGTAGCCTTCACCTATCTGCTCCACCACACCGTAGACTACCCCTCCCGTATTTGTCACAGGATTGTGCAGCTTACCTCTTTTGATGACGATGTCCAGAATTCGCTCTTTGATCTTTTCGATGGAGTTGCCTGATTCTATGCAAATTTGCTTAAAGCTTGTGCTTTCAATATGAAGGGTTCGGATGGAAACTCGCAGCTCATCTGCATTGATTTCTCTGCTGTTATCAACTCTCCAAGCAGAGGTAGTCAACACATGTTCAGGCTCAATAACTCTGTTTGTACCGTAATTTTTTAACATAATCCCTCCATAAAAGCGAAATATTATCGTTTCTAATTTTTCATATGCACCGAAAACGGTTCATTTTTTATCTGTTTGTATCATAACCGATTGGCACATAAATTGCAAATTATATTTTCGCTTATTACATAAAGTGGAATAGAAACGGTTGTTTCGTGTTCTTGACAAATGTCGCGAAAGTTAAATTAAGAATCCAAGAAAATAAATTCAATAATATAATCTTTAACAGCTAACACAAAACTATTTTAATAATTATTACATTTTGTATAATTTAATATTAGTGGGAGATTTTGTTTTGACTTTATGATAAGCTATATAAAAATATATAAAAAACATACTTTACCAGAAGCACGAAAGGAGATTTTATGGAAAAGATTACATCCACCATCAGATTGAGAATGTCTCACAAGGATGCCCACTATGGCGGTAGCTTGGTTGACGGTGCTCATATGGTTCACTTATTTGGAGATGTGGCTACTGAGCTTTTGATCAAAATGGACGGTGACGAGGGATTATTTCTAAAGTACACTGATATCCAATTTTTAGCCCCCACCTATGCCGGTGATTATATCGAGGCTTATGGAGAAATATATGAAGTGGGAAATACCTCTCGAAAAATGAGATTTGAAGCGAAAAAAGTGGTGGCTGCCAGACCCGATATTAGCCCTTCTGCCGCAGACTTTTTGGAGGAACCTATTGTCGTATGTAAGGCAGAAGGAATCTGCGTCACTCCTAAGGAAAGCAAGAGAAAGTAAACATAAGGGGTTATTCCATTAATTGGTCCCAGTCGGCAAAATGCACGGTTTTCAACGAATTCTGCCCCTAATTATGGGCGAACTGAACCTATCAAATGCATATTCAGTTAAAAAAGTATATAAAAAGTGCAAGGATTTATTTTGAAACCTTGCACTTTTTTAAACATTTTAAAAATTGGTTAATGTTAATTTTTTCTCTGTATTTTCAAATTATTTTCTTATGGATTCTTTTGGAGTAACACAGATGCCCTTTGCTCTTGCCACTATAATTGGTTCTTCTAAAAAATCTGCACTAGAGGGGCTGATATCGCACCTTGCTTTAATTACTTTCTTTGCTACAAACTCCATTGCACGTGATGTATTTCCCATCTTTGTAATTTCACCATAGACTTCTATGTAATCTCCTGCATATGTGGGAGCCAAAAACTCAATTTCATCATATCGCAAGAACAACCCTTCGTCTCCGTCCACTTTAATAAGAAGTTCTGTAGCAAGGTCTCCAAAAAGATGTACTATATGTGCCCCGTCTACAAGATTTCCACCATAATGGGCATCTTTATATGACATTCTAAGTCTAAGCATTGAAGATGTTTTTTTCATTTTTGTTTCCTTTCATTTACTTTTTGCTTTTATATTTAACTTTTGTTTGGAAAATGATGTTTTCATTTATTTGTTAAAAGCAAAGTTCACTTTCTATTATTTTTTATTGATAAAATTCTTCTTGCATCATCAGGTGTTGCAATCTCCCTGCCGTACCACTTTGCTGCCTCTACAACACGTGTCACCAGCTCTCCGTTTGACTTTGCCAATACACCTTTTTTAAGATAAATATTATCCTCAAATCCTACTCTCACATGACCACCCATGGCTATGGTTCCTAAAATGATTTCATTTGTACACTTCCCAATGCCTGCTGCCGTCCAGGTACACCCCGGCGGAATGCTGCCAACCATAAACACCAAATCTCTTAAGGTTCCTGCCATTTGCACTCCAAGTACAAAGTCAAAATGCATTGGATCGTTAATTAATCCTTTTTTGTACATCTTAAGCGCAATATCAACCATTCCCTTGTCAAACACTTCCAATTCCGGCTTAATACCTCTTTCCTGCATAATCTTTGCAAAATTTGCAATGGTATTATCTGTGTTAACAAAGATTTCATCTCCTCCAAAGTTTAGAGTGCCACAGTCCAGTGTGGCAAATTCGGGTGTTGGTGTTACATTACAGGATTCCAACCTTTCCAAATCTGTCATACCCACTGCCCCACCTGTAGATGGTTGTATGATCACATCCGGGCATTCTTTCCTAATGGCATCCATGGCAGCCTGAAACCTGATGGGATTTTTTGCAGGGGTCCCATCATCTTCTCTGACATGTAGATGAATCACACTTGCTCCGGCATCATAAGCTGATTTTGCCTCTCTTACCGTCTCCTCAATAGTATAGGGCACTGCAGGATTTAATTCCTTTGTTACCTCTGCTCCGCAAATTGCAGCTGTAATCATTAATTTTTCCATGCATTTCTCCTTGTCTTAATTTAATTCAGGAAATTTAAAAAATTTTATATTGGAAAATTCAGCTTTTAACTCTCCAGCAAGAATTTTTTTTACAATTTCTACAACTTTTTCATTAAATGGTGTTGGAATACCCATACTAGCTCCATCCACTACTACTTTCCCGTTAATATCATCAATTTCACATTCCTTTCGTCCTGCCCAAATATCTTGCAACATACTAGCAACTTCATCATAGCTATAGGAAATTAAGTCTCTCAATTGTTTTTCGACTATGGCCAATTCTTCTTTATTGGAAAAGGAGTAATTTTCAACTGTTGGCAAGAAACCTTCCATTTCTGTTGGAACCAATCCTTTTTTTGCCATAACCCTTGCACCTTCATTACAGATATATGCCATGCATCTCATGCTGTCATAGTTTTCTATTGCTTCACCGAACGTACATCCTAAAGCAGCCGAGATGCCGCTTAGGGCAGTATTCATAATTAGTTTTGTCCATTTTACACCTAAAATGTCCTGTGTAATAATGGCTCCCCCTGCACTTTGAAGTACTTCTTCTACTGCCTTTAATCTTGGGGTTATGCTTCCGTCCAATTCTCCTATATATGTATGCATACAATCAAAATCCGTAGTTAACTCACAGACACCGGGTGAAATGTATTTTGCGCCATGAAATACAGATCCACCTATTACTCTTTCCTTCCCATAAACGGCTACCACTTTATCTTCCGGTACTCCATTTTGAAGAGTGACAATTGTAGTGTTCTGGTTCATTGCATGGGCTATACTCTTTAACGCCTGTAACATATGCATTTGCTTTGTTTGAAGCATAATTATATCATACTTTTCATTTAAATCTTGTGGCAAAGATGCTTTTACAGGTGTTATTAAATTATATTTTCCAGTCACCTTTGCTCCATTTTTGTTCATTGCATCTACATGTTCTTTATTGATATCAATCAGCATGCAGTCATATCCTGCTTGCGTCATCATTGCACCGGCAATCATTCCTAAAGATCCTACTCCCAGAATTGCTATTTTCATTTTAAACTTCCCTTCCATTATAACATTGCATGTTCAGTTCTATTTATAATATCATTTTGTGTTTCAGTACATAAGTCGTTGAAGTAAGCACTATATCCGGCAACTCGAACCATTAAAGTAGGATACTTTTCAGGTTCCTTTTGTGCATCTTTTAGAGTTTTCACATCTACTACATTAAACTGAATATGCCATCCTCCCATATCAAAAAAGGTTTTAATTAATGAAATTAAGTTTTTGGTTCCGGCTTCCCCTTCTAATGCTTGTGGGGTGAATTTCATATTTAATAGATTTCCATTAGCATGTCTCACATGATCATAAGAACCCACGGATTTAATGACTGATGTAGGGGATTTGTCGGTTCCTTGCTGTGGTGATACACCGTCTGCAATGGGCATTCCTGCTTTTCTGCCCGACGGAAGCGCTCCCACAGATTTCCCAAGGGGAGTGTTTGTTGCTACCGGGAACATTGCGTCTGTATACTTGCAACCTCTGATACTTTTAAATTTTGGTGGAATTGTTGCACAGTAATCTGCAATTTCCTTAGCAATGGAATCTGCATATTCATCATCATTACCATATTTGGGAGCCCTGTTCAGAAACATTAATCTAATGTCTTCATTTCCTTCGAAATTATTTTTACAAACCTCAATCAATTGCTCCATAGTTATACTTTTTTCTTCATATACAAATTTTTTAATGGAAGCTAACGAATTAGCAAGATCTGCTATTCCTACAAACGAGGGAGCAGGTCCTACATTGTAAATAGCACCACCCTTACTCATATCCGTCCCTGTCTCTACACAGCCCTCAAACAGTGCCGAAGTATAAGGATATGTTTGTACATGAATATGTGCACGCTCAGATGTCATATTTGCAATGCAAAGAGCTTCTGTCAAGTATGCAATCTGTTGAAATACAGCTTCCTGAAACTCTTGATACGAACCCATTTTGGTTGGATCTCCTGTTTTTACTCCCCATCTCTCCCCGGGTTTCATATTGGAATATCCATTATATAATACAAAGTCAATTGCAATAGGAAGATTCACCTGGCCCGCATCACTATACTTCCACATTTTCCCTGCAATGGTGGATTCACTGCACCCGGAAACATGATAATCATAGGCATCTTGGATACTTGCTCCTAGAGATAACATTTGCTGGATTCCTACTTCGTCATTGTGTATTTGCGGAAACCCTGTTCCCACTTTTACCAATTCAGCTACTTTTTTTAGATATTTTTCCGGGTTCTTTCTGCTGACCCTCGCAACCAAGGAAGGAGCATGCAATCTTACATTATCAGTTGCTTGTATCATTTTATATGTAATTTCGTTTACTGCATCAGAACCATCCCTTTTGATTCCTCCCATATTGCATGCAAGGAAGTATTGATACCCACCAAAATAAGTTGATGTCCAGTTGTCATGCAATTGCACGTTTTCCGATTGTTTTATCCATAAGCATTCAATGAGTTCTTGCGCTTCTAGTTCAGTGAGAATTCCAGCCTCCATGTCCTTTTTATAGTAAGGATATGCATATTGGTCAAACCTTCCCAAGCCTAACCCCGGACCGCTTTGCTCCATCATACCTCCTGTTTGCCCAAACCAAACACACTGCAGTGTTTCATAAAAGGTTCTAGGGGGATTGTATGGAACCCAGCTGCAAACCTCTGCAATTTTAAGCAATTCTTGCTTTCTTTTTTTATTTCTTTCTTTTTCAGCCATCTCCTTTGCAGCTTGTGCATGCCGTTCTCCAAAAATTTTCATTCCTTGGCAACAAGTGATGACCGCATTTAAAAATTCTATTTTCTCATGGTGTAAAGGATTCTTCCATGTAAATTGTTTTAAACTTTCTTTTGCGGATTCCTCAATCCCTTTAAATCCTTTTTCAATTAAGATATTTTCTAATCCAAGATGTGCATGTCCGTAACCATATGCCTGCTTGATTTCAGCATCCAAAATATCTGTTCCCGTTACAAGCCTTCTCACTTCTTCCGGCATATGCCCCTGACAATATTCATTTAGAGTCTTTCCCTTCCAATAAGGAAATATTTCTTCTCTCAGTTCTTTCTTATCCTCTTCACTTATAAAATACGCATCCTGACTTCTTGATGAAACAGTATCCAAATCCGATGCAATTTTGATTGATGTTTCAGGATAAATGTTAACTGCTCTTGCTCTTGGAGCATTATTGCCTACAATCAATTCACCCGGTTGAATCTCTATAGGCTTTTCCTTGCAAAATTCATAAAAAGCTTGGGCTTTTCTTAAAACCGTAGGTCTCCCTTCTGTTTCTTTATACACTCGCGTTATGATGCGAGCTCTTTGAATTGTAATTGTTGGGTTATTGTGGAAATATTGAACCCTCAGTTCGTGAATTCTATCTGTGCATCCTCTTTTTTCAATGTAATTATTATTCTTTTCTTTTAGCATTACCGATAAGCCTGTTCCTACTGATTGTTTCGCCATCTTATAGCCCTCCTTTTCGACGCGACTTTTTTTAACTCTTTTTTTAAGTATTATATTATATTTTTTTCATTTCTATGTCAAGAGATTTATAAAAAAAGATGACAAATAAAAATTTAAATATTTGCCATCTTTTCTTACAAATTTACTTTAGAAATGCTTCGGAATATGTTTTATTCTAGACTTTCCAAAATCGGTTACTATATATTTCACAGTCAAATTCCCTTTATCGTCTAAATCAATGTCTGACGCATCATACATACATGCACCCAACATGGACTGTACGTATTCCTCAGTTCTATTAACAGTGAATTGTCTTTCATTACCATATTCTGATTTTAGAGCGTTCATAATATCATCCACTGTAAACGGACTTTTTTGTTGAGTACTCCATTCAAAAATGCGGATTTTATAGGGTAATTTATTCATCTTATTTCTCCTTTATCAAAGCTATTTATGGCATTTGTTCTTTCTATACGTCACGCAATCTAATTAATTCTTTGGGATTTCCGGCTACTAAAGTAATTCCAATGAAATCAATAATTGCACCCACAATGGCTAAATTAGTAATCGAATAACTAATTACTCCAAATGCACTAAGAATCATTCCCACAATAATACTCCAAATTGCATATGTATTAATTAATACAAGTGCCCTAACCGCACCTGCTTTTGCAAACCCCCAGTAAGCGGTTAAATAAGAAAGGGAAGCTAAAAGCCCAATTATAATGAGTAATGTAAATCCGGTAGGATTAAGCACTACACCTTTTACCATTTCCCAACCAATCAGTCCATTTGATGTACATAACCCCAAAATGGGAACAAAGATTAATAGGCAAATTCCACCGGCAACAAATGATCTAAAAAAGCCAACTGCAATATTGGAATCTGTCATATCTGCAGCATAGGCAGCCACTGCACCCTCTAAGCCCCAACCGACAGCTGATAGAGCAGAAATGGCTAGCCCGAGAACAAAGTAAGGATAATCACCTTCGGGAGGAGCATATCCTGCAATGACTACACCAACAATTGCGATAATCATTCCGATAACAACCCTAAGTCCCAATCTCTCTTTATAGAGAATTCTTCCAACAATTGCAGCCACAATTGTAGATGTACTGCTAACAATCAGCGCATAAGTTGGACCACAAAGGTTTGTCCCTATTAATAATGCGCCAAGACCAATAGGTCCTCCGCAAACTCCTGCAATACTTAACATAAAAGCTAATTTTTTAGTTTTTATGTGTCTTAAGTACTCTTTTAGAGATCTGCCTCTTGGAAGATTAAAAACCAATGTCCAGAAGCCTACAAAGATGTCCTGTAACCCGGCTGCGACTAAACCTGCTATCATTGCAACCGTAGCAGCTGTACTAAGATTCATTTCAGGTAACGCACCTAACTCGCCTCCTGCAATTGTGTACATTGCACAAGTTGCTCCGGATAACAAAGCCCACATTAATCCAAATGCAGCAAACTTAATTCTTCTACTCGAGTATTTTACTTTTGCCAATTCTTGTCTTGAATTATTTTCCATATACTTCCTCCTTTATAAGTTTGGAATGCACAATCTGATTATCTACAAAAGCCTTTCGGCTTACTGTACTTATTTAATATATTCATGTAATTCTTTCACCCTATAAACGAGGGTAGGCATTGAATCAGTAGTTACAAACCCTGCGGGTGCATTAATGACATCCGGAATTCTGTTTGTGATTCCTGCGCAAGTAATACTTACATTATGGCTTTTATTAAATTCTATTTCTGTATCCTCTTCACCGTCTATACTCCAAAGGCACATATCTTTATCATTTGGACCATAAACCTTTCCCGTTATCTGTGATTCTATTATAATTCCCTCCTCCGTCTCTGAAGTTACAATAGCAGTCATACCTGTTGGCTGCCCTTTTGGAATTACTTTTCCCAATGTTCTAGAATGCAGATCTTCTTCATGGGTTGTGGGAATTTTTTTCTGAGTTTGCCTTTTTATAGTCAAACCCATCTGAGAGGCAATCCAACCATTTACATTCCACATAAAGCTGGGATAATATTCTTCTTGCTCAATCAGCTTTGCTCTTTCATCATCTGTAATTTCATCCGAAGCAGTAATAGTTTTTAAGAATTCATCCATGCTTAATGTAGCTCCGGCAAATTCTGCTACTCCGATTCCGTAGTCATCTAAATTGTAAGATACTGCTCCTCTAATTTTTTCAATTTTATGAACCACACCTGCAGCTGTACTTACAATGCTCCCATAACAAACATCCTGATAGCCTGATCCGCAAATGGTGCAATTATTTTTCTTTGCGGCTTCATCTATTTCTTTTGTTGTTTTAGGAGAGGAATTCCAAGGATAAAAAGATTCTTCTGAAATTGTGACTGCATTCACACCATTGTTTGCACAAATCATCATAATCTCCTTGACATCCTTTATAAGTGTCTTGGTAGTAATCATACAAATATCGGGTTTTAGAGACGCAAGAACTTCCTTTGCATCTTTTGCTGCAGATATTGTTACACCTTGTGACTCACACTCCATAAGCTCTCCAATATCTTTTCCGATTACATTTGGATTTTGATCAAATGCGGCAACGATAATGCCTCCTTTTGCCTTTGCATATTTCATGCAAATAGCTCCCATTTTTCCGCACCCATAATGGGCAATTCTAATTCTTTCTGCCATTTTAACCACCTTTCACCTTTTAATTCTGCTCTTGCATTTTCTTAATTTGCAACTCTAAATCATTGCTTGCAAATATGCCTAACTCATTTATTTGTTCAGTTACATCACTGGCCTCATTTTCCCCCGGAAGTATTGCATTTAGCATTCCCCCCATAAACAAATGGTATGTTTTATTTCTTTGTTTACTAAGCTCTGCAAATTGAGTTGCATAATCCAGTGCTTGCCCATTATGTACGCTAATTGCGATTGTGTTAATGCCTTCCTCATCAGCCAGATCCATTAGCACTGATGGTTGCGTCATATTTACACCACCACTGACAGTATCTGCACCCATTGTTTTAAAAACACCATCAATCAGCACTAGCCCATAACTATGTCCGTCTCCCGATGCTACAATTATTTTTTTGCCCTTTAACGAACCCTTTAGCCCCTTTTCCTCTAATTCTTCTATGATTTTATCTCTCTCTACTGCTGTCTGCCTTCCAAGAACAGTGGGATAATATGGTTTTAAGATACCTAATTCCTCCACCGTAGGATGAAACATTTCCTCAAGTCTTGGATAATTAAATTTTTTAATCACCATTACCATTTCTAACGGGTTCGTAATATCTACACCTGCTTCTTCAAATCCTTTTAGTGCATTTTTGAACCATTTCATTCCCTTTTCTGCCATAACATCACGCATTTCTTCTAGGATCGTAAAATCAATAAGGTCCTCCCAATCACTGGCACATTGTTCTATCCTCATACCTGCAGAAGTAATATCTAACAGATCTTGTAATGTTGGAACTCCTACCTTTTCTGTGATTGCTACCGGGTTAATTAACCAACCAAATTTATATTTTTTTTCTACCAGAATTTCAAGTAACATTTCTTGTAAACTTGGTCCATAGTTTGCCGTTACATCGTGATCCCATTGCATAACAGTTGAGCTGTTAATATAAGACAAACTCCTTCTTCCATTTTTAGATAACAATTTATCAATTGCCATCCCAACTGCCATTCGCGGTTTACCTTCGCTTAATAATCCGCCATAAGCAATGGAAAGAGGAGCCTTGCAAAGTTCTGTAACGATATAATCTTCCAATAAAGCGTATCCAACATAGGATACACAGTCCATAAAATAGCTGGGAATGCCATCATCCATATAGGTATCAATACAAACACCTTCTGCTTCTTTTGATGCAACAATGCCAATGGATTTCATCATGTCAGAATATCGTTTTAAATCATCTGTGAAACCGTAATAATCCCAAATAAATTGAGAGAATATACCAACCCTAACGGAACCTGCTAATACTGCTCCAATTGTGGTTTCTAATGAGTTTGGGCAGGAAAGTGTATGATCCCCAAAAATAGATTGAATTGGTGCCACTTCGTTATGCAAAATCCGTTCTTCATTTGATTCAACCATATAAGCTGTTGATTTTGGAGCATTTTCTCTATATTCTTTTGGCAAGCACGTTAATTGATTGGTAACGTGCATCATTGTTCCCATATCTAACCCAGTTCTTTGGCCAAACTCATAAATTGCTTTTATCCCTTCCAGCTCTTCTTCCAAAGTGGACAGCCCTAATAGTATTTCCCAATTTACTTTTCCTTTAGAGATTAGCTCTTCTCTATATTCTGCATATTTTGAGTAGCCTCTCTCCCTTAGAAATCGACTTTTCCCAAAGGGAATTTCTTCTCCTAATTTTCGCCCCTCTTCAACCAAATCTTTCCCATTTGGAATGTTTTTGGGGATTAGGCTTTTAATATAATCTAAATCAGTTTTTCTCATGGCACATTTCTCTCCTTTACTAAAATTAATTACTTAAATTATATTTTAACTTATGTGTTATTATTTTACTTTTTATAAGTCTTATTTTAATATAAAATACCATACCCCTATATATCTTGTCAAGCATGTAACTATAATTTTATTAAATAATAAACCAAAATATTTTTCTTGCTTTATCCAAAAATTTTTGTTGTAATTCCTTTGGAAATAAATTTTTCAGATATATTTTCTAAAGTTTCTTTACTAGGCGGAACTATTTCTTTTAAATCATACTTCAACCCGAGACCATCATACTTACCCATTCCAAAATTATGGTAAGGCAGCAAATGAACCTCTTTTATACCTTTTAGAGTCTGTATCAGTTCAACCATTTTATGTATTTCAAATTCATCATCATTAATTGACGGAATAACCGGAATTCGTATAATTATATCTGCCGTACTTTTCTTTACTAACTGACTTAAATTGTTTATGACAAGTTCATTGGTGCATCCACAATAGAATTTATGTTTTTCTTCATTGACAAGCTTGAGATCATATAAAAACAAATCCACATTGTCAAGAACTTCTTCAATATTCTTCCAAGGTATATTCCCTGCGGTTTCTATTGCCACTGAAATATCCTCTTCTTTACACTGCTTTGCGATTTCATTAACAACCTTTGGATAAAGCAGTGCCTCCCCACCTGAAAAAGTGACACCTCCACCTGATTTTTGGTAAAATGCTGCATCTTTTTTCACTTCTTCCATTATTTCTTCTACGGTATATTCTTTTCCCGAGATTCTCCTTGCATTGGCATAACATTCCTCTGCACATTTCCCACACCCAATACACAGCTTTTTAGTATAACTTAAATTTTTTTCATTAAGCGCAATGGCGCCAGTGGGACATGCCAAGGCACATTTTTTACAAAAAATACATCTGGCAGAATTTAATATTATTTCAGGCTTTTTCCTAATTGACTCAGGATTGGAACACCATTTACACTTCATGGTACAACCCTTAAAGAAAATAATGGTTCGAATACCGGGCCCATCATGAATGCTAAATTTTTGGATATCAAAAACAAATGCTTTTCTATTCATATTTCTTATCCTAACTTATACTTTTAATTTGATTTATTTTAAGACTAATTTTAACACTTTTTAAAATTAAGGTCAATAAAAAATTACATAAAAAAATAGGTCGTTTATTTTCTACGACCTATCAGCTATATAAGTGGCGGCTATTGTTTTATTAATACAATACTGCTATCCATCTTTTTCATTGTAATTGCTTTGATCCCTTCCATATATGCTCTATAATCTTCTTCTTTGTATTCAAACTTGGGAAGAAAAATTTCAGTAATTTTTTCTGAACATTTTTCCAGAATGATTGGAACCATATCCTCGTTTATTCCTGAGCCTGTTAATATTAGGGTTGCAGGATTAATGATGGCAATAATAGAAGTGATTTCATCTACAATAATAGAAATTAGCTTATCCTTGCTTGAAATCATTTCCTCTAACATCTGCATTCGAGTGATTTCTTTTGGAATCAAAGACACTTCACCTGCTAAATGACGGTGCCCCCTCAGAAGTTCTCCATTGGCGATTACTCCTACACCATGGTGATATCCTTCCGGCACAATCAGTGCTGCAAAGCAATCTTTATTAGATCTTTCTTGAATTCCATTATAAAATCCATAGACCACCGAATGGGTTTCGTTTTCCACAATGATTTCTTGATCATATAGCTCAACTAACCTTGTTTTTAATTTTATATTTTCCATTTCCGGTATGTCACATGTTACCATGTTTCCCTGAACGGTTGTAACTCCCGGAACTCCAATTCCAATTGCTTTAACGTTATCATATTTAGAAAGCAGACCACTAATCAAATCATTAATAGTCTCAAATGTAATTTGTTCATAGTTCATGGTGCTTTGTTCTAGTTGCTCACCTAAAAGATTAGAAACTTCATACTTAATCGTTTTTTTCCCTGAATCAGCAATAATAATAATTCCTATAATTAATGAAAAATTTGCATTATAATTAAAGCGTCTGGCTGGTCTTCCTCCATTTGGTTCTTCAAGATCCGCTTCAAATATTTCACCAGTCTTTAGCATTTGATTTAATATATTGCCGCAAGTTGCTAAACTCAACCCGGTTATTACAGCCACTTCATTTCTTGTTCCACTCTGCATTTTTCGCATAGCCATTCTTACCATTTCAATATTTGCCTGTTTTACATGGGTTGTATTGTTTACCAATCTATTCATTTGCTTATTCCTCTTTTATATTATTTTCATATTATAAGTTATATTGTACTGCTTTACTTTTACACTGTCAATTGTTTAAAGTCAATCTTATTTTAAGTCTTTTTTCAAAGAAAAAGCTTATTTTCTTATGATCGAAAATAAGCTTTTTAAATACTGATGCTTTAAACCTTATCCACCTGCAACCATCCTGAATATTTTTACAGCATCGCCTTCTTTTAGCAGGTATGTACTTACTTCTTTGCTGTTTAATTGTTTTTCGTTTACCCACACAATTGCATGTCTATATCCCAGTCCCTTTATAATATCCTGTATTCCAGTTTTGTCATCAATCAGTTTTTCCTCTTTATTTAAAATAATTTTCATAGTTCTTTTCCCAGAAAGCTATTTATGAAACAAGATATTCTAGGTGCAACTTCTTAAGGGTTTCTTCCTTTGGAATACCATCTTTTGTCCAACCTAGCATCTCATAATATTTGTCTCGTGCCTTATAAAATTCTTCCTTACTGATTTGATTTCCTTTGGAAGGACCATCCGGCATTGGTTCAAACATTCTGTCAGGCAATACATCATCTTTTGCAGAAAATCCTTCTTGTACATTGAACCATCGCATCATGTTAATACGGCGTTCTCCAATTTCAAGAAGTTCTTCCACTGTGGTATCCCATCCCATAATATATTTACAAACTTTAACCATATCATCTGGTCCATATAAATGCCATGCAGGACCCCATACAAATACACACATACAAAGAGAATCCATAAGCGAATAAAGTTTTTGTCCTTGAACAGTAAATTTTACTTTTCCATCATCCATAGAAAGCTGATCTTCGTAAACCTCATTACATCCTATTAGTTTTAACCTGTCACGTTCCATACTACCTTCTGCATAGCAAACAGAATGATCGTGTTCGTTGGACATATGATCTGCTCCAATATTTCCAGTAGCATAAGTCAAACCTACCATTGGCTTAAACTGAGGCATGTGTGCCGGTAATTCTTGCTTTTTAACAGTAACTACACAATCCTCTGCACCTTTTCCAATGATTTGAGCTGCTCTATAGCTTCCTTCTGCCAATGTTGCTCCGAATCCTTTTCTGTATGCAATACTTTCAATTAAATCTTTAAATATTTTTCCATTACCAAACTTAATTTCAATGCCACCTGTATCTTCATTTGTAAGAATTCCTTTTTCAAAACATTCCATTGCAAATGAAATTGTAGCACCGCAAGAAATAGTATCAAGTCCAAACATATTGCATGCTTGATTTGCGATAGCAACAGCTTCAACATCATCCACTCCGCAATAAGAACCAAATGTTCCACAGGTCTCATATTCAGGTCCACCATAGATAGGATCTACTTTACCTTCTATTTCTACGACTCTCTTGCATCTTACAGGGCATGCAAAGCACGTATCATTTTCTTTTAATATCTTTTCTGAAATGGTCTCACCCGTTATTCCCTTAGCTTTTTCTCCAAACCATCCTGAAGAGAAGTTATAGGAAGGCATATATCCCTCTTCGTTCGTATACATTAGCTCAAAAGCGGTTCCATGATCTTTCAATCCGGGCAACGCTTCATTGCTTTCAAATTGCTCTTTCACACGTGCCGTAAATGCCTTTAATCCTTCCGGGTCAAAAGCTTTTCTTCCCGCTGCTTTTTTTACCACTACAGCTTTTAAATTTTTTGACCCCATGACAGCACCAACGCCGTTTCTTCCATTGGCTCTATTTGCCATTGTCATAATAGATGCATATTTTACTAGGTTTTCTCCCCCAGGTCCGATTTGTGCAATTTCTACTTTTTCATCATTCAGTTCTTGCTTGATTACTTTTTCTGCTTCGCCAGTTATTTTTCCCCAAACATTTTTTGCGTCTTTTAATAAAACAGTTTCATTGTCAATATATAGATATACCGGAGATTTTGCTTTGCCAAAAAAAACAACTGCATCATATCCGTTATTTCTAAAACTAGCAGGAAAAAATCCACCGGATTGACTGTCTGCAATCCCTCCAGTAAGTGGACTCTTTGTTGTAATACAAAGTCTGCTCAAACCTGCAACCGGGAATCCTGTTAACCCTGATGTTGTGAATGCCAGTACATTTTCCTCTGACAGAGGATCAATCCCTTTTGGTACATTTTTAACTACCAAATACGTTCCCAATATGGATCCCCCTGGATAAAGTTGGTATTGCTCAGCTGGCAATACTGTTTTTTTAATTTCTCCTGTGGTTAAATTAACTTCTAATATCTTTGCATCTGGAAAATTAGCCATTTTCTCTCCTTTTCTTAATTTTAAAAAATACTATAACTTATTTTTTTACTTCTAATTAGTGTTATTATTAGTATTAATGTATCATATTAATATTTTATTTGTCAACAAAAATATAAAAAAATCAAACAAAATTAATTGCTTGATTTTTTTAAACTTTACTATATTTCGATTATTTTGTAAAACTATTAATTTATTAATTTACTTAAGGTAATGGCCTTAATTCCTTCCTGATAATCCTTTATCCAATTGGGTTGATATAAAATTTGTGGTAAATATTCTTCTGAGATATACCTTTTCGCACTCATTGTTATATGGGTCAGCATAGATTCTTGTATGCCTGATCCCATTAAAATAACCACCTCCGGATTAATGATAGCCGTAATGGAGATAATTGCATTTACAATAGATTTAATAAATGTTTCATTGTTTGTTGGTTGCACATTTACCCAGTTGTGGCTAATTTCCTTTGGTAAAAGGGAAACTTCTCCTGCCAAATTTTTATACCCCCGCAATATTTGGCCACATGTAATAATTCCTGCACCAAGGCAATATCCATCAGGTGCAATAAGAGTTGTTAATGAATTGATTTTTTCACCACCACCATAGGATTTATACGCACCATATGCTACTGCATGGGTTTCATTTTCTACTACCACTTCAATTTTATATTTTTCTTTTATAAATTGCTTTATATTTTTACTCGTCAGCTCTTTAATATCGCAAGTTTTAATAGTACCATTTTTTGTAACAACACCGGGTATTCCAATGCCTAATGCCCTTATATTTTTAAACTCACTTAAAATATCTCCAATAAGTTTATCAATTACGTCTATATCAAGAATTTCATATTTATTCACCTCACGTTTAATATATTCACCATATAAATTATTTACCTCGTAACAAAGTACTTTTTCTTTCCCCTCTGCTGTAATGCAGATAGATGCAATTAATGCAAAGTTTTCATTATATGTATATTTCCTTGCAGGGCGCCCCCCATTTGATTCTTCTAACTCTGCTTCAAAAACTTCTCCCTTTTCTAACATATCATTCAAAAGATTTCCGCAAGTTGCAAGGCTTAATCCTGTAATTGCAGCAATGTTATTTCTTGTTCCACTTCTTATATCTCTTAATGTACATCGCATCAGTTCCATATTTGACTGCTTTACATGCAATGTATTCTTTGCCGTTTGTTTCATGACACTCTCCTTACTTTATCTAAACTACATTCTTATCCTTGACTTTTTTCAAACACTATGCTATGGTTTGATTTACCACTTTTCTTATGTTTTATCATATGTTTTATTTTATATTTTGGAGGCACAAATGTCAATTATATTAGGTTTGGATACGGGTGGAACGTATACGGATGGCGTGCTAATTAATAAACGCACAAAAACTATATTAAACAAAGCAAAAGCACTTACCACCAAGGAAAAACTTTCTGTTGGAATTCGTAATTGTATTAACTTATTAAACATTATAAATTTTGAAAGTATTGAATTGGTTTGCCTTTCTACAACACTTGCAACAAATGCTATTGTAGAAGGTAAGGGATGCAAAGTTGGGTTGATTTGCATCGGACAAGTGCCTGATGGACCACTTCCAACAGAATATATTCATTATGTGAAAGGAAAATTTGATATTTATGGTAATTTAACAGAAGATTTAAGTGAAGATCAAGTGATTGAAAGCATTCGTTCCTTTTATGGACGTGTGGATTCTATCGCTGTTTCTGGTTATGCCAGTGTCCGAAATTCATCTCATGAGGAGACTGTTAAAAAATTAATTATAGAAAAGCTAAATATTCCTGTTGTATGTGCTCATGAACTTACTGGAACTTTAGGATTTTACGAACGTACTGTAACAGCAGTTCTCAATGCAAAGTTAGTCCCAATCATTAAGGATTTAATATTGGAATGTAATACTATCTTAAATCAATTTGGCATTAAAGCACCCTTCATGATTGTAAAAGGTGATGGCAGCCTTATGGGTCCAGAAATGTCTTTAGAAAGACCTATTGAAACAATATTGTCTGGTCCTGCAGCAAGTATTTATGGTGGTCTTTTTTTGACAGGTTTGCAGAATGCTTTAATTGTTGATATTGGAGGAACCACTACAGATATTGCTGATGTAAATGATGGGCTTATTAAATTGAACCCACAGGGCGCTAATGTAGGGGGATGGCTAACAAGAGTAAGGGCTTCAGAGCTTTATACATATGGGACAGGCGGTGACAGCATGATCCATATCTATCCAAACGGCGAGATAGTGTTTGGTCCAGAAAAATCAATTCCATTTTGTTTAGCGGCAGACTGTCATCCATCTCTATTAAAAAAATTAATAGAATTAGATAATATTAAAAGTCTATCCGAATTAGATTGCTATACTATATTTAAAAATAACCACCTTGATAAGCTAAATGAGGAGATGTTTTTGGTTTATTCTCTAATTGAAAAGGAACCTCAAACAAGATACAGTTTAAATATAGATCATCATAATAACTTGGAAGAAATACTTGAAAAATTACTTTCATATGATTTAATAAGAAGAATTGCCTTTACCCCTACGGATTTATTACATGCTACAGGGGACTATGTTAGATGGAATGCCTCTGCTTCCAAAATAGTTGCTAACATCTTATCAAATTATCTATCTCTTTTAATAAAAGAATTTTTTAAAAAAAGTTTTTATCAAATGAAATTACAAATTACCAATGCATGTGACAATAGTATTCAACATTATTTAGGAGTACATGATAAAAAAAGTCTAAAAATTGCAAGGGAAGATTTTTTCAAATCCCATAAACCAATTGTGGTAATAGGTGCACCTGCCTTGTCTTGGCACATAGCATTTTCCGATTTTTCTAATACTGATGTCATTGTACCTGAAAATGCCGATGTTGCTAATGCAATCGGTGCTGCAGTGGGAAAAGTTTTACATACTTTGGAAGCTTTAATAAGACCAAATCCAATTACTGAAGAATTAATTGCTTATACCTATAAAAGCAGACAAACTTTTGAAGGATTAGAGGCTGCAAAAGAATACTGTGTACAAACTATAAAAAAAGATTTGAAAACATTATGCCAGGCTTCCGGTTGCACTCTTTATGAATTTTTAGAAGAAGCAAAGGACATTTTTACTACTAATTATTCAGAAAAAACATATGTTGAAACTCGTATAAAAATTACTGTAATTGGCATGGTAAATTCTATTCGAGACTGAATAATAATAGTGTTTATGCAGAACTGAATAATAATAGCGTATATGTAGAATTGGTGCTTTGAATTGTCAAAGCACCAGAGATATTAATCCTAGACCAAAGGATTTTTGCAAGAAGGGTTCTTAGAGAAGGTGCTTTAACACTTTTTACATTTTTGCCACATTCCATTCTCAGCTATTTTTTAAGTATTCCACTTCTTCCCTAGTCAATTTCCTATAGTGACCTACCTTAAGGTGTCTTAACTCCAAATCCCCTACAGCTACCCTTTCCAAGTCGATTACTTTGTTTCCCACAGCGGCACACATTTTTCTGATCTGTCTATTTTTCCCCTCATAAATCTGAATTTCTATAATGGTTGAACGTTCGGCCTGCTTTAATATTTTTACATTAGCCCGAGAAGTTATAAAACCTCCGATATCCACGCCTTTTCGCAGCATGGCTACCTTTTCCTGAGAAAGAACCCCATTTACCCTAGCTCTGTAAGTCTTATAGATTTTATGCTTTGGATGGGTCAGCCGATAGGCCAAATCCCCGTCATTAGTCATCAAAAGCAATCCGGATGTGTTGAAATCCAGCCTTCCTATGGGGTACAATCGCTGATCTATATCCCTGACCAAATCCAATACTGTAGGTCTGCTTTGCTCATCCTCTGTGGTGGTCACATACCCTTTAGGCTTATTTAGCATGATGTACACCATTTTGGAGTCAAGCTTCAGTGGTCTACCGTTTACCTCCACAGAGTCATCAGGTAGCACCTCATATCCCAATTCTTTCATTACGAAGCCATTTATCTTTACATTGCCATTCACAATGAGCTCGTCCGCTTTTCTCCTGCTGGCAATTCCTGCATGGGCTATATATTTATTTAATCTCATAGTATTCTAATTTCCACTTTATATAAGTGAAGACTTTGCCTTTCTTTTAATTTTTCATTTTAACTTTATCTGAAAACCGGTCATCTGTCAACATGCCAATTTGGATTTCATCAGTGGTAGGGCGGCTAATAACCGCTCCCTACCGCTTTGAGTTTACATAAAATTACGAAATAATCTTTTCCCTATAAATATTAGTCAAGTCTGCTTTTTTAACTCGCTTCTGGATTTCCCATATATCCGTAGTGTAGGTTTCCTTATTTTGCATTCTTTCAAAGTATTCAGCCCCCGCAAAGGTATATCGAGTCAAAAGGCCTTCCTCTGTCTTGATTTGCGCATTGGTAAAGGAAATAATATCACCTACTGCCAAGGAATCTGGCAATTCCAAAGGTCTCATTCCTTTTAAGTATCTGGCACTGTTATATCCCGATAGGGTACCCGTGGTGATGGCTTCTGTATGACCCACAAAGAGCCCGGATTTCTCTCCCCCGCAAAGGAGATTGTCAATGCCTGTAACGTGCATGCTGTTTTCCCGCTCGGCTACAGACAAATATCGGATGGAGTTCCCTTTTCCTCCTGCATAAGGATCTGCATATCTGGCATTTTCCAAGCCCGGCACAGTCCTAAGCTGTTCCAAAGGAAAGTAAGATGACATAATTTTGGCATACCCCGTATCCAAGAGAATAATATTTTCTGCGAACACATCCAATGCATATTGCTGACAAACTTTGGATTGAAGTTTACCTTTATTGACATATTCATTTTTCAGAGGAATGATGGAAACCCCCGTCTCGTTTAATTCTTTTTGTATTTCAGGAGATAGAGAACCCTTCTCTAACTTTCCTGATCCGCTGAATGCTCCGAAGGAACCATCCGCCCGTTGACCCATAATGTCATTGAGTCCTGCTTTCTGCGTAATGCTGATTCGTGGTCCATAGGCCGGGCAGCGCAAAATGCACATACAACAGCCCTTCCCATAAGTAAGACAATTTCCCATAGGTCCTGTAGAACCTGTAGTTTCAATAAAAACATCTCCATCTATGACCTCACCATCGGCCAAAATGATACTTTTTAAATAACGGTTTTTAGATTCTTTTTGGTTAGGTAAGTCCTGACGGGCGTTATCAGAAAGGACAACATCTATAGCACGGGCTATGGTTTTAACCACTATACCCTTTTCTTCCAAAAGGCGCCTTACATTTGGCTCTACCAACATAACATTGTAAAGACTGGCATGTTTGTGTCCCGGAAACTCAATGTTTCGATGAGTGGAACACTTGTCTGTAATATCAAAGAGTTCATGAGCCCCTAATGCTATATTTTCTTCGGCAGCTGTAAATCTGCCGTTATTTCTCATAATTCCGCCTACATTACCCAGTCCCAAAAGGAGGTCAGTTTTCTCCAACAAAATTACTTCTGCGCCGGCCTTTCTCGCAGCCAAAGCTGCTGCGCACCCGGACCAACCGCCTCCAATTACTACTACTCTATACATAAATTAATGCCCCCTATTATCATTCTATCCTTTAGAATATTCCATGGGGACATTATCTGCTACTCTTTCCTTTTTTGAATTATTTCTGAGTTGCATACCTTTTAAACATTTTAATATGATTTTTATAAAACAAATTGCTCAATGGCGTGAGCCACTCCGTCTTCTTCATTGGTGAGAGTCACAAAGTCTACTTGAGATTTAACCCCATCCTCAGCGTTGCCCATTGCCACAGAGATACCTGCAAAATTCAGCATAGCCAAATCGTTATAATTGTCTCCGCAAGCCATGACAGATTCCGCCTTAACATTCAATATCTGACATAGATGATTGAGACCGTCAGCCTTGCTGGTAGTCCCTCCGCCAATTTCAATGTTGTGAGGAAAAGAGCTGGTAGCAGTTATATTCGGCAATCGGCTCAAGATCTCCCAAAGCTCTTGCTTTCGATCCATAGATCCAAAATTTACATTGATATTCTCTAATTTATCAATATTATCTTCCATGGTCTGCCTGATATCATCAATCTGGGTACGCGTCCTCAACATATATTCTGTATATCTCTGGGGCAATCCATATTGATCCATCTTTTTCACGCAGGCTTTGTCTACAAATACATCTCCATCATAAAAAATTTCAAGGAAAAGATCTTCCTGAAAGATATAAGGTATCAATTGTTTTGCACTTTCTCCGTGAATCAGGTTAGTATAAATAGTGGATTTATCCTTCATTCGAATCACCCTGGCTCCATTTGAGCTAACCACATACTCAATACCGGAAAAATTAAGGGCATCCTCAGGAAATGCACTGAATACTCTTCCCGTGGCTATGACGACATGGATTCCTTTGCTCATGGCTTTCTTTAGCACTTCTTGGGTGTGAGGTGATATTCTCCCATCTCGAGTTAAAAGAGTTCCATCCATATCTAAGGCAATCAACTCAATTTTTTTTCTCTTTATTTCTTTAGTCATATCAATCCTTTTTGTATTAATTCAGAATTCGTTTATTAACAACTATTTTATCTTAGCATCTACCACTTTGGAATTCAACTATTTTATGCTATTTATAATAACGAAACATATTTTAATAAATCAAAGACCTTTAAGTAAGCAATATGCAAAGTTTAACCTTAGTTAATTTTATTAAAATTTTGTTAAAAATATAATTTAATCTAAAAGATATACATCTAAAAGTGTTTACTGTATAATAAAATAATAAAAATTTTTAGTAGGAGGAATTATGGAGAAATTTATCTTTGAAAAGCCGGGTACTATGGAGTTCCCATTGCCTGCCATTATGGTAAGCTGCGGCAGCACCACAGAAACCCAAAATATCATTACAATCGCATGGACGGGAATCCTCAACTCAGAACCTCCCATAACCTATGTTTCCATTCGGAAATCCAGACATTCCCACCATATTATCAGTGAAGAAAAGGAATTTGTTATCAATTTAACCACTATAGATCTGGCTTTTGCCACAGATTTTTGTGGTGTGAAGTCAGGAGCAGAAGTAAATAAGTTCGAACATTTAAATTTGACTCCTATCCCGGCAAGCCTGGTCAAATGCCCCATGATTATGGAAAGCCCCGTAAATATAGAATGCAAAGTCCGCCAAATTATGGAATTGGGAACTCACGATGTGTTTATGGCTGATATCGTTGCTGTCCATGGAGATAAAAGCTTAATAGATGAAAAAGGGAAATTCTGTTTGGAAAAATCAGGTTTAATAGCATACAGCCATGGAGCCTACTATGGTTTAGGAAAAGAATTAGGAACCTTTGGATATTCCATTATGAAAAAGAAAACCGCAAAAAAAAGAATGGTTAAGAAAAAATAAGAGACAAGTTTTTAATTCTTGTCTCTTAAAAGTTAACTTTATAATTTCAGTTTTTCCTTAGCACTCCTTGGGAGCTGCTTTCGGTAACAAAAATCTTTTTATTTTTAGATTTCCAAATTTATAAAACTCTCACTGCTTTAATATACCTGGCTGCATAGTATGGTGCGTCGATGCTATCGTATACTACACCTCTGCCTCCGGTAGAAGCGTGAATAATTTGACGGTTTCCAACGTAAAGTCCCACATGGGATACCACGCCGTTAATTGGACCGGAGGTATCAAATAAGATTACATCCCCAGGTTGCAGATTAGCCTTTGACACGGTAACACCAAAGGATGTAAATCCGCTGGTAGACCGTGGTGTGCTGATACCATGCTGTCTGTAGATATAATTTATAAACCCGGAGCAATCAAAGGTGTTTGGTCCTGCCGTTCCATAAGCATATCTTTTACCTAATTGTTGCTTTGCCAAAGCTACGACACTTTCAGCTTTTGCCCCTGATGGTGCGGGAGGATTGCTTCTGTCCACAAAACCCCTGGAAATCTGTTCCTTATATTGGTCTTCTGTGACAGTGGAGATATTTGAAATATATTCCCCGTGAACCCAACCTGTAACACCTTCAGCAGTAATGTTATGCCAGCCATTTTCACTTTTTACAATTTTTACTTTTGTATTAATGTTAAGTTTTCCTACCAATTGTTGATCTGTTCCAGGATTACTTCTTACGTTTAAAATATCGGTAGAAACTACACCAACTGTTACTTTCCCCTCTTCAGCAGGATTTACGATTGTTTTAGTTTCGATTACCCTTTCTACGGGTACACCCATTACATCGTCTGCCACATTCTCAGCAGGTTCTGCAAAGACCAATTGGCTAAAGAGAAATAAACAAATAACGAATGATAGAAGAATTCTACTTCTTATGAAATACTTCATAACTAATGTCCTCTTTTCTTTTTTTGAACATTTGTAATCTGTTCAAATTGTTTTAGTAACACAATTGTAACATTTACTTTATAAGTTGTCAACACTTTTTTCTTTTTTTGTTAGTCGTGTATCAATACCATGCACATCATATTGTGTTCTATATCATTCGCCTACACTATATCTCATTCTTTTGCACCTATTTTATTCTATTGACTTTTTTCTGATATTGTGACTAAAACCTTTGCCACACGGTTTCCTTCTAAGGCCTCTACTGTTACGAATAGATTACCAAAAGTAAAGTTATCTCCATTTTCAGGGATAGTTCCCAATTGCTCCAGAACCCATCCTCCAACGGTACTGGATTCAAAATCATCATTTTCAATTTTAAATATTTCAAAGAATTTATCTATATTTAAGCTTCCCACCACTTCATATTGATAATCGTTTAACTTGGTAAACTCTTGAATGTTGGTCGCTTCATCATGCTCGTCCCAAATTTCTCCAACCAGTTCCTCAAAGATATCCTCTAGGGTAACGATACCTTCCGTACCTCCATATTCATCTGTTACAATGGCTATATGGGATTTACTTTGTTGGAGCCTCTTCAAAAGCCTAGATAATTTCATGGTGATGGCTATACGGATAACAGGTCGAATAACCTCTCTCACCGTTTGATTTCCGTGCATAACTAGTGCATAAAAATCCTTTTCATGCATAACTCCTAAAATATTGTCAATGGTTTCTTCATAAACTGGCAATCGTGAAAAACCGCTATCTATAAAGAGCTTTACGATTTCTTCCTTTGTTTGGCTCACCTCTACGGATACCAGATCCACACGGGGAGTCATTACATAGCTGGCATCCAAATTATCAAAGGCTATGGCACTTTTTATGAGCTCTTGTTCGTGAACCTCCAAAGTACCGCCTTCCTGAGCTTCATCCACAATGGTGAGAAGCTCTTCTTCGGTAATGATATCTTCGCTCTTTATCTTTAATAAGCCACGTATCAAATCCCTCCATTTCATCAACAAGTAATTAATAGGTGATAAAATGAAAATAAGAAGTTTTAAAAAAGGGGCTGAGAACATAGCATACTTTTCTGGAAATTCCTTGGCTAAGCTTTTGGGGGTAATCTCCCCAAAAATGAGAACCAATACAGTCATAACCAAAGTAGCCATTGCCACACCGGAATCACCAAAGTAATCAACGAATAGTACAGTAGCCAGAGAGGCCGCCACGATATTGACAATGTTATTGCCTATGAGAATGGTTGAAAGAAGTTTATCGTAATCTTCAGAGAGTGAAAATGCCAACATTGCTTTTTTATCACCCTTTATAGCTAAGTTCTTTAATCGAATCTTATTTAAAGCGGAAAATGCAGTTTCTGACGAAGAAAAATATGCAGAAGCCAATATTAGTAGTGCTAATGCGATTATTAACGTCGATCCGGAACCTTCCATAGAATCCTTATCCTCCCAAGTAAATAAAATGTTCTTTCAGTATATAGCAAAAAAAAATGTTTTTCAAGAGAATTTTCAAAATAGAATATGGAAGGGGCGGATAATAACCGCCCCTTCTTATTATTGTGTCCATTTGAGTCATGCCTATATAATTTTATCCATGTGGCATTTGCACATTTTTATAACCTCTCCATCTCTGGATGTAACAGCACAAGCACCGCAAAGTCCTTCACCACAGCAAATATGAACATTGTTGCTTACACCTATATTTGCCTCAGGTTTTACGGCTTTTGCCAAAGCGCTGAGGGTTTCCACGTAGTAATCAGATGCTAAAATCATGATTGTATGGTATTTTCCTTCTGCCATCAACCTCTTTAATCGTTCATATGAGGTTGCTTGAGAAAGATTTATATATTGAAGTGAGCCCATAGTTTCTACCAAAGTCTCATCCTCTATTAAATATTCTTCTACCAATTCCTTGTCAATTTTCTCAGTATCCACTATAAAGTCAATAATGCTTCGATTTTTACCGTAATGAGCAGTATGGATACCGGGAGCAATTCCAATACCTTTGGTTACTATTAAGATTCTTTCCTTTTCCATGCTAGATCCATTTTTTCCACCGATGGTTCCTTGTATCCCGTTTCCGTAGGGCCCTCTCAGCAATAGTTTCTCCTCTGCCATCATCAGACCTTTGGTTTTAGTAGAGATAAGTTTGATGGCCAAATGAATAATTCCCCCTTCGGTATCAGCCTTGGTAATGGATATAGGAGCCATGTATTCATGTTGGAAAACCGGATTTCCCACAAAGACATAAGTACCCGGCTTGGTGCACTTCAGCGCAAACCCTCTTCCTACATTTAGTTTAAAGATAATTAAATTATCCTTATATTCTTTTACTTCAATAATGTCAGCTTCAAAGTTTTTTCTAGCATTATTGATTTTTTTATTTCCTTGAATAAATTCATTATATATACAAACGCCCTTCCAGTTGCACTGAGAGCAATCCTTACCTTGCAATCGGCTGCATGTGAGACAATCCCCTGTCATGGCCAGATAGCAAGGACAATGAAGTGTACCTGCATCTATACATTGAAACTCATTTTTTTCATTCATAATTTTTACGGGCCGATCCTTTCCATATCTTCTAAATAATAAAGGGGCTCGCTGTAAATGTATTCTTTATCCCTGTATACCTTCAGGTAACCTGCTAAATCCCACCTCTTTACAGGAGCCTCTACTTTTCTAGGTATGCTGTAAACGATGCTTATGTTACTGACTTTTCCCTTTTCTTTGAGAATCTGAACCGTATTTTTTGTACCTACTTTGACCGGTTCCCCGTTTCCCCCAGCAACAGAGACGCTATTGAGCGGTTTTTCTTTGGGTGCAATTTTTGTCTCTTCATAATTTGCAAAGGCATGATCCATTAATGCGTAGGCATCTTTAAACCAATTGGGTGCATTTAGTACAACGCAAATCACTTCAACATTTCCTTTTTTGGCAGAGGCCACCAGAGTTCTCCCAGCAGTTTTTGTAAATCCAATTTTTATTCCTGTTGCACCTTCATATTGATATACAACTTTATTCTTATTGATAAAAATATTATTGAGTCCTTCACCTCGTTGTGCCTTCCAGGTTTTCTCTTTGGCTATTTCCCGAAATTCTTCATATTTCATAGCTTCCCGTGCAATTATAGCCATATCTGAAGCTGTGACATAGTGATTTTCATCATGAAGACCGCTGGGGTTCATAAAGTTGCTGGAAGTCGCTCCGATTTCTTTTGCCTTTTCATTCATTAAGCCTACAAATTGCTCCGTACTACCACCTAATTCCTCTGCCAAAGCCACAGCCGCGTCGTTTCCGGATCGCAGCATAAGTCCGTATAAAAGATCCTTAACAGATATTTTCTCATTTGCAGCTAAATATAAGGAGGATCCTTCAATTCCTACTGCAGAGGGTGTTATCTCGATGATTTTTTCAATATCCTCTCCCTCACTGCATAGTTCAATGGCTACCAGTGCGGTCAAAATCTTCGTAATGCTAGCCGGATAAGACTTTTTATCTTGGTTTTTTCCATACAATATTTCACCCGAAACAGCATCTATCAATATTGCAGATTGCGCCGAAACTTGGGGCCAAGGTTTGGGCTTTGAGACACGAGCATCCACAATGTTGTAGAGGCCTAGGCATATAAATATGGCTAATAACAAGACAATAATAATTCTCTTCATCATAAAAAAACTCCTTACGAAACATAATATTATTTCTGCAAGGAGTTATTCTAAATTTTTAAATGAGTTTAATAATTTTTTAGTTTCATCTAAATACTTTTCTTAATTTAGTATCAATCAAAAAACTAATATTTTCACAAAAGATCTTTATTTTAATTGAATTTAGAAAAATATTTATGGTTTAATGAAATCTATAGAAATTTGTTCTAAATCCAATTGATCCGGGTCTTCCTCTAAATGAATGGCACGGTCGATATCCTCTATATCCGGTAAATCCTTCAGATCCTTAAACCCGAAGTTTTTCAAGAAAAAATCCGTCGTACCGTAAAGTATAGGTCTGCCGATTCCGGAGGAGCGTCCCTTGTCCTCTATGAGATTTTTCCTTGCCAGCCCCTCAATAACCCTCTCACATTTGATACCTCGTATGCTCTCTATTTCTCCCTTTGTAACGGGTTGCTTGTAAGCAATGATGGCCAGAACCTCTAATGCGGACTGGGAAAGCTTTTTTTCTTTCACCGGGTTACAAAGCCGCTCTACATATTCGCTGTTCTCTATGTTGGTGACAAACTGAAACTTTTTATCAACTTCTCTGATTACAATGCCTCGTGCTTCCTCTGCATATTCCCTTTGCAATTCTTTGAAGCAATCATAAGCATCCTTCCAGTTCATATTAAATATTTCTGCTACCACCTTCACATCCAAAGGCTCTCCCCAAACAAAAAGCATGGACTCAAAAGCAGACTTAATGGTTTTTTTGCTCGGCATCTTCATCCTCCTCTACCAGGCTTACGCTTATTTCTCCAAAGTTGGTCACTTGCTTTACTCGGACACTCTTTTGTCTAATCATTTCCAACAAGGATACAAAAGTCAGAACAACATCATAACGCTTACTTTCGGGATGCAAAAGTTCCCTGAAGGATAATTTTCTTACAAGCTTTTCAGTAAAAAAGTTTTTAATTTGTTTGATTTTGGATTCAATAGTTTGTTTTTGTCTTTCCACTTGGGCAAAAGTTTTTTGAATTTGTTCTACCTTTTTCTTTTTATTTACAAAGAGCAAAAATGCTTTTACAAATTGGTCTAAATCCAACTGTAGGTAGGGATCCTTTTCTTCTATGAATTGAGAGATGTCCTCCTTTGGCTTTTCAAAGATTCTAAAACTCAAAGCCTCTCTTTGCTCCAACATTTGAGAAATACTTTTATATTTTTTGTACTCCAATAGCCGTTCTACCAATTCAGATCTGGGATCCTCCTCCGGTGAGATTTCCCCATCGGTTTTCATCCTCGGTAAAAGCATCTTTGATTTTATTTCAATAAGAGCAGCTGCCAAAACCATAAATTCACCGCCAACAGTCACATCCATCTGCTCCATTTGCTTCAGATAGTCTAAGTATTGCCTCGTAATCTCCGAAACTTGAATGTCATAAATATTCATCCTAGCATTTTCAATTAAGTAAACCAAAAGGTCGAAAGGACCTTCAAAGATATCTAATTTCACTTTATAGGTCATAATTTCCCCTTATTCTTCATCCCCGCTTTTGCCACTATTTTCATGAGAAATATTCTGATGGCTTTCCCGGTTGTTTTCACAAGTGGCATCCAAGCTACTTTCCGAATCACTTTCATGCTTAGTATAATATACCAATCCACAAATTACAATAGCCCCTCCCACAAGTTGCCAAATCGTAGGTATTTCTTTAAAGATAAAAATAGCTAAAATCGTTGCAATTACCGCTTCACCATTTTCCCAAGTGGCGATATATAAAGCTTCTACGTGAGCTAGTAACCAGTTAAAAATTGCGTGGGTTCCAATCTGGCAAACCATAGACATGGCAAAAATCCAGCCGTAATCCGAATGAGTATAACCCGTAAATGGTGTTTTTGTCATTATCATACCTAACCCAAAAATGATCCAAGCAACGGAGAAAACAATTAAGACATAAACGGATGCGTTAATATCTTTTCTGGCTTTCTGACCTACTAAAAAATATAGAGCCATAAAGATTGCAGCACAGACTGCAAATAAGTCTCCAATAATCGCTTCTCTTGAAAAACTATAGTCTCCCCCTGAGATAACAGCGGCACCTGCAAAGGCAATCAGAACACCGGCTACCGCTTTTTTATTGGTTTTCTCCTTAAAAATTAAAGTGTTGACTAGTAAAATAACCATGGGATGAGTCAGTGCTAAAACAGCTGCACTTGCTACAGAAGTTAATTTTAAGGATGAAAACCAAGAGAAAAAATGGCATGCCAAGAAAGCTCCCGCTAAAAAGCAAAAAAATAATTGTTTTTTTGTAATTTTAAATAATGCCTCTCTGTGCCATAAAAGGGTAATTAATAGAAAAAATGGCATTGCAAATGCAAGCCTGTAAAACCCGATAACCATGGATGGAGCCTCGATGAATTTTGTGAAAATGGACGACGTTGAACCCGTAATAATCGTAAAAAAAACAATTTTCTTTGCATTTCGTTCAAAGATGTTTAATTCTTTTGGCATATGTATACTCCCAATACGATTAAGATAGCTGTAAATATTTTAATAGGTTGCAATTCCTCTCCCAGTATCATGGTAGCCAAAACCATTGAAAAAAATGGTACTAAGTTTATGAAAATATTTGTTTTACCAGGTCCTATCTCTCGGATTGAAATTTGTTGTACTAAATACCCTATGACGGATGCAAAGATACTCATATAGAGGACTGCTCCCAAAGCCTCTATAGGTGCTTTGGGTAAAAACTCCCCAGGCTTTTCCCATAGGGAAAAGGGAATAATGAGTATGGTACATACGAGGAAGCTGTAAAATGTAAGAGCCATGGGAGGAAGATGTCCTCCCTTTCGCTTGCTGACTACTGAATAAATTGCCCAAGAAACCACCGCTAACACCATAATTAAGTCTCCTCTATTAAAGGACAAGTCTTTCACCACGTTAAAGTCTGCTCCTGTAATGGTTAAAATTACACCGAAAAAAGAAATGATGATGCCTAATATTTGAAGAGCCTTGGCTCTTTGCTTCAACAAGAAAAATGACAATATTATGGTGATCATTGGATTGGTTGCTGCAATGATAGAGGAGTTGATGGCCGTGGTAAATTGCAATGCTTTAAAAAACAAGATATGATATCCCATCATGCCTATGATTCCGGTAAACAAAAAAAGGGGAACATCTTTTTTGGTAAGCCGATAATCATAACGGCCTTTGGATTTATTATATTGAATGACCCCATATAGAATCACGGTAGCAAAAATAAACCGCAGAAAGGTCAGGGTAAAAGGTGGGATATATGGTACGGAATACTTGCCTGCTATGAAGGCTCCCGACCAAAATAATGCTGCAAACACCATCAATATGTATATTCGTTTTGAATTTAATTTTTCCATTTGTTTTATATTAGCCGATTCCATTTTCCATCCTTTGCAATTCCTCTAGCTTCTGTCTTATAATTTTTTCTACATCTTCTGCCAATCCATTGGCCCTTTGCTTTTCCATATCCTTAGTTTGAATCGGCTCATGAACATAAACATCCACCCTGCAAGGACAAAAGTAACCATTTTCTTCAAAAGCCTTGTAGGTACCACTGATGGTAACGGGTACCACAGGTACACCTGGCTTTGTGGCCAACCGCAAGCTCCCTTTTTTAAAATGATCCATCTCTGCACATTTACTTCTTCTACCCTCAGGAAAAATTCCCATAGAAAATCCTAAATTTAAATATTCAATGCCAGTGTCGATTACCTTTACAGCGCCTCTGGCGTCATTATGATCAATAAAAACACTTCTGACGGAATAAATAAATTTGCCATAAAAGGGCAGCTTAGTTAAGCTTTTTTTTGCGATGAATCCCACCTGCCTATTTAATGCAGCGGTAAACACCGCCAAATCCACATAACTTTGATGGTTTGCTACAAATAGGCACGGTTCTTTGGGGATTCTTTCCCCACCCTCCACATGCAAGTCAATGCCGCATTTTTTTACCATCTTACTGCCCCATTTGTGTTGCATGCGGGCGATGGCATCAATTTCTTTTTCAATTTCCCCATTGGCTCTATATTTCTTCACAGAAAAATACAGCTTTGCAATGGTCAAAAGCTGAAGGTACATCCATATAGCTGTGGGAATATTTTTTAAGATTTTCACTATATCACCTGACTTTTATAAATTTTAAAGATTTATATTTGGTTTAATTGTTTCATATTTAATGAAATTGAACAAGTAAATTTAATTTTTAAAAACATTAAAATTAAAACACATTTTCACTTTTAACTTTTTCTTTAGAAAAAGTGGCCGACAACCGTCAGCCACTTTAGTTTACTATAGTTTTGGTAAAGCTTCAATGCTTTTTTTCAAATCTTCGTCTGTAGGAATATAATCCTCCATAGTGCCGTTATTAAAGGAATCGTAAGCAGTCATATCGAAGAATCCCGTACCCGTAAGACCGAAAAGAATGGTTTTCTCTTCTCCTGTTTCCTTGCACTTCAGGGCTTCTTGTACTGCTCCGTAAATGGCATGTGCAGATTCCGGTGCAGGAAGGATGGTTTCATTCTTTGCAAAGAGTACTGCCGCTTCAAATACTTTGGTCTGCCCTACGGAAATGGCCTTCATATATCCATCATGGTACAATTTTGAAACGATGGGCGACATACCGTGATACCTGAGACCTCCTGCATGGTTGGAGGATGGTTTAAAAGTACATCCCAGAGTGTACATTTTCGCCATAGGGGTGATTTTTCCTGTATCGCAGAAGTCATAGGCATAAACACCTCGAGTCAAGGATGGACAGGATGCAGGCTCAACGGCAATGATTTCAGGATTTTTCTTTCCTGTGATCTTATCCCTCATAAACGGTGCAATCAGACCCCCTAAATTAGATCCGCCGCCGGCACATCCAATGACGATGTCTGGATATTCTCCCAAAAGCTCCATGGCCTTCTCCGCCTCTAAGCCTATGATAGACTGGTGCAACAGCACTTGGTTGAGTACGGAACCTAACACATATTTGCATCCTTCCGTAGTAACCGCTTTTTCCACTGCCTCGGAAATGGCACATCCCAAGCTTCCTGAGTTATTGGGATCTTGTTCTAATATTGCTCTTCCTGCATTGGTGGTATCGGTGGGGCTTGCCAAAACATGCCCTCCAAAGGTTTCCATGATGGTCTTTCTAAAGGGTTTTTGTTGAAAGGAAACCTTCACCATGTAGATGGTTAAGTCGATTCCAAAATAGGAGCAAGCTTCAGATAACGCCGTTCCCCATTGTCCTGCCCCTGTCTCCGTAGTCAGTTTCTTAAGTCCCTGCTCTTTGGCATAATAAGCCTGTGCAATGGCTGAATTTAGCTTATGGCTTCCGGAAGTATTGTTTCCTTCAAACTTATAATAAATTTTTGCAGGAGTCCCTAAGGCTTTCTCCAAGCTATAGGCTCTACACAAGGGGGATGGTCTGTATATTTTATACATTTCTTGAATTTCTTCAGGAATATCTATATATGTGTTTACATCATCCATCTCCTGCTTAGCAAGCTCTTCACAAAATACAGGATATAGATCCTCCATCTTTGCCGGTTGGCCGGTATTGGGGATGATCAGAGGTTCAGGCTTCTCTTTCATGTCTGCCCGTAGGTTATACCATGCTTTTGGCATCTGATCCTCGGTTAAATAAAGTCTGTGGGGTACCTTTCTTTTTTCTGTGCCCATGTTTTTTTCCTCCTTCATTTCTTACTACGTCTTCAGGATGCAAAAAGTCCCTGAAGCTGATGAATAGCTTCAGGGACGATATTATTACCGCGGTGCCACCCTGTTTGGTACATAAAGTACCCTCTCACTGTACACGCCTCTTCAAATATTCTGAAGAAGTCTCCATACATGCTCCCTTGATAACGGGCGGAGATCCCGTCAGGCACTACTAAATCGTACTATGGAATACAACCTTTCGTCCTGCCCTCCTAAGTCCATTCAGTTCAGTCCTCCCGGCTGCAATTTCACCATCTGCAGCTCTCTGTGCGCTTGGAATCTGTACCTACTATTCTTAATCATCGGTTTTAATATTCAATTAAAGTTTGAATTCATATGCTTAATTATAGATTTATTCTCAAGTATTTGTCAACAGTTTTTTTCTGGTAAATCTTTTCAATAATCGCTAAACCATAACATCAAATATTTGCTTCTCATGGTATTCTACCCATTCTGCCCGTGGTTTTCTGTTTCTTTCTTTGCGGAAATCAAAGGTTAGAAGATAACCTTTATTGGCATCCTTTGCGTCAAGATATGCTGCCAGTTGTGCATATGCTTCCTCATGCTTTTGCTCACCATGCCAGAGCTTTAATTCAAGTATAAATTGCTCTTTGCCGTAGTCTACCACAATATCCATTCGACGTTGATCCCGGAGTTGGCTCTCTATATGGTAGAAGCCTTGACCGTTAATCAGGGGTTTCAGGTAAGTAAGAAAAACCTGACGTCCATTTTTTTCAAAAAAATTCTTGTCACATTCGGAAAATATTTCTGAATAATGCTTGGCGAATTTCTCAAGGCACAAAGCCATATCTAAATGACCGTTCCTTATTACATCATAGGTCATAACCCCGGTAATTTTCGGGGTTTGAGTTTGCCGTTCGTCCTTTGAAATAAAATGATTATAAATAAGAACTTCAAAAATTCTATTGGAAACAACAACGTTGCCTTCATGATTTTTTATAATACCATACATGGCTGCAACACTTATGGCGGTATCAGTTACTTGGTACTGCTTCTTATTGCCATTAATTAAAATTCCGTATAACATTTCATATATTTCTGAGTTGTTTTCAAGGTTTTTACCAATATCATCAACCAAAGTGCTTGATGTATTGAGAAATAGTTTTACTGCCTTTTGAATGCCGTTGGTGGTCCAGTCTCTGTCCAAATCCTCATCAATCAGTTTGCAAATCCGTGAAACTAAGTAAGGATATCCACTTGTGTAAGCATAAATTTCATCCGCAATAACTGCAATATCCAGTCCTGTGTGGTTGTCTGCTTCATACTCCCTCAGCATTGTTGCGATTTCCGCAGAGCTAAAAGACATATCAACCTTAAAGTCTGCCGCAATGTTCCAAGGTGAGTTGAACACACCCTCGCCCTCCTGTGGTAAAATAAGCCCCTTCTCTATCATGATTCCTTTGATGTTTTTTATGTCCGCAACACTGGCCAGAATTACCGAATGAAAAGTGAAATCCTTCCCATCCTTACGCTTTAAATACTTATCTCGAAGTGTTCCTAAAAAGTTAAGAAAAACATCATTATTGCTAATTTTATCAACTTCATCTATCATCAAAACAATTTTTATATTATCACATAAATCGGTTATAATTTCAGAAAATTCATTAAAACTTTCCGAAGTAGCGGATTGCCATTTATCAATATAGTCTTTTGACACATTTGTAAATTTAAGTGCTTTGGCAATGGATTTAAAAAACATCTTACAAAACTCAGGCGCCTTTTCAAAACTCTCGTTTCCAACACCTTCAAAACTAATGGACACGGGTAAATATCCCCTACCGCCTAGGCATTTATCAAGTAGTGATAATGTTGTGGTTTTACCGTATTGCCTTGCACAATTTATCGTAAAATACTCTCTTTTATCAATCATTTCAAGTATTTGGGCAAGTTTATTAGAAGTGTCAACCATATAGTCCTCACTGTGCACACATAACCCTGTTACATTAAACTTTTTCACTGCCTATCACCTCCTTATGGATTATTACACTGTCCAAAATTAATTATATCACAAACCTCATTGGTTTTAAAACCATATATGCCCTATAATAAATACGAAATAACTGCCATAAAGCCTCTTTTTATAATAAATTCTAAAAAAATGTAAAATTTATTATAATTATCTGCTAAATGGTTAAATGTTTTTTAACGATTAATATTTATTTTTTAATTTTATTGATTATTTTTGTTAATATAGTGGTTCACTATTAAAGTTTCCCTTACCGCAGCGTCTTCCTCACCACGGACACAGTAAAGTATGACATCAGAAAAAGACCCATCATGCCCTCCACGGGAGCTAAAACCTTAGTAAGGGGAACGGCCGGAACTATATCACCGTATCCTATGGTCAAAAAAGTAACAGCACTGAAATAAAATCCGTTAACAGAACTAAACATCTGAGAATAGGTTAACGCTCCCCTAATGTCAAGTGCTGCAAAGATGCATCCGAAGATAGCCCAAACAATCAGCATTGTAATGGCCACTCTTCCGGGTTTCGTCCCGTAATTTCCGATTAAATCCACTGTCCGATCCAATGTTTTGAGGACGGTAGACTTCATACTACCTCTTCTGCACCGCATGTATTCCACAAAAGCCCTATCCTCAAATTCATAGGCACCTATTTTATTGTAATTCTGTTTTAAAAGAGAAAATTGTCGTTCCTTTTCACGAATGGTGTCTTCATTTTTGTTAATGGCTACCGCCACCTTGTTTTTCTCCCAGTCGCAATAGATATATCCTAAATTGATGGTATCCTTCAGGGAAAGTACAGCAGCACCGGTGATCTTTAAAGTCCTGTTAATAATGCAGCCATGAACCTTTAAATTATTTACTACTTTAAATTTCAATTTATCGTGATTTTCTAATTTGCAATTATTTAGTACCACATAATCTGCCAATGCTCCTGTAAAGTCCAGATTGCCTCCCCCAAACTTCACCTCATCAAAGATCAGTTCCCCTTTTCCAAAGTTGGTCTCTTCAAAGGAAACTTCCCCTTTTTGAAAATCACAGTGATCAAATACGACATTCCCTTCTTCAAAAATGGCATGATCAAAGTGAGCATTTCCATCTCCAAACTTGGTAAAGTCAAAATAAACATCCCCCTTGCCAAACTTGGTTCCTGTGAAAATCACCTCACCTCGTTCAAAGGTAGTTCCTCCAAAGTACACATTTCCCTTTCCAAAATCCGCCTCAGTAAAAGCAGCATTGCCCCAACCAAAGATGGCGTATTCAAAGGTCAAGTCCCCATCTCCAAAAACTGCCTCTGCAAAGGAAACTGCACCACGCTGAAAATCTACATTGTAAAAAGAGATATTGCTATGCCCAAACTTGGTTTGAAAAAAGGAGGTATCAGCGTTTCCAAAGATAGAATTAGCAAAGGAAATCTCTCCATCTCCTATCATTGCATGATCAAAGCTGGTTTTTCCATCAAAGCAGGCATATTCTGCCATAAATGATGGGAATACCATCTCCTGATTGCAAAGATTTTTAATGATTTCAATATCAAAATTATTTATATAATTAAAGGAAAGATCTAAAGTTTGATTTTCTAATATCTTTTGAGCGATGCTTTCATTGGTAGCATAATGAAATTTTCTGATGAACTTGATGTTATCATTTAAGCGCAAGGTATCCCTGTATTCAAATTCCACTTCAATTACCTTGCCCATGGGTGGGGAAGGCTTATACCTCAAAATCCTCCACGTGGCCATCTGGTTTTCGAAAGAGTGATCACCAATTTCATAAACTTTCATCTTTTACCTCGTAATCTTTCATATTTTTATCAGATTTTCTTTATATGGCGGATATACAATGCCTCGCTCTGTAATAACGGCAGTAATATATTTGGCAGGTGTCACGTCAAAAGCAGGATTGTAGGTCTTTACGCCCTCCGGTGCCGTGGATTTCTCATACCACATCTTATAGATCTCGTCTCCTTGCCTCAGTTCAATGGGAATGTCCTCTCCTGTAGCTGTGTTAAGGTCAATGGTAGATGTGGGAACAAACATATAAAAAGGTATATTATACTCTTTCGCTAAAATTGCAAGCCCTGAGGTTCCTATTTTATTTGCACCATCTCCGTTAGCCGCCATTCTGTCGCAGCCAACCACCACCGCCTGAACCCAACCGTTCTTCATCACCTGAGAGGCCATG
>CAYWVS010000016.1:0-47724 GCA_964461765.1 uncultured Anaerovorax sp.
TTACTACTGAAAATATGAGTGCTGCTGAGTCTCGTATCAGAGATACAGATATGGCCAAGGAAATGATGAACTTCACAAAGAACAACATTCTGACTCAGTCTGCTCAATCTATGCTTGCTCAGGCCAACCAGATCCCTCAGGGCGTTCTTCAGTTACTTAGATAGTTTATTAATTGATTACCTTAATAGTTTCTTGGAAAATATATTTAAAATGATTATGGAAAAGACGAGTCTATGGCTCGCCTTTTCTTTATTTCATTAGATTAGGATTTTGTTTTTCGCCTCTTGATGTGAACCAAAGATAGCTTCTTTTTTTATATTCATAATTCTAAACTAAGAATTATTTCTTCTAAAAATTAATCAAATAAAAATCCATTTATTAAAACCGCCACATTAAATTGATTTGGTATATTTATCGAATATTGATAATAGCAGTGAAGTTCTCAATGATAACACAACCACATTAATTAACAATCACTTTGCAGGTCATCAAAAACATCTTGAACAGTTTCTATTTTATCGCATTTATATGCCTTGGCGCCACAGAAAACCAATCCATTTTCCACATCACCTTTCACCGCTCGGATAAGAGCATCTGTAATGCAATACATAGCTTCTTTTGGGTTGCAGGAAATGATACAGCCGTTGCAACGCTTAGGAGCCAAACGACCCTCTTCCACTATATCTATAAATTTATTTCGGATGGCTCTTCCCGGCATACCAACAGGGCTTTTAATGATGGCAATATCTTCTTTTTTGCTGTCCAAATAAGCCTGTTTAAAGTTTTCATGGGCGTCACATTCCACTGTTGTCACAAACCTTGTACCCACCTGTACTCCATCGGCTCCATAGGACAAGGCTTTTTTCACATCTTCTTTTGTATAGATTCCCCCTGCCACAATCAAGGGACATTCCGGAATATCTTCCAGTTCCTTTTTAATTTCCGTAATAGTCTTATAGAAATCTTCTGTGGCAGTTTCCAATTGTTCTTCTTTAAAGCCTAAGTGACCCCCTGCTTCAGGTCCTTCAAAAATGACGGCATCAGGTTGTCGATCATACTTTTTAGCCCAATTTTTGATTAAAATAGCAGCGGCTCTGGCAGAAGAAACGATGGGAACCAGTTTTACCTTGCTGCCTTTACAGAGCCCCGGTAAGGATGTGGGTAATCCGGCTCCGGAAATAATCATATGCACTCCGGCCTCTATGGAGCTTCTTACCATGTCTTCATAATTTTTAGCTGCTACCATGATGTTTACCGCGATAGCGCCTCTATTGGGAATATCTTTAATGGCGTGGAGAGCCTCTTTAATGTTTTTTTGAAGACCTCTGATGTTAGCCTCTATGGGATTGCTATAGAAGTCTTCCTCCATAAATCCCGGCTGTGCAGCGGAAATTACTCCTACTCCACCGCATTTAGCCACTGCAGATGCTAATCCTGACAAAGATACGCCAATGCCCATGCCTCCCTGAAAAATGGGGGTGGGGATAACCAGATTCCCAATTTTTAATGGTTTCAATTTGATTTCCTCCATATTCTTTAAAGGTTTTACACTTTGCATTTTCATAAAATTGTTGATGTTATCCAAAGATTCCATCAATATATATCGTTGATTAAGGGATAATCCGGCAATTGCTTCTCCTACCATGTTTAAATGAAAAGACTCATGTTCTTTTACGGCGGAAATGCCTTCTTTCGTTAATTGTATTCTGACAATCCTTCGATCCTCTTCCCTTCTAAAGCGTGTTACGTATCCCTTGTTTACCAACCTGTTAATTGCTACCGTGAGGGTTCCCACACTGATCTTTAGGGAAGCAGCCACTTGGGTCATGGTTTTGGCCTTTTCCGTTCCAATGGCTGCCAAGGTGTGAATTTCTGTCAGAGAAAGGTTATGGCTTGAAGATTCTTTTAAAGCTTTTTCTTCCAATTTTAATACTGAATTGAAGAGACTCACCATAATTTCATTTATTTTTTTTATTGTTTCCATATTCCTTCCATCAATTGCATAAATTATAGGATATTTCCCTTTTCCATTTAATAAGTTTCTATTACCCTTGAACTTTTTAGTTCCAATTATCGTTAATAAGTTCTTTATGCCGTCTCATCATATTTTGTTCTTTACGAACCTATGGCAAACATGATTTCACATTGACATGCTATTTTATCACCTAAATAAGCAACTCCTTTGCCCGTTCCCGCTTTACTGCGCAGACGATCCATAGTGATCTCCAGGCGCAGGGTGTCGCCGGGCGACACCTTTTGGCGGAATTTCGCCTCCTTGATCCCGCCAAAGTAGGCGATTTTGCCCCGATGCTCCTCCATGGACAAAATCGCCACTGCCCCTGCTTGTGCCAGAGCTTCCACAATCAATACCCCCGGCATAACAGGTTCTGCAGGAAAATGTCCCTTAAAATAATACTCATCTTCCTTTACATATTTTATAGCCACTACCCTTTTGCCCATTTCCAGTTCTTCCACTTCATCAATGAGTAAAAACGGGTCACGATGAGGCAAAATTTCCATGATCTGTTCTCTGTTAAGCTTCATAATCTTACCCTCTTATTTACAATGCAAACGCATTTTTTACAGTTTACTTAATTATATGAACTCCTTGGAAACGAATCCTATAGGATTCTACATCTATTCATACTTCTTAAAAATTAAAGTCCCATTATGACCTCCGAAACCCAGAGAATTTGACATGGTATAAGTCAATTCCTTTTCTCTGGACACATTGGGTACATAATCTAGATCCAACTCTTCATCAGGCACCTGCAAATTAATAGTAGCAGGGATAAAACTGTCATTGATGGCCTTTACAGAAACTACCGCTTCTATGGCACCAGCCGCCCCCAGTAAGTGTCCCGTCATACTCTTGGTGGAGCTTACAGGAATTTGTTTTGCAGTTTCCTCGCCAAAAGCATTTTTAATGGCGATGGTTTCAAAAAGATCATTATAAGGGGTACCTGTTCCGTGGGCATTGATATATCCTATTTCCTTAGGCTCAATTCCTGCTTCTTCTATAGCCAGCTTCATGGCAGCGGTTGCCCCATCCCCTGTAGGGGATGGTGATGTAATATGATAAGCGTCACAGGTGGAACCGTATCCCACCACTTCGCCGTAAATCTTCGCTCCTCGAGATACGGCTCTATCTAATTCTTCCAAAATTAGGAATGCCGCACCTTCACCCATGACAAATCCGTCCCTTTCCTTGTCAAAAGGTGTAGAACATCTATCTTTATCAGTTCTCGTGGACAAAGCTGTCATATTAGCAAACCCGGAAAAACATACAGGTGCAAAAGCAGCTTCTGAGCCACCTGCAATCATTGCATCCATATATCCATGTTTAATGGAACGGAAGGCCTCGCCGATGGCATGGGTGCCGGCAGCACAAGCGGTTACCATTCCCAGACAAGAACCCTTTGCCCCAAGCTCTATGGCCACATTTCCTGCTAAAATATTGGGAATTACCATGGGTACCAATAGAGCAGAAACCCTGGAAACTCCCTTATCATAAGCTTTTACGGTCTCCTTTTCCAAAGTCATGATTCCGCCGATTCCCGTACCGGCCACTACTCCGATTTTATGTGCTTCTATGGTTTCACCGCAGACAAGTCCACTGTCATCCATAGCTTCTCTGGCCGCTACCAGTCCAAACTGACTGGAACGATCCAATCTTTTACCTTCTCTTTTATCGGGGTACTCGAAATCTTTCACTTCCCCACCCATGATGGCTTTTTGTTCATTGACATCAAAATGAGTGATTAAATCTATGCCGTTTTTACCGGCTTTTATTCCTTCCCAAAAATCATGTACGTTATTTCCTAAGGGAGTTACTGCCCCCATACCGGTGATTACAACTCTTCTAAACATCTGTTTTAAAACCTCTCTTTCCTTACAAAGTCAAGCCTCCATCCACTCCCAAGACTTGACCCGTCACATACGCCGCCATGTCAGATGCTAAAAACAAGGCCACGTTGGCAATGTCCTCCGCTTTTCCTACCCTTCCCAGGCTGATGGAATCCGATAGTTTGCCCATTTGTTCTTCCGTCAAAGCTCCCGTCATGTCGGTCTCAATAAATCCCGGCGCTATGGCATTTACTCTGATGCCTCTTCTTCCCAACTCCTTGGCTGCTGAAAGGGTCATGCCGATGATGCCTGCCTTTGAGGCGCTGTAGTTCACCTGTCCCGGATTCCCCTTTACCCCTACGATGGAGGAAAGGTTGATGATGCATCCGGATTTTTGCTTTACCATTACAGAAGATGCATTCTTTAAAAAATAATAACTTCCGCTTAAGTTAGTTTGAATTACCTTGTCAAAGTCCTCCGCACTCATTCTCATAATCAGCTTATCGTTGGTGATACCGGCATTATTAACCAAAACATCCAACCTCCCAAAAGCTTCCTTGGCACGTGATACAGCCTCTTCACTGTGGAATGAATCCGCAACATCCCCCTTTAAAAGAATCACCTGAGTGCCAAATTCTTTCAGCTCCTCCAAGGTTTCCTGAGCGGCAGTCTCATTGCTTCTGTAACAAATCATAACGTTACAGCCATTCTTACAGAATTCTCTTGCAATGGCTTTGCCGATACCCCGAACACCTCCGGTAATCAGAGCACTTTTATTTTCCAATAATTTCATATCTTCTCCATTTATTCCAAAATCAAGGGTTCCCCTCGACCTTCCTGTCCTATGAGAGTTCTGAGAGATTTTATAGTCGCCTCTAAAGTCTCTTGATTCTCCACATGCAGTGCCAATAAATCGTGATTAATTTTCTTTACTAATCCACTAAGGGTGTTGCCGGGACCCACCTCTATGAAAAGCTGCACTCCGTCATTTACCATATTTTCTATGGTCTCCTGCCAATATACAGGACTTTTGGCTTGCCTGCCCATGATCTGTGCAATAAATTGTCCCGCTTCTTCTTCTTTTCCCTTATAATCTTCCATTATATCTCGCCCTGTGACATTGGAGTAGATTTTCATATTGGGTCTTTTTAAAGAAGATTCTATAAGCAACTCTTCCAACTGAGGTACAGCAGGCTCCATCATAGGACTGTGAAATGCTGTGCTTACGCTGAGAGGAACTACCTTCAGATGTTCGCCTTCCTTAGCCTTGACTTTTACATAAGACTTAAAGCGATCCAAAGAAGCTTTATCTCCTGCCACTACGGTCTGATGAGGAGAGTTGAAGTTTACGCCCTCTAGAATTCCATCTTCCCGACAGGCTTCTACGGCTTCCAGTATCTTGTGGCGTTCCCCAAAGGCGGCCATCATTCCTCCTTTGTTTTCTCCAGCTTCATCCAAGCCTGCATCGTTCATCCATTTTCCACGCTCTTTTACAATCTTTAATCCTGTTTCCACATTTTTTATGGAAGTTCCGGCAGTAAGGGCGGAATACTCTCCCAAACTGAAGCCTGCCATTCCAACCATCTCTATGGCGTTCATTTCCTTTTGAGAAAGCTTGGCAATTTCCCCTAAGAGAGCTTCGTAGGCTGCCATGCTAACCGCATAAATACATGGTTGGGTAACCTGAGTCTGACGAAGCATCTCCTTGGTGCCTTCAAAGCATTGTGCCTTTATTTCTTCCCCGGCCAAATCCATAATTTTTTTTGCGCTTTCATTGTTGTCGTAAAGACTTTTACCCATTCCTGTGTGCTGAGCTCCCTGCCCTGCAAATAGCAACCCTATTTTCATATATGGTCTCTGCCTCCTTAAACATTTCTTCTATAATTTCTTTAGCACTTTGTTCTTTTTTAATCATCCCTGCGATCTGACCTGACATGACGGAGCCTCGCTCAATATCTCCATCCTTTACAGCCGCTCTCAGAGTGCCAACGGTCAATCTTTCCAACTCTTCAAAACCAATATTGTTCTTTTCCATGGATAAGATTTCTCGAGTTAATTTATTCTTTAGGACTCGTACAGGATGTCCAGTACTTCTCCCTGTGGCCACTGTATCCGTGTCCTTTGCTTTCAGGATCATTTGCTTATAGTTGTCCGATACGGTGCATTCTTCTGCTACCACGAACCTTGTACCCACCTGCACGCCCTTTGCACCCAACATGTAAGCAGCGGCAATACCTCTGCCGTCACCGATTCCTCCTGCAGCGATTACGGGTATCCTTACCGCATCTACTACCTGAGGTACCAAGGCCATGGTGGTCAACTCACCTATATGCCCCCCGGCCTCCTGACCTTCTGCAATCACTGCATCCACTCCAGCCCTTTCCAGACGTATGGCCAAGGCTACAGAAGCTACAACTGGAATGACTTTAATGTTATTTGATTTAAATTTTGGAATATACTTCCCGGGATTTCCTGCTCCCGTAGTCACCACAGGCACTTTTTCCTCACAGATTACTTCAATGACTTCCTCTGCATAAGGGCTTAGTAACATAATGTTCACGCCGAAAGGTTTGTCCGTAAGGGCCTTTGCCTTTCTGATTTCCGATCGCACCCAATCAGGCTCTGCAGCTCCTGCCGCAATAATCCCCAGACCTCCTCCGTTGCTCACGGCGGCGGCTAACGAGCTGTCAGCAATCCAGGCCATGGCTCCCTGTAAAATGGGGTATTCTATTTTCAGCAGTTCACAAATATTGACCATTTATATTTAACCTCCAAATTGATTCATTTTTTTATTAATTCATTTTAGTCAAATAATTCTATTCAGAATTAAAGATATTGAATTAAATTTACTAAATCACTCATTTTGTTCCATTGTCCATAAAAGTTATTTCTATCAATTTATTACCTTTAGATTTAAACTTCATATAATATGGCGCCGGCCGACAGACCTCCTCCAAAGCCAACCATTAGAATTTTATCGCCCTTTTCTACCTTTCCGGTAGCCATCAAATCAGCCAAAGCCATTGGAATACTTGCAGCAGACACATTTCCCGTAGTTTTAATATTAACTTGAAACTTTTCGATTGGCTGTTTAAACCTTTGAGCAGCAGCAGTAATAATTCTCATATTTGCCTGATGGGGTATGTAATACTTCACATCATCAGGAGACACTCCGGTCTGCTCAAAGATTTTTATCATCATTTCTTCAACAACTTTTACTGCAAATTTAAAGACTTGGGTTCCATTCATCTTTAAAAACATGTCGCTTTCTTCAGCTTCAGCATGAAATGGAGTTTTTAAGTATTCCATACCGCAAGTCAGAGAATTGGTAGTATCATCATAATTTTTTATAAGGCTACCCATGATGCCCACCTTTTCGGGATTGAGCTCTAATACTGCGCAACCTGCACCATCACCAAAGAGGATGCAAGTACCTCTGTCATCCCAGTTAACAATTCTGCTAAGCCTCTCAACGCCTATTACCAATGCACGTTTTATCTCATTTGTCTTGGCTCCCGGAATGGCTCCCGCCTTCATCAAAGACTCAGCAACCCAGGTGGCGTAGACGAATCCGCTACAGGCCGTATTCAGATCAAAAGCAACGGCATTTGGTAGTCCCAAAGCTTTCTTCACCAAAGCACCCATGGAAGGAACCAACATATCCGGGGTAACGGTAGCTACGATTACCAAATCGATGGTATCCTTATCTATGGGAAGGTCATTGCCAAAGCCCTTGAGCGCCTCTTCAGAAGCGGAAACGGCCAGATCCAAGGCACTTTCCTTTACGGCAACATGCCTAGACTCAACCCCTGTGCGATCGATGATCCACTGATTATTCGTATCCACCATCTTGGATATTTCATCGTTGTCCAAGGACAGTTCAGGCAAAGCTTTTCCTGTTCCTATTATTGTAACACCCAAATTTCAACCTCCTATAATTAATGTTTCATAAGTTTAAGTTAAGATCATGTTTAAGTTTTGTTAATTTTTAATTTAAGTTCTTACATTTAAGGTCACACTTAAGCAATTTAAGTATGCTTATCAAATTTATTTAAGTTAAAATTACTTCTTTTTTTATAAATTAAATTTAAAACTTTAACAATTAAATTTAAAATTTACTTATTAGCTTGTTCCTCTAAATTTGCTTTAGTAATTAAATTTAAAAAATTTTAATTCTTAATTTATTTTGATTATCAAAGTATTTAATTAAAGTATAATTTATTCTTATATTATTGTCAACAAAATCCATATTTGTTTTAGGAAAAAAAATAAACTGAACTTTTAGAAGCTCAGTCTTTATTAGATATTTTGAGAAATCACCAAGGCTCCACTAAAGTCCCTAGGGTACTGGGCATTCCCAGCAAATTCACATCAAACTTCAGGGAAGGTTCTACTCTAGAACTCGCATTGTGGATTCTCATGGTTACTGCCCAACCGTTATTTAAAGTTATTTCAATGGTATTGGTTGATTGATCTTTGAAACTAACATCGTGTATAGACGATGGTAAATTTAATAACGGAATTTTAGAGTTAGGTTTCACCGATCCTGCATTTTTATTAAGGGTGCCCCTAATATTAAAAGCTTGTACTTCTGTGGTATGACTTAAATCATTTGCAATAACTTTATAAAAATCCTGATTACCTAATAGATAAGTAACCAGTTTAGCAGGGATTTCATCATTAAATTTTTCATAAAGTCTTTTTAATTCATTGATAAAAGCAATTAATAGAGGCTTATAAAACTTTGCTTCTTTATTATAGATATTCCTCCATAACTCATTTGCTTCTTTTAATTTATATAGTTCCTGAAATAATGGTTTGATTTCACAGAAATATTCTGAAGAGCATGGTCTTCCAAACCATTTTTCCCCAAAATCAATTTTATTGGAAAGTCTTGAATGTTTTACTGCCTTATGATTATGCTTACAAGATAATCCTATATTCCATCCAAGTGGTGTTCTGGAACATATTACATCCCTTACATCTCCCTCAATACCTTTTGCATCTTCTTGAATTGCTAAATAAAGTGGTGTACCGTCTGAAATTTGGAGCTGAGGTTCAAGTCTTTCAATGATCCTGAGTCCGGCTTCAGCGGCTAAATCCATCTTTTTCTGTAATTCTTCAGATATTTTTTCATAAAATGTCCTGGCAGATTTTAATGGAATAGTATCCGCAAGAATAATTTTCTGATTTTTATAATATTTCATATGTATTGCTTTAACGCAAGCAAATTCAAAGGCTTTACCTATTTCAGTTTGAGTTGCCATACTGCTCTATCTTTCCACTATCCTCAGCAGGTAAGGTATTATCTAACAGATTTTTCAAATCCGCTGCAATCGCTTCTGCTAACTTTACAGGAACCGCATTACCAATCTGCTTATATTTGCTAGTAAGATTTCCTTTAAATGACATTCCTATAGGAAAGGTTTGTATTGCCGCCGCCTCCTGCCAGCTAAATCTACGGCTTTCTCCCCCAGTGCCAAATTCCCACTTATCTTCTCCACATTTTATCATATCTGGAGAGGATGGATGCAATGTTACTTGTTTGGCCATGGCCGGTATGGTATAAGAGGTTTCCTGCCATCCTCTTTTCCTGTTTCTGCTCATATATCTTGAGGAATATGCTCCTTGACATATGTCACTGTCTTGTGGTTTGGGCAGATTTCTAAGAGCCTCCTCCATAGTCACAATTTTCCCTGATGCCTTTGGAAAATCATATTTTGAAATTCCCAAACTTTTATTAATTCCAATTAAAATTACTCTCCACCGATCTTGTGGAACACCATAATCTTTTGCATTTACCAAATTAGGAAAAACATGATAACCCCTCTCGGAGAAATCCTCAATGATTGCTTCAATGATAGCTCCTTCTCCTAATGTGAGAATTCCTTTAACATTTTCTGCTACAAACAAAAAGGGTTTTTTTTCTGCTACCAAATTTACAAAATGCTTATACAAAACATTTCTTTTATCATCTATTTTCCTAGGTCCTGCCAATGAGAAACCTTGACAAGGAAAACCACCTGCAATTACATCTGATTTAGGTATTTTTTCAAAGTCAATTTGGCTGATATCTCCCTGAATCACTTCTGCCGTTGACCATAAACGATGTGTTTCACAAGCATCCTTATCGATATCATTTGCCCAAATTACCTGAAACCCTTGGTTCTCAAACCCCATGTCCAGTCCACCGGCTCCTGCAAACAAAGAAACCATGGTATATTTTTTCCTTGATCGCTCTTTTAGGTCAATAACTGTTCCCATTTGCCTCATCCTCTTTTTATCTCTCTAAATTTTCTAATATGAACGTTCCTTAATTGAAACAATACCTAAACAACTAGAACATTTGTTCTGATTTAAGATTATAATTTATATATAAATAGTTGTCAATTATAATTTTTAATTTAACATTGTCAATAAAAAAATCTGTTTTATATTAAATTGTTACAAATTATTAATTTATGTTCTTAATTCTTAACAGATAAGTTTGATAAAAATTGAAAACTCTATCATCTTTGGACAAGTTCCTCAGGAAAATATGGTTAGAGTGCTGTGGACATTTAAGTGCATTCTATGAATCAGGTAACAATGAAATTCCAAACAGCCGCAAGTTAAAGGGGTTTTCTGTGGGTGACCAGCTTCTGTACGAGTATGATTTTGGAACTCCAACGGAGACAATTATAACATTCATGGGAAAAACAGTACGCCCTCCTCAACGTGAGGCAGTACGTCTATTGGCACGAAACGTACCACCTCAGTTTACATGTTCACAATGTGATGCCCAAGCGGAATACATCTGTACTGAATGTTTGTACGAATGTGACGATCCATTTTTTTGTGAAAACTGTATGGATGAACACGAACATGAAGAAATGTTTCTTCCCGTTACTAATTCCCCTCGCATGGGTGCCTGTGGATATGAGGGAGAATTAGATACCTTTGCTTTTGTGCCATTCAAAGAATAACTGCCTAATCACCCGCCGGCAACAATTCGCAAAATCTTTACTTCGTCCCCATCTTGAAAAGTATAGGTAGGATACTGGGCGACGAGCAATTGCTGCCCGTTCACCCAAACTGCCGACCTTTTGCTGCCAAATTCCTCTAACAGCATAGCCACAGTTACGCTTTCCTCTATTTCCTGTTCCTTTTTGTTAATATTGACTTTTATCATGTCATATTTCCCCATGCATTCTTTGAAATTAATCTTTTTAAACCCAATCCAATCCTAATCTCTTTAAAGTTTCAGGCTTAGGAACCCCATTTTCGTCCCATCCCGCAAACTCATAATAAGCATCCAGAGCCTTTTCAAAACCTTCTTCAGTAATCTGAGCCACTTCTCCCTCACCATAAGTAATAGGTAGGAAAGCCTTCTTAGGTAGGCAATCATCCTTTCGGTTCATACCTATTTTTACATTAAACATTCTCATCATGTTGATTCGACGCTCTCCGATTTCCTGTAGCTCTTCAATGCCGGTGTCCCAATCACAGGCATATTTGCAAAACTTCACCAAATCCTCCGGACCATAAAGCTGCCATGCAGGTCCCCAGGCAAATTGACAGAGGCAAAGAGTGTCCAAAGTGGAATAGAACTTCTGGGTAGACAATGCAAATTTTGATTTGTTTGCATCTAATACGCCGTAAGCTTGGCAATCCTCAAAATCATCAAGCATATTTGGCCATAACCAGTTTTGATCATCCTTCGGTGCCATTAAAGCAGGGTCATGCTCTGAAGACTGGTGATCTGCTCCAAAGTTGTTGACCGCATAGTTTATAGCCAAATTAGGCTTCATCTGTACCATGTGGGCAGGCCATTCCTGTCCTTTACAAGCTACTACCAAATCCTCTGCACCATTTCCTAACTCTTTGGCGGCTCTGGCACTTCCTTGGGCTAGTAATCTTCCGATTCCTTCTTCTTTATATGCAATCTTTTTAATTAAAGCTTCAAAGTGATCTCCTCTTCCAAACTTTAATTCCAAGCCATCGGTTTGATCCTTTGTCAAAATTCCCTTTTCGTAACAATCCATGGCAAAAGCAATAGTTGCCCCGCAGGAAATGGTATCTATTCCATACATATTGCAAAGCATATTAGCTCTGCAAATATCTCCTAAATCTGTGTTTCCGCAATAGGATCCAAAGGTGGAGCAAGTTTCATACTCAGGTCCTCCGTAGGCCGGATCTACCTTGCCGGGAATTTCCACTTCTCCCTTACATCTGATAGCACAGCCAAAACAGGTTTCTCTACCTATTAAAATGGTCTTTGTGATGGTAGTTCCGGCAGTGTTCATGTAGTCGTCTATAATGCCTGACTCCCAGTTGTAGCTGGGCAAAAATCCCTCTGCTCCGTGAGCATCCACTACCCCTGCTGATCCGTTGAGAGCTGTATCCACGATAACTTCGTTGGCTGCCATTCTCTCTTTAACATCCAAGGTAAGAGTTTTCATGCCTTCTCGATCAAAGGGTGCCACAGGTGGCTGTCTCTTCACTACCAGAGCCTTCAGATTTTTGGAACCCATGACGGCACCTACGCCGTTTCTTCCGTTGGCTCTGCTTCTCATATGCATAATGGAGGAAAACAGAACTCCGTTTTCACCGGCGGGTCCGATGATGGAGGATTCCAACTTTGTCTCACCTAGCTCTTGAGCGATAATTTCTTCTGCTTCTCCCGTTATTTTTCCCCATACGTTTTTGGCGTCTTTAATTTCTACTTTATCCTTATCAATGTAAACGTACACAGGGTTTTCACTTTTGCCTGTAAATACGATGGAATCATATCCGTTGCCTTTTACATGAGCAGGAATATATCCACCCACTTGTGAATCTCCTGCCGTACCTGTTAGCGGGCTTTTTGTGGTAACACACATTCTGCTTTGACCGCTGATAGGAATACCCGTCAAGGGTGCTACAGAAAAAATCAGCATGTTATCGGGAGATAAGGGGTCCACCTTAGGATCCATCTCCTTCAGCATCAAGTACATACCTAAAGCAGATCCTCCCGGATATTTTTTATAGGTTTCTCCGTCAATGGTGTCTCGCGTTATTGTCCTTGTGGTAAGATCAATTCTTAAAATTTGTGCATCTTTAAACATAATCTCCTCTTTCCTTACGTCATATGTAATCTGACTTAAAACTTACAATAATATGAATACTCCTTTGCACAACGGCAGGCATATTAATTGCTCTCAATACCCTATCGTTTCCGCCAACAAAGATTGCTCGACGGAAATCGGAGTTCACAAAAGAGCACATAACCAATTGAAATTTATTATATGCCCTTTTCAAAATTAAAATAGCTCAAATATAAATTATCACCCACCGCCGATTTTGGGATAAACCTTCAGCTCATCCCCTTCCTTCAATGGATCAGTAATCATGACCCGTTTTCCATTAATAGCCACAAATCCAAAGTTTTTTATTTCCTTCCAATAGATACCTAAGGTTTCCAGAGCATCTTCACAAGTGCAATCTTCCGGTACCTCAACAGCCCTTTCTTTATCACCATTCAGATACTTAACAAGAGTCCCTTTAGGCAAAATTGTTATCTTCATATGGCCATCTTCCTTTGTTTCTTTAATTTTAAAAATATGATATTAATTTTGTTATGATACCCAGGTCAAAAGCCTAATATTATTATATATTCGTAACTCACCATACTATATATATCATTTAATTAGTAAATTAACACGTTATTATGTAATCACTTTTATTTATATCTTTTGACCCTCTTATCATTGTTATAAAATTAATTAATTTTGCTTGTATTCCCATATCATTTTATCATTGTAAAAAGTCTTTATAGCTGGCAGATAATGCTTTCAGGAATTCTGCCATTTTCATCCCAACCAAGTACGTTGTAATACTGGTTCAGCATATCTTCAAAGGCCTCCTGAGGAATAGCCTGCCCTGCAGCGGGACCGGATTTTAAAGCCTCAGCAGCCAAACGTTTTGGCATGGTGTCATCTTTTCTGTCAAAACCTTCTCTCTGGTTAAAGGCTCTGGCTACTTGAATGACTCTCCAGCCTACCTTTGCCATATCAACAGCAGTCCACTCTTTTCCCGTGACCAAGGTCATGATCTCCGCCATGGTCTCTTGGCTTAAGGTTGCCCAGAAGTCACAAATGCAAAGGGAAAACTTTACGGCGTTATGCTCTGCCAAATTGTATACCATCTGCCCTTTATTCTCAGCAGTATAAGGAGGTATTGCAGCTGTAAACACTTCATCGTTGGGTGCGTAGGCTCTCATATGGCATGCTCCCCTGTCGGAAACAGCGTAGGCCAAGGACATACCCCAAGAACCACGTGGCTCATATTGAGGATACTCCAGTCCCTTAACTTCCATGGCAAAATCTTTTCCGCCATACTTATCGGAAGCGGCTCTCACTCCTAAGGCCAAATCTGCACCGATGCCTTCTCGCTTAGCCATCAGCTTCAGGTATTCTATCATTTTGGCTCCATCCCCAAATTTAATACCGAAATCATGGATGCCCTTTTCTGTCATTTCCATAGCCCAGATGATCACGTCTCCGGCACTAATGGTGTCCAGACCCATATCATCCGCTACTTGATTAAATTTCACGATGGTTTCAGGATCTCTCACCCCTGCATTGGGACCGGCTACTGCTAATGACTCATACTCAGGTCCTTCACAGATAGCATCTCCGTATTGGAGGAAGTTGCCGCAACCCAGTCCGCAGCTTCCGCATCCTCTCTTGCCCTTTCTCTTCTCCAGAAGCACATCTCCGTTATATTCTGTCCATCTTTCGTCCGTAGCATCGGAGAAGTTATTGACAGGAAGAATTCCTCCGTCGTTACAAGCCTCCAAGAAAGCGGTGGTTCCGCAGTCAAAGACAAAGGTATTGTCCTCCTGCAGGCAATCCTTTTGTAAAAGCTCTACGATTTTGTTAGTTGTTTCTACAATATTGGGAACCTTCACACCTTTGGATCCGTTGATTACGATAGCCTTTAGGTTTTTGCTTCCCATTACTGCACCGATTCCGCCTCTGCCCGCTTGTCTGTAGTAGTCAGAGTTGATGCAAGCCATGGTAACCAGATTTTCTCCGGCAGGACCTATGGATAGGATGCTGTAATCGTGTCCGTACTTTTTCGCCAATATTGCTTCCGCTTCATGGGAGCCTTTGCCCCACAGCTCGGCGGCACTTTTGAACTGAATTTTGTCATCTTCTATAAGTACGTATCCCGGTTCATTTAACTTTCCTTCAAAAATGATGGCATCATATCCTGCATATTTTACTTTAATACCGGCATGCCCTCCGATGGAGCAGTCCAATATGGTGCCTGTGGCAGGTGATTTGGAGGCGATGGCTAACTTTCCGGAGCAAGGTACCGGTGTACCTGAGATGGGACCTGTCATAAGTAAAAGTTTATTATCTTCCGACAATGGATCAATTCCGGGTTCCATTTCTTCATATAAGTATTTGATGGCTAAACCCTTTGAACCGATATATTTCTCTGCCCAATCCATACGAAGAGGCTCATTTACTGCACTCTTCATCGTCAAGTCAATTCTCAAAACGTTATTTTGATATCCTAACATGGTCATATTCCTATCTCCCTTCTATTTATTCAAACGTTAATGCCTTCTGAGGGCAAGTCTTCACGCAGGAAGGATCGCCTTTACAGGTATCACAGATAATCGCTTTTTCATCTATCATCTTGATCACCTTTTTGGGGCATGCCCGCTGACAAACTCCACAGCCGATACATTTCTCAAAATCCACCTGAATGAACTCCCCCATAGAAATGGCATCTACAGGACATTGTTTTTTGCAAATTCCGCACAAGATGCAGTAGGAGTCTTGATATTTTAGCTCTTTTCCTTCATTATAATAAGTTTCAATAGAAATTCTAGACTTGGACGGTATGTACTCCCCTTCTTTCATGGCAGAGCATACCTGAGAACACAATTGACATCCTATGCATTTTTCTTTTGCAAATTTCAATCTTTTCATGACTTATTCTCACCTTTCATCAATAATTTACAGAAATTGTTTTATCTTTTCTATTTTCTATATCACAAAAAATGTGCTTAGAAAAAAACGCTAATATTTAGCGTTTCCACTCCTTTGCACATTGGCAGATAATGAGATTACTCCCATTACCCTATCGTTTCACCCGGCAAATTGTCAAAGTGAACTTCAGAGAGGTTTTTATTTCATTATATCTCTTCGTTATATTGTTGTCAATCCAGTTCACTTATATTGATTTGCCGGTATTCATGTATTAATTTGCGATTTATATCTAATTTTAAATTTATATTTTTTGCTTAACCATAAATAATTTTATTTTATTTACCTTTTAAATTAATATAAAAACATTAAGAAATATGGTTACTTAAAGTTTATTTATTTTTTTATCAGCAAAATTCATTAACTACATATTTCATTTAATTCAGTGCATCCATTATCAGATACTAAGTCGTCTTTTAATTTGTTTCTAATGATATTTTGATTTAACTCAGTGCCTCAATGATCAGATCTCCTGCTTCTTTAGTACCTATGAGCTTCATGCCTTCCGTTACGATATCCCCGGTTCTATAGCCCTGAGATAAAACGGATTTCACAGCCTCATCAATGGCGTCGGCTTCCTTTAAAAGTCCAAATGAATACTTAAGCATCATGGCCGCGGAAAGAATGGTGGCCATGGGGTTGGCTTTATTCTGTCCTGCAATGTCCGGTGCAGATCCGTGAACAGGCTCATACATTCCGAAATTGCCTTTGGCTAAGCTGGCAGAGGGAAGCATCCCTATAGATCCGGTAATCATGCTGGCTTCGTCGGATAATATATCTCCAAAGATGTTGCTGGTTACGATGACATCAAATTGCTTTGGATTGCGAACCATCTGCATGGCCGCATTGTCGATGTACATATGGCTCAGCTCCACTTCCGGATAATCGGCTGCCATCTCTGTAATCACCTTTCTCCAAAGTCTGGAGCTTTCCAAAACGTTAGCCTTATCAACACTGCATAGCTTTTTGTCCCTCTTCATAGCCATTTCAAAGGCAACTTTCCCAATTCTTTGAATTTCCTCTGTGGCGTAAAGCTCCACGTCATAAGCTGCAAGACCTAGTTCCGTTTCCTTGTAGCCTTTTTCTCCAAAGTAAATGCCGCCTGTAAGCTCTCGTACCACAACAATATCTAAACCGCCCTCTACGATTTCAGTTTTTAAAGGGCATGCTTCTGCCAAATCTTCAAAAAGTAATGCCGGTCTGATGTTGGCAAAAAGACCTAGTTCTTTTCTTAATCCTAAAAGCGCTCTTTCCGGTCTTTGGTCTCCTGGTAAAGTGTCCCATTTCCAACCACCTACGGCACCTAGCAATACGCTGTCGGAGGCTTTGCAAACGTCAATGGTTTCCTGAGGTAGGCAGTGACCTGTAGCATCGATGGCCGCACCTCCGGCTAAAACTTCTGTATATTGGAACTTGTGGTTGTAAATTTCTCCTACTTTATCCAAAACCCTCAGGGTTTGCTCTATAACATCGGGTCCGATACCGTCCCCGGGGACAACTGCAATTTTGTAATCCATCTTCGCTCCTAACTAATTATTTAAACATCACATTTAAATATAAATTTGAATTTTTGAAACTGCCATGGTGCAAAGCCAGTTCCCATTTTTAGAAGATTCTAATTTTTCTTCGTGAAGTTTCACTGAGATAAAACAAACTAAATCCTTTCAACAATGTTTTTTCTCAGGAAACTGATTAGTTTAACAAAAGAAACCTTAACAAAACTAATTAAAGCTTTGCCCCATATAATTTTAAAAATTCTTTTAATAAAATTTATAAATTTTCTCTTACATAATTTACCAATCCGTCGCATCCGATGATCTTTTGGATAAACTCAGGAAATGGTTCTGCGTGATATGTTTCATTTTTCGTATGGTTTACGATTTCTCCTGTCTCAAAGTTGACGGTGACCTCGTCTCCTCCGCTAATCTTTTCTGCCGCTTCTGTACATTCCAAAATGGGCAGACCTGTATTGAAAGCATTTCTATAAAAGATCCTAGCAAAGGTGGGGGCTATGACGCAGCTGACGCCTGCACCTTTTATGGCGATAGGTGCATGCTCTCTGGAGGATCCACAACCAAAGTTATTCCCCGCTACGATGATATCTCCCTGTTGAACCTTTCCTGCAAACTCTGCATCAATATCTTCCATGCAATGTTTTGCCAACTCAGAAGGTTCAAAGGTGCTCAAATGTCTTGCCGGAATGATGACATCCGTATCCACATTGTCACCATATTTATAAACTTTTCCCATTTTATCATTCCTCTCCTTTATATTGTTTCAGGGTTAGCAATTTTCCCTGCCACTGCAGATGCCGCTGCCACCGCAGGGCTTGCAAGATAAATTTCAGATTCCACGTGACCCATTCTGCCTACAAAATTTCTGTTGGTGGTGGCCACTGCTCTTTCCCCTGCTGCCAGAATTCCCATATGACCGCCTAAGCAAGGTCCGCAGGTAGGAGTTGAAAATACCGCTCCTGCTTTTACGAAAATCTCCGCATATCCGGCTTTAATGCAATCCAAATAAATCTGCTGTGTACCGGGGAAAATAATGCAGCGTAAGTTTTTAGCTACTTTTTTACCTTTTAAAATTTTAGCTGTAACTTCCATATCCTCCATGCGTCCGTTTGTACAGGAACCGATGATTACCTGATCAATTTTCACATCTCCAACCTCATCGATGGTCTTAGTGTTTTCAGGTAAATGTGGAAAAGCTACCGTAGGTCTGATTGTTGAAAGGTCGATGACGTAAGTTTCATCATAAACCGCATCCTTATCCGGCTCATAAATCTTGGTTTTCTTTTTAAATGCTTTATTCTTATTTTTATGATCTTTTATATAATCCTTAGTTAAGCTGTCAACCATAAATATTCCGTTTTTAGCTCCTGCTTCAATTGCCATGTTAGCCATGGCAAAACGGTCATCCATGGATAGATTTTTCAGTCCGGGGCCCATAAATTCCATAGACTTATAAAGAGCACCGTCCACGCCGATCTTTCCGATAATGTGAAGGATTACATCCTTGCCGCTGACCCATTTTTTCAATTTTCCGGTTAATTCAAATTTAATAGCGGCAGGAACCTTAAACCAAGCCTTTCCTCTGGCCATACCTGCAGCCATATCCGTGGAACCGATTCCTGTGGCAAAAGCCCCCAGAGCACCATAAGTACATGTATGAGAATCGGCACCGATTACCGCATCTCCGGCAACTACTAAACCTTTTTCAGGAAGTAATGCATGTTCAATGCCCATCTCCCCTACCTCGAAATAGTTTTCAATTTTTTGCTCTACAGCAAATTCTCTCAAAATCTTCGCTTGCTCCGCGGATTTAATATCTTTGTTAGGGGTAAAATGGTCAGGTACCAACACAACTTTATTTACATCAAAAACGGCTTTGGCACCCATTTTACCAAACTCCTTGATAGCAGGAGGTCCTGTAATATCATTTGCCAGCACGATGTCTAAGTTGGCTTCGATAAACTGACCGGCCTTTACTTCCTTTAATCCTGCCTTATCTGCAAGTATTTTTTGCGTCATGGTCATAGCCATATTATTTTTCCTCCTTTGAATGTTGTTGGTTTTCATAGATCATCTTATTAATGGCGTTGATGTAAGCGTAGATACTAGCTTCAATAACGTCGGTGGAAAGTCCTCTTCCTGAATACTTCTTGCCGTCCTCATTGATGATCTTCACAAGTGCATCCCCTTGGGCATCCTCACCCTCTGTGACGGATTTCAGTTGATAATCGTCCAGAGCTAATGACATTCCTACGATTTTCTCCATTGCCTTGAAGGCGGCATCCACAGGGCCATCCCCTCTGGAAACCTTCTCAATGATCTTTCCGTCCTTGGAGACTTTTAGTACAGCGGTAGAAGTGATGGTGTTACCACTATTGATGACAAAGCTTTCCAAGCTGTAAGTTTTAGGTACCTGTACTGCTTCTTTAGCTACTAGTGCTTCTATATCTTGATCATACACCTTTTTCTTCTTATCTGCTAAAACTTTAAATTTTTCAAATGCTATATTAATTTCTTCAGGTGTTAAAATAAATCCTAAATCGGTCACTTTATCCTTAAAGGCATGCTTCCCTGAATGCTTGCCTAATACCATATTATTTTTATTTAAGCCGATAGAAGCAGGTGTCATGATCTCGTAGGTTTCCCTATGCTTCATTACGCCATGCTGGTGAATTCCCGCTTCGTGAGCAAAGGCATTTTCTCCTACGATTGCCTTGTTGGGCTGTACCTTAACTCCTGTTATTCTGCTGAGTAAGCTTGAAGCACGCATGATTTCAGTGGTAACAATTCCCGTTTCTGCTTTTAATGCATCCCTTCTGGTGTGCAAGGCCATTACTACTTCTTCCATAGCGGAATTTCCTGCTCTCTCCCCTATGCCGTTAATGGTACACTCAATCTGAGTGACTCCTGCTTTAATGGCAGCCAATGAGTTGGCCACTCCCAAACCCAAATCGTTGTGGCAATGAGCGGAAATTGTAATCTTATCCATGGACGGAGCCAGTTCCCTCAGCTTCATAAAGAAATTGAAGTGTTCATCAGGTGTGGTATATCCAACAGTATCGGGAAGGTTCACCGTAGTTGCGCCTGCTTTGATTACTCCTTCTATGACTCTTGCTAAGAATTCCAGATCACTTCTCGTGGCATCTTCTGCGGAAAACTCCACGTCACTGCAATATTTTTTAGCTCTGGCTACCATCTCCACCGCTCTTTCATAAACCTCATCCGGAGTCATCAGTAACTTGTGCTCCATATGTAGAGGGGAAGTAGCTATAAAAGTATGAATTCTGGGGCTTACAGCATTTTGCAAGGCTTCCCAGGCTCTGTCTATATCCTCGGGAGTAGCTCTGGAAAGACTGGCAACAGTACAATCCTTAATGGTTTCTGCCACTGTCTTTACGGAAATGAAATCTCCGGGAGAAGATATGGCAAAACCGGCTTCGATAACATCTACCTTCATTCTCTCCAGTTGCTTTGCCATTTCTATCTTTTCTTTTAAGTTCATGCTACAGCCGGGAGACTGCTCACCATCTCTTAATGTCGTGTCAAAAATTTTAATGTGTTTCACTTTGTTTCCTCCGTTTCTAAAAAATAATAAACCCTGAAGCCCATATTGGACTTCAGGGACGATAAGTATTACCGCGGTACCACCCTGATTACTGCCGTAGCAGTCATCTTCTTTCTAAAAAATTGCTCGGGAGTGAGACTTAATTTTGCCAAGGTATCGGCTCACACCAACCGCCGACTCTCTGAAACGCTTTAACAAATTAATAATTCCGTCATAGCACCTTTATTAAACTAATTGTTTAATAGTATAATATAAAGTTAATTCTCTTGTCAAATATTTTTTGTCGTTAAATTATTTTGAATTTTTTACCAATATTTAAATAAAGCTTGAATTGTTATTACCAATATACAATGATACCATACTCTTGGTATTCGATTATTCGGCTAATTTAATCCAACATAGTGTCAACAATTGTAAATGCTCTACTTTATCAAACCCTCTGTATAAGCTTTTAACAATAGCTTTAAATCTTCAATATCAGCCATGAGCTTTTTCCCTATATCCGTATGGGCTACCAGAATCTTATCCGCCTTGGTTTCGATGGCCTTAATGCTGGTATTTAAGTCTTGCACATCGTTAATAGCCGCCTGCTTGGAATGAAAGGGCTGATGCTCGGAAAGCCAAAGACCATTGGCATTGTAAATCAAGGTATACCCTGCAATTCCCGTTTCGGGCTGATAAGCCTTGGAGAGTCCCCCATCGATAATAATCAACTTTCCATTGGCCTTGATGGGGCTTTCCCCTGCTTTTAGCTTCACGGGAACGTGACCATTGATAATATGGGACTCCTTGGGATCCAGTCCAAATTCCACCAATATCTTTTCGCAAAATTCCACTTTTTCATGAAGTTTATAATAAGGATTTTTATTTTCTTTCTTAGGAGCTTTATCTTCCAGGAAGTATCTCTCAAAGGTAGCCATCTTATGTTTGCCAAACAAGGGAGAGTTAGGTCCACACCATAAGTACCATAGGAAATCTCTGCAATCGTTTTTGCCTTTTAAATCATGGCGGGCATTGTATCCTCTTCTCGCAACGCTGTCCGCTGCATCGCAATACGCCTTACCCGACAGCAGCTTTCCGTCCACATGACTCTCTGCAAAGTTCCCCTTCTCATCCACAGGAATACAACCATGATAAAGGAGGTTGGAGTTAAACTTCAGATAAAGGCTGCCATGAGAATATAGGAAACCAATGTGCTTATTGAGCTTTTCACTATTTAGAAAAGATACCTGAATTTTATCCATCAAATCTTTTTCTTCGGCTGAAAGTAAGTATGGATTCTTCCAATCAATAGTTGGAAAGAATGTATCTTTTAGTGGATATTCAGTACCATCTATGAAAACCGTTCCTTTTTCAATATTGATTTTATCTAATATCAAACGATCATCCATTTGGTATTCAGGGTGACTTTGAATCAATTGACCTTCCAACTTAAACTGTATAATGCTTATAGCCTTATGAATTTTGGATAGCCGCTCCAACTCTGTATTGGAAACAATGCCCTCTCTGGTAGCAGAAGGCAAAAGTCCAACGCTGCTGTCCTTTTCATAAGTGGCATAAGCAAAGGTGGCAAAGGGTCGAAGATTAATCCCATAGCTGTCTTCTAAAATATCCAGATTATTATACCTTGCGCAGATTCGTATGACGTTGGCAATGCATGATAATTCCCCTGCACCTGCCCCCATCCATAATATATCGTGGTTTCCCCATTGAATATCGATGGTATGATATTTCATCAATGCGTCCATAATAATTTCAGGACCCGGACCCCTATCGTATATGTCGCCTATAATATGTAGTCTGTCTATGGAAAGCCTTCTGATCAAGTCTGAGATTGCCACCACAAAGGCGTCCGCACGACCGATTTCAATGATGGTCTTTATAATACTTGCATAATATTGGTCTTTATTATTTTTATATTTTTCCTCATGCAGTAATTCGTCTATAATATAATCAAAGTACTTGGGCAAAGCTTTTCTAACCTTTGATCGTGTATACTTCGATGCCACTACCTTGCAAACTTCGATTAATCTATATAAATTGATGGTATACCATTCATCTAAATTTTCTGCCTGATTTTTTTCTATCATTAATTTTTCTTCTGGATAATAAATGAGAGTGGCTAGATTTTTTCTTTCTTTTTCAGATAAAGTATTCCCATATACTTCATCAATCTTACGTCTTACTACGCCGGAAGCATTTCTCAACATATGGGTAAAGGATTCATATTCACCGTGTAAATCGCTGAGAAAGTGTTCTGTCCCCTTAGGTAAATTAATGATGGCCTGTAGGTTTATGATTTCCTCAGTGGTTTCCTCAATTGTTTTATATTGCTTTTGCAATAGTTGAATGTATTTTAGTTCATGATCTTTTAAATTTTCCATAAGAATATCACCATTCATCTTTAATAGGATTGAATAAAACCAAACCAAATTGGTTTTACCCAATTTGGTTTGATCGTTAAAATTAATAATATTTAGTTTAAATTAATATCCTTAGCATTTATTAGGGCTGTTTGGATCGTCAGGATTAGCAAAGAATTCTTTGGTAACACTGATGATAATAGTGGATAGACCTAATAGTCCTACTAGGTTAGGAATAGCCATTAATCCGTTCAAGGTATCTGCAATATCCCAAACTAAGGTTAATTCCATGTTTGCTCCCAGCATGATTACTGCAAGGAATACCAGCTTAAATGCCAAGCTACCCTTAGTGGATCCCATTAGGAAGCCTAAGCATCTTTCTCCGTAGAAGGACCAGCTGATGAGAGTGGAAAATGCAAAGAAGAATACTGCAATACTTACTACAGCACCGGCTGCAGAGTGAAGTCCATCGGAGAATGCCATGATGGTCAAAGGCGCACCGCTTACTCCGGAATCCCAAACACCTGAAGTCATGATGACTAAAGCTGTCAGTGTACAAAGTACGATGGTATCGATGAATACTTCGAAAACACCCCACATAGCTTGTTTTGCCGGGTGATTGGTCTTTGCAGTAGCGTGAGCGATAGGCGCGCTTCCCAGACCTGCTTCATTAGAGAAGATTCCTCTGGCCATACCTTTTTGAACAGCCAACATGATAGTAGCGCCGGCAAATCCTCCCGTGGCGGCGGCAGGTGTAAAGGCACATTTAAAGATCAGTGCAAATGATGGAATGATCGCTTGATAATTCATGCAAATTACTGCAATAGCAGCAACGATATAAAAGACTGCCATGAATGGTACAATTTTTTCCGTAACAGTTGCAATTCTTTTAATTCCTCCCAATATTACTATTGCTGCAAGAATAACCAAAGCAACTCCTGTAATCATTGGTGAAATACCAAAGGTTGTATTTAGCGAAGAAGCGATAGTATTTACTTGAGTCATGTTCCCAATTCCAAAGCAAGCCAAGAATCCAAATAAAGAAAATAATACCGCTAGCCACTTCATGTTGAGACCTTTAGATATGTAATACATGGGACCCCCGGAAAATTCTCCTTTATCGTTTGTCTCACGATACTTCACTGCTAATAAAATCTCAGAATATTTGGTGGTCATTCCAAAGAATGCGCAAACCCACATCCAGAATATGGCACCGGGCCCACCAACTGCGATAGCTCCTGCTACACCAGCAATGTTTCCTGTTCCTACCGTTGCAGCCAAAGCGGTAGTTAGAGCTTGGAAGGGGCTTACATCTCCCTCGCCCTTTACAGCATTAGGATCTTTTTTAAATGCTGTAAGTATAGTTCTTTTAAATATAAATCCAAATTTTCCTACTTGTAAAAAACCGGTTCTGATGGACAAATAAACTCCGGTTCCCAACAAGAGTGCAATCATGATAGGACCCCAAACAATCCCATTGACCGTACTGTTTACTTGTGTAATTGTTTCAATCATAAATTCCCTCCTTTAAAAAATACGATAATTACGTTTTAGCATTTTTGTCCCCTTTAATCTTTTGACTTCACCTCCCTTTGGTGATTTTTTGCAATCCCATATAAGGCTGAAGTGCCTTAGGGATTTCCACATCGCCGTTTGCTTGTTGAAAATTTTCCAATATAGCAGCAAATGTCCTGCCTACCGCCAGGCCGGATCCATTTAGCGTATGGACAAAGTCAGGTTTTGCTTTTGGCTCAGGTCTGAACCTGATATTTGATCTTCTGGCTTGATAACTTTCAAAGTTACTGCAAGAAGATATTTCTACATACTTATTATAGCTGGGCATCCAAACCTCAATATCGTAAGTCATAGCAGAGGAAAAGCCCAGATCCCCCGTAGAAAGCATTACTACTCTATATGGTATTTCCAGTCGTTTTAGAATCTCTTCTGCTGAATTAACCAAAGATTCTAACTCGGCGTAAGAATCCTCCGGTCTGGTAAACTTCACCAATTCTACCTTATTAAATTGATGTTGTCGAATTAAACCTCGAGTATCCCTCCCCGCCGCACCGGCTTCCTTTCTGAAACAAGGAGTATACGCTGTATAGTATATGGGTAATTCAGTCCCATCTATGATTTCATCCATCCTCAGGTTGGTAACAGGTACCTCTGCTGTAGGTACTAAGAAAAAATCCTTGGCCGGAATGTGGAACATATCATCTTCAAACTTGGGCAGTTGACCCGTACCCGTCATGGCATCCCTGTTGACCATAAAAGGAGGTAGTACTTCTGTGTATCCATGTTCTCCCGTATGAATATCTAGCATAAAGTTGATGATGGCTCTCTCTAGCTTTGCTCCCAAACCTGTGTAAACAGTAAATCTGGTACCCGCAATTTTGGCACCTCTCTCAAAGTCTAAAATTCCCAAGTCCGTACCGATATCCCAATGTGCTTTCTCCTGAAAATCAAAGCTTCTGGGGGTGCCTACTTTTCTGATTTCCAAATTATCTGCATCCGTCTTTCCCACGGGAACTTTACTGTTGGGAGCATTGGGTATGTTGAGTAAAAGAGCCTTCAGCTCTTCATCCACAGCACTTACGTCCTGATCCAATGCCTTTATTTCTTCAGAAAGCTGCTTCATTTCAGCCATGAGAGTATCTGTATTTTTTCCTTCTTTTTTCATTTGTGGAATTGCTTTAGAATCCTGATTCTGTTTATTTTTTTTCTGCTCAACTTCAGCCAGTAATTTCCTTCTCTTTTCATCAAGTACTAATACATTGTCTATATTGTAATCCCCTTGACCTCTATATTCCAAAGCACCCTTCACTTCTTCTAAATTATCTCTGATTCTTTTAATATCTATCATGACATTCTTCCTTTCTGAATTTTAGAATAAATTTTTCTTATATGCACTGTAGAGCACTGTTAATTCTCTTACTTTTTCTTGCATCTCTATTTGAAGCTGTGAAGCTTTATCGTAATCTTTTTCCTCTAAAGCATCGGATATCTTAGTCAACAAACAAGTTTCCGACATTCTGTCCTGACCCAAATACTTACGAATGCCCTCGATCTTATTCCAATTGTAAATGTCGAAATCCGTACATTGACCATCTACATGGCATTTTGCACACTCCCTGATAATTTCCATAGTATTGGGAATGATTCGATTGTTTAATTCCATAGCCCACTGTGCGATTACCGCCTCTTTGTAGGACTCTAAGGTCAAATAATCAAAAACCTTATCCTTCGTGAGAACCTCCAGCTTTTCAGGATAATCGTTAAAAGCACAGATATTTTCCCAAACCGTAGTAGGTGCCTTTCCAAACAATTTATCCCTTTCCTCTTCAGAATATTCATCAAAAACGTTTTTCTCGCTTCTATAAACTCTGAAAGTTTCCAAATAAAAAGCATCTTCTCCATAAGCCTTAGATAAAATTTTCTCAAGCTCCATGGGTTTCTTTTCGTTGTTTAATGAGGCCTTAATCCCATCCAACATGGCCAAGTATGCCGTCGCCATAACCAAGTATGTATTACTCTTGGGGTTAGGAGATCTCAGCTCAAATCTAGTGGATGCAGGATGGTTAGCATCTCGCACCAATCCCACAAGTACGGTTCTGTTTCTGGAGGGACTCATGGCATCGTGACCCAAAGAGGTTACGATACAAACAGGAGCTTCAAATCCCGGCTTTAATCTATTCAATGCATCGTTGGTATCAGTTATAAAAGGGTTTAGGACTTCATAGTTTTTTAAAATCCCCATCATGGCTCCATAGCCTATGGGACTCATAAAATCAATATGATAGTCCTTCGGCGCAAATAAACTGATGATCTTGCCATTCTTCAATTTAGCTGCTACACCCATATGGGTATGCTCGCCGCTTCCTGCTACCCCTTCTATGGGTTTTGCCATAAAAGTAACATCTAAACCATTCAGTCTAAAGATATCCTTGACCACGTATTTAACCTGTAGTTCGTTATCGGCTGCTTGTAAAGCAGTGCTATATTTCCAGTCAATTTCCAATTGTTCCATGATATGGTCATATTCTCCGGAGCTGCCTAGTTTTGCCTTGATGCCCCCAACTTCCTTATGTCCCATTTCAATTTCAAATCCATAGCGATCTAAAATCAGCAAGGTTTTTTCCAAAGCGGTTCTTACTGAACCTCGAGTTCTTTGCCAATACTGCTCCTTCAGTTCCTGAGAGGTGGACAATTGTTCTCTGTCTCCCTTATCCTCAGGGGTTTTCACCCAAAACTCCAACTCTGTAGCAGCGGTTAAAACTATTTCTTCAATATCATCTACAGAATCTGCCTCCAAATAATCAAATACATAAGGATGCTTTTTCAGAAGCTGCAAAATCTGCTCCTTAAAAACTGCCACAGCTTTCTTTAAGATAACCCTTGATCCCACTTCTGCAGTATCATTGTGTACTAAAATGGAAGGGATTCTAAGAGTACCTACGGGTAATGATGTAACCTGTGATTTATAACTAAAATTGTAATCCACATACCAGTTTACGTCTAAATCCGGAATAATATCTACCTTTGCGTTATTTAATGCTGCAATTTTAGGCAGCACTACACTGGATCCGTCAGTTTGTACTCCATGACTTAATATTTTTTCAATATTATTAATAAAATAATTTACAGGAATTTTTTCGTCAGTATCATGACCTCCAATGTCCAATCCTACCAGTGATACAAACATTATCTCAGGATGTTCCTGCAGGGTATGGATTATTTCGGGTATAGTGTGGTTTTTCGCAGGAATATTAAAAAGTAAATCACCTGTAATCATTGGTTATAAGGCCCCTTTCTAGTGTTTAAAAATTTTTAAATTAATATATGGTTAACGGCTTACTCAACTATTTATAGTTTTTCAGCCGTATACTGATACCTAATAGTGTACCTTGTTGCACCTATTAAGTGAAAGATCACATTATAGATCCACTTCTAACTCAGCGGGTTCTTGTAACCCTTGAGATCCATTCTCCTCTTGAGTAGTGGCATTTCCATGGTTATTGGTAAGCATATTCAGGTATCTTTCCAGTTGCTTCAAATAGTTACCATATGAAGCCCAGTCTCCACTCTGTTGTGCAGCAGTAGCATTTTTAAAGGCTTCATTGGCCAATTGGATAATGGCTTCCGTAGTCATGCCCTCTCCGCCGGTTTCATTTGGAGGTGTAGGTTCATTTGTGTTAGACAATCCCGAACCCGTTCCAAATAAAGAATCTAAAGCGGCTGCAAGAGTAGGCTCATAGGCAATTCTCTCTCCATATGCTACGATAACTCTTTTCACTTCCGGTAAGCTTGAGTTGGTAGCTTCCAAATACACCGGTTCTACATAAATCAGAGAGTCCTCGATTGGAATCACAAACATGTTTCCTCTGCTATATGTGGATCCGGAGGAATTCCATAATGAAAATTCCTTTGAAATTTCCGTATGTTGGTCAATTTGAGCTTCAATTTGCATTGGTCCATAAATTGCCTTATCCTTTGGAAGTTGATATAGGATTAATTCTCCGTAATGAATACCGTCATTTCTGGCTACCAACAGTCCTGTCATATTTTTCTTGCCTCTAGGAGTATATGGGATGGAGTTTATAAATTCTACATGTTCCTCCCCCGGCAACTTCATGATAAAATAGTTTGGAGTCATGGCCACTTCTTCAGTTCCATATATTTCATTTGCAATGCTCCATAAGTCCTCATTTTGATAAAATACTCTTACATCGTTCATATGATATCTCTTATAAACGTCTGCTTGAATATTCAGCAGTACGCTAGGATAACGTACATGGGCTCTGAGTGATTCAGGCATTTGATCAAAGGGCTTAAATAAAGCGGGATAAATTTTAGCATAGGTGCTGGCAATAGGATCTTCGTCATTTACTACATAATACCTAGTATCTCCGTTGTAAGCATCAATGACTACCTTCACAGAATTTCGAATATAATTCACGTTGCTTTGGTTTGTATTAAATGGCTCTGAGTATGGGAAATAAGTGCTTGTGGTATAAGCATCGATAATCCAGTAAAGCTTCCCCTCCGCTGTCACAACATAAGGATCAGAATCGTAATTTAGGAAAGGCATAATTTTTTGTGCTCTTTCTAAAATGTTTCGATTTATAATAATTCTGGAATCGCTGTTGATATTGGTGGATACCAGTAATTTCAAACTCTGTTCCCTTATTGCAAAAATGATTTTATTAAACAGACCAAGCTTAATCCCTGCATTTCCTTCATAGGTGTTGTATACGTTGTTATCACCGCTTGGGTAATCAAATTCCTGCTCATCTGTATTGGTTAAAATATAAGTTTGTGTCATTTCACCAAAATAGATTTCCGGTCTGGTTATTTGAATTTCTTCCACTTGTGATGCAGGAGGAATATTGGAAATGAGCATGTCGGGCTGTCCACTGGCTGTAACCTTATCCACTCGAGATAATGCGATTCCATAACCATGAGTGTACTTTAAATGCATGCTGAGCCATTGATCGCTGGTTTCCGCTTCGTTCATTTCTCTGGCGGATAGGAAGGTTTGTGTCAATTCACCGTTGACGATATATCGGTCAACATCTACGTCCTTAAATGTGTAGTAACGCTTGATGCTCTGTGTTTGATTATAGAATTTTTTAGCAGGCTCATAATCGTTGATTCTGATATTGGATATGGTTCCCATGTTATTCATAATGTCCTGCTTTGTCAGGTTATTGCTAGCGCTAAAGGGTTTGATTACCACTGACTTGAGGTCATAAGCAGCCTGGGTAAATTTAATGTTGTTCTCCAAATATGGACTTTCTTTGCTGATTTCATCAGGAGAAACGATTAAGTTCTGTACTGCTACTGCCGCTCCGGTACCCAGTGCTCCCAATAAAATCATGATTACAGGAACAACTAATACCTGCTTGTATTTTCCTCTGCTAAGGCCTGCTGCCAACATGATGGCTGCTATTACAGCAAGTACCATAAGGCCTCTGTACACCCATAGTGTCACATTCAAATCTGTGAATCCTGCACCGTAAAGGACACCCGTTCTGGAGTAGAGCAAGCTAAATTGTTTTAAATAGAAATTGGCAGACATTAATAAAAAGAAAAGAACACCTAAAACCGTTGCTTGCTTGGAAGCAACATTTAAGATTTCTTTAATATTATTGTTGTTAAATTGAGGAGTCTGAGGCCTTCTGTTATTGGTGTTTTGACCAAACATGTTCCCAAAGGCACCGCCAAAGTTGCCAAAATTGCCGAACCCATTACCTCTACCTCCGAAGGCACCTTCCGGTTCCCCATTTTCATCATAATACTGAGGCTCGGGAGGAACTTCCGTAATCTTTGGCTTTCTTAAGGAAAGTAATACAAAATAATAAATCAATGACAACACTGCAAAACCAACGATAACACCCAATAAAATTTGAGTTAATTGGGATAAAAACTCTAACTTAAAGATATAAAAAGAAATATCTTTACTAAAAATTGGTTCTGTTAAATTAAAATCTGTACTATTGATAAATTTCAAAATTTCAAACCATAATCCGGAGACCACTGAAATAGTAATAATTCCGGAAAACAAGGCAGACAAAAGCAAGGTCAAACCTGTTACAGATTTTTCTTTTACTTGTGCATTGTTTACCAACTCTACTTTCTTGTAGTAACCATTTTTAAACACAATGAGATACAAATAAGACAGTATCATCAATACCAAAAATGTTGGAATACCAATTTTTAATTGAGTAAATAGCTGTTTAAAGAATACAGACGTATAGCCTAGTTCTTTAAACCAAAGGTAGTCCGCAATAAACCCTACCAAGGTAGAAAATGTTGCTCCTCCCACAAGTAAAATCCCTACAATTATACTTAAGCCTATCTTTTTTTTCTTCACGAGATCACCCTTTCTTTATTTGATAACGGATCTTATTGCATCGGCGGCAGCAATGGGCAATGCATCTCTCCCACTTTTTTCTGACTCAAGAGATCTCAAATAATGCAGTCGATTGGTCATGCCCTTTTTTACCAGTGAAATATAATCTTTGTCATCTAAATCGGGAATAAAACCGGATATGTCCATGATTTTAAGACCGGTAAATGGTCCAAAATCTTTAAACTCTGCGGTTTCATCCACAATGCTTTCCATAATGCCTATGGTCACCTCCTTAGGAATTTTTTGTTCTAGGAAATGACCTGTATTGATTATGTAACAGTCTACTTTTCGTTCTTCAAATAAAAACTTAAATTTTTCGTAATCCTGCGATAAGGGATACGTTCTAAATGGATTGGCATAAGGCTCAAAGACCAGTGCATCCTTATCTACGCCCTTAGCCAACTTTTCCGCAGTTGATCGTTTTGTGGCCAAGGTGGCTCCCATAACGGAAGCAAGGGTGGGATCTTCAATCTTAACCACAGGAGGTAAGGTGTGATCCTTCATCAACCAAACGATGCTATTGATGGGCTCCTCCATTTTATCTACACGATTTGAAGCCCAAAGCTTTGACTTTATGGCTCTTCCGTTTCCATTTCTGATATCCTCGGTCACCAGAACTACATTGCCCTCTTCATCCATGGTGGCACCGCAGTTTTGTGCAGTAATTAAAAATTTGTTATCTTCTGAAGTCAATGGGTAATCCTGTGTCTTATCAAAGTAGGATGGTTCCAACGCTACAGTAGATCCGTTCTCTTCAGAGATAATGTAAGCATCGTCATGGAGCACTGTAACATCGTATTTTCCGTTATGCTTTGCATGGGTTAAAGTGGATTTACCTGAACCGGATAATCCGAATACACCCATGACGTGTTTGTGACCATCCTGCCTCACCATCCTCTTTAAACCCCCGTGACATGCAGCATAGCCGTTTCTGTTGGCCAAACCCCAGGCTAAGGTCAAAGTTCCCTTTTTATGCTCCCCAAAATACCTCATTCCCAATAAGCAAGCGCAATTGTGCTCAGGATCAAAGTAAGCAAGGCCTTCAGGGAAACGAGGATGAACAAAGTCAGGATCAGATAAAATGTATATGTCCCCTTCTTCTCCTATTGGCTTTGAATTTTCAAACATTTTATCGTAAAATTCATTGAGATATTGAAAATTTAGAAGCCAGTTGTAGGCAGTATTTTCATAGGTTTCAGGAATCAACAAATGTGCTTTAATAATAAAATCTGAATCCAACCCTATATAGGATTCCACATGATACATCTTTTTATATCGCACTTGAAAGGCGGCTTCTCTCAAAACCGTGGCCATATAAGGTTCTTCCACATTCACTTCTCCTAAGATGACCCTAGCTCCGGCAAATCTGCCAACCGTGCTTCCATCGTTCATCAAAAGTACCTTAGCATCTTCTGGTAACCCAAGCTTTTCAGGTTCAAATACTTTCATGCTGGTTTCAATGGTGCCGGGTGCTGCCTTAGCCAGTTGGTAAGCTTCCTGCAAGTCTGTAAGCTTTTGTACATTGTTACCATAAAAAGCAGTCTCAATGGTAGCTCTAGACATTGAAAAAACTTTATTTTCAATAGTTACTGAGCTTCTGTCGAATTTTGACTTGGTTGACATTTTCTCTACCTCCGGATTTTAAATTACTTAGAAAATATTCCTTTTATACCATTAATCCAATTGGTGATTGCATCTACAATAATTATTTCTTGTTCTAATATAAACGCTGTGGCTGCACTTTCAGGCAGGAAAAATTTAATCCCTAAGATAGTCAATTCAGCCAACAATAATACTATTATGATTCCTAAAATTACTTTCCCTGCTATTCCGCTCTTAGATTTACTTTCCTCTAAATCTTCATCATCAAAATCGTCCTCAAACTCTTCACCTAAATTTTTATCATCTGGCTCTAAGTGACCAAAATCCATGGATAATTTTCTGGATTTATTGTCGCTATTTGAAAATGATTCCCGTTCTAGGGGAGTTCCGTTAAATTCATTCACTGCAATAGTGTCTGTACTTTTCATTATTGGAGCAGTGTTATCCATTTGGTCTGTCAAAGGAGGAACCGCTTCCATATTTTGTCCAAAGGGAGCTAAATTTGCTGCCTGTTGAGACACATGAGCAGGTTGTGAATGTTGGTAAAGTTCTTCTTTTAAGTCATGGGCAGCAAAGTGATTAACCGGCTGGGAGTTTAAAGATTGAGTAGGTGCAGTGAAATCTTCTGCCATATGTTCCTCATGTTGATATTTTTGTTTGATCTCATCATTTTTTAATAAAATATTTTGCTGATCGTAGGCTGTAGAAATCTTTGGGGTAACTGCTACTTTTGGTTCAGTATTTGAAAAAAACATCTTTCGAGCTTCTTCCATTTCATTTAAATGAGAGTTCTTCTGTGAGTTGGTAAGAGGGGATTCTTCTCTCCCCTGTAAATTTTCATGTAAGGAGTTATCCTGAAAAGGGTTTTGAATCTTTTCGTCAAAAGAAACAGGATTAACAGGAGTTCCTGCATTTCTATGCTGTTCTAATTCATTAATTCTAGCGTATTCCTTGTCCAATAATTTTTGAAATTCTTCATTTTTTTTACTAAATGTAAAAAATTTATCTCTTGGAAGAGCTTCACCTTCTAGATTTTGATGGAGATGTATTTTTTTCATATCTTCATCAGTGATTAAATCCTCAATAGGTATTGAATTGTTATCTATTTGGGATATCTTATTTTTTTCAGCACTAATTGTTTTCTTATAAATAAATGCATCTTGCTCATTTTTTAAAGTTTCAAATCTGGGGTGAAGGTCATAAATATCCTCTTCAAGCTCTGGCTTCAAAAAATCATCCTGTGATTTTTCCAAGAAGTAATCCTCCCTGATGCCTGCAAAACTAAAATTCTCTTTGGGCATAGGGTTTTGTTCCAAAGAAGTTTTTTCATGGATTGGATTACCAAATTCATCTTGTTTCCAGGTAAATTCAACTGTTTCCGTTTTCCTGGATCTCGGAAAGTCGTATACATTCCAAGAAAATTCATCATTGTCAGGTTGTTGCTTGTAGATTTGTGCATCCGTTTCACGGGTAGCTCCCCCCTGAAAAAACTCATTGCCAGTATGGGAAATATCCTGTGCATCCTTTTGAAAAGGAGAATATGGAGGGTTATATACAACTTCCTCTTTGTCTGTTACATCTGAAACGGGAGTTGCTACTACAGCACCACAAACGTTACAATTAGAATCATCATTATTTAGTAAGTTACCACATATTTTACAATACATCCTGTTCCCTCCGTAATTTGCTAGTCTTTTATCAAAATCTCTAACTCATCAATAGTAAATATTTTCCCACTTTTATTAATATTATAGCCTCTTATGCCTTTATTATTTAAAATATCTGATGGTTTACTCTCTGACATCACTATAGATGGTGTAATGTCGCTTACGGTAACTAAATCATCATATGGAAGCATTTCATCAAAAACCATATCATCAAAAGAACTTGATAAGTTATTATTTAATGATGGTTTTAGCTTTTCATCAATGTCCTCTAAGAGGATGCTTTCTTGTTCAAAATTTTTATGTACAAAAATCTTAGTTTTATTCTCTCGATTATTCTTTAATGCCACTTCTTTTACACCGATTCTATCTTCTTCATCATCTAAAACTATTACTTCAGTATATTTGCCTTTTATCTCATCTATTTGTTTTTCAATTTTTGAATCTATATTTAATTGCTGATTTGTTTTAATGAAATCATCATTAATTACTTCATTATGCACAGCATTTTGTTCTTTTATCAGCTTTTCTTCTTCAGTTTTTACAATATTATTTCCTGTCTCGTCTTCTGTTATTTGTGAGTAATTTTTTGAAATAATTTCTTTGATTTCTGGATTTATAATTTCATTTATTTCCGGATTTATGATTTCATTTATTTCTGTTGATTTAAAATTACTTATTTGTTTTTTTAATTGTTCTTTATTATTTATGTTGCTGTCTTCTATATCATCATTTTCAGTATTTTGTTTTTGTAATAAATCAAGATTATTATTTAGTAAATATTCCTTGACCTCCTCAATTCCTTGGAGCTGTTGGTCAATGCTTTCTAGCAACATTTGATTACGATTAACTTTCCAGTACCACAGCCGGAGCTTTCTAAGGGGTAGCCAAAGTACAACCGAAAGAAGTATATAACCTACAAATGCCATAAGCAAAAAATCTTCAGTAGTAAAAAAGAATTTACCAAACATTATTTAACCTCTGTTGAATTTCCCCCAAATAAAAGATGAACTAAGTTTGAGTTGTGGTTTTTTTATATCATAAATGCAACGCAATTTTGATATAATCAGCCATGTGGGTTTCGGCTTTTGCCGAAAAATCCCACGGCATTTTAAATATAATAAAGTCTTAGCGGCTTTTTTATATCATAAATGCAACGCAGTTTTGATATAATCAGCCATGTGGGTTTCGGCTTTTGCCGAAAGATCCAACGGCATTTTAGATATAATAAAGCCTTAGCGGCTTTATTATATCATAGGTAAAATATGTTAGCAATGCGAATAAAGAAAATTTCAATATTATTTACCAATAAAAATTCATATATAATTTATTAGTATTTATTATTATCAATGAAAAAGAGCGAGAAAAACTCGCTCTAATTAAAATGGCAAATAAATATTTTTTTAGTAATCAGAATTTGTCATTTCACTTTTGTTTCTAGCGTTGTTAGCTTTATTTGTTTCATTGTTAGTTTTGTTGTTTGTTTTGTTAGTTTCGTTATTAGTTCTGTTAGTTTCATTGTTTGCTTTGTTGTTTGCTTTGTTATCACATTTAGAGTTTGCATTGTTATTGTTTTTCATTTTAAATCCCTCCTTTTGTTTTTATTATTTGACTTAATTTTTTAAAATATAATAGGAAATATTAACCAAAGATGATACAATATTTTAAGTACATGCTGAGATCTGTTTCTTTATTTAATATAGAATATTACGAAAGATATTATTATTTAGGAGGATTTAATGAAAAAATTTATTTCCCAGGTGAGAGTCATTTATGCAGACACCGATGCTATGGGTATTGTTTACCACAACAATTATATAAAATGGTTTGAAATTGGTCGAACTGAATTTCTAAGACAAATCCATTATACCTATGCCAGAATGGAATCTGAAGGCATTTGGTTACCATTAATAAGTGTTTCTTGCAATTATAAACTTCCTGCTGTTTACGATGATTTGTTACAAATTCACGCTTGGGTATCTGAGTTAAAACCTGCTACTGTAACCATGAGCTATGAAATATTTAGAAAAGAATCTGGGGAACTTTTGGTTACCGGGCATACTCGCCACGCTATTACGGACAGTAATTTAAAGCCATTAAGATTAAAAACCCGTTGTCCGGAGCTTTATGAAAAAATTATTGAGAATATGTAGATTTGTTGTTTTCCTACTAAACCCATGGTATAATTGGGTTTCAGGAGGTGGTTTTAAGTGAAAATATCTACTAAAGGGCGATATGCTCTTAGGGTAATGCTAGATATATCCATGCACAGTAACGGGCAATTTATTCCCTTAAAGGATATTGCTCATAGGCAAGGTATAACTGTAAAATATTTGGAGCAAATCATATCACTTCTAAGCAAATCCGGTTATCTAAAGAGCTTGCGAGGGAATGGGGGCGGTTATAGGTTGACAAAATCACCGGAGGAATATACTGTCGGGGACATATTGAGAACCACAGAGGGGAACCTTGCACCGGTAGCTTGCTTAGAGGATGAACCTAACCAATGCCAAAGAAATGATATCTGCCTTACATTACAGTTATGGCAGGGATTGTATAATGTAATTAATCAATATGTGGATAATATAACTTTAGCTGATCTATTAAAGGATTCTAAATGAATTTATAAAAATCAATTATTTATTTAAACTCTATATGTGAGAACAATTTTTATTGACTAAGATTATTATTCGTGTTATTATCATACTAAATCAATAGGAATAATATGATAAGTTTTTGGAGGAAGGCACATGGAAAATCGACAATTTAGATTTGAAACTTTACAGCTACATGTGGGACAGGAACAACCTGACGTTAGTACCGATGCTAGAGCGGTTCCCATTTATGCAACTACTTCTTATGTATTTAAGGACTGCGAGCAGGCAGCCAACAGATTCGCCCTTGCCGAAGGGGGCAACATATATACACGTCTCATGAACCCCACATCTGATGTGTTTGAGCAGAGAATCGCAGCACTGGAGGGAGGTGTTGGAGCATTATCCACATCCTCGGGAGCCGCAGCAATCACCTATGCCATACAAAATATTGCCAAAGCAGGAGATCACATTATATCTGCTAGTACTATCTATGGAGGCACATATAACTTGTTTGCCAATACTTTTTTAGATTTTGGCATTGAAACCTCCTTTATTGACGGTAGCGAAACAGCAAACTTTGAAAAAGCAATTAAAGAAAATACTAAGGCCATTTTTTTTGAAACCTTAGGCAACCCCAACTCCTCAGTCATAGATATTAAAAAGGTAGCAGACATTGCACACAGACATGGGATTCCACTCATCGTGGACAATACCTTTGCCACACCTTATCTCATTCGCCCCATTGAGTATGGTGCTGACGTTGTGGTACACAGTGCTACAAAGTTTATCGGTGGACACGGTACGGTAATCGGAGGAGTAATTATCGACAGTGGAAAATTTGATTGGGCGCAAAACGATAAGTTCCCGGGGCTATCAAAACCAAACCCCAACTATCACGGAGTAGTCTTTACGGATGTGGTAGGCAACCTTGCATATATTGTAAAATTAAGAACAACTTTAATGAGGGATACAGGGTCTACTATCAGTCCTTTTCACTCATTCCTATTCTTACAAGGGTTAGAAACCTTGTCCCTGAGAGTAGAAAGGCACGTTTTTAATGCCTTAAAGGTGGTGGAATTTTTAGAGAGTCACCCTAAAGTGGCAAAGGTGAATCATCCATCCTTGGCTAACCACCCTGATCATCAATTGTATAAAAGCTATTTCCCAAAGGGTGCTGGATCCATCTTTACCTTTGAAATAAAGGGGGATGCTGAAACTGCTAAGGCCTTTATCGATGAACTGAAATTGTTTTCGTTGCTTGCAAATGTTGCGGATGTAAAGAGTCTGGTAATTCATCCCGCTTCCACTACTCATTCCCAAATGAATGAAAGGGAGTTGGCGGATTCAGGTATAAAACCTACAACCATTAGGCTCTCCATTGGCACAGAGCATATTGACGATATACTGTTTGACTTGGAAGAAGCCTTTCACAAACTTGTCTAATGAGACTTTGTGGATTCCTATCTATATTAAATAAAATAGCTAATTCATAAATAAAAAATTAAAATTAAAAATAAAAATAAATTACTAGATGTCAAAAATAAAATAAATTGACAAAGTCATCAATCTATGTTAACATATTTACTATGATTATGTCAGATGGTATAGTCATAGTAAATAGTTTCATATGCTTCCTTAGCTCAGTTGGTAGAGCACCTGACTCTTAATCAGGGTGTCCGGGGTTCGAACCCCCGAGGGAGTACCAAAAATGAAAACCTGTAATTGCAAGTGTTACAGGCTTTTTTGTTTTTTGAATTTGTTAATTTTTAATGTAAATCAGGGGAACACTAAAAGATTCTATCAAGATGGCTAATGCTTGATTTACTGAGAATAATTTGATTAGCAAGGTGTAAGTATCTTCTTGTAGTCAGTATGTCCTCATGACCAAGTAACAACATTAACTTATAAATATCTATTGATCCTTTTTCTTTATATTCATCAATACAGTAGTTTGTAGCGAAATTATGACGGAGTCTGTGGCATCCAAATTCAAAATTAAGTTGTACTGAAAGCTTACTGATAAAAAGTTTAATTGCATTGTCCGTCATTGGTTCATTGTTAATGGTCACAAATAATGGTACAGTTAACTTGTAAGGGACGGCTTGCATGTATTTCTTTATGTAGTACTGAGTAAACTTTCCTATTGGTACAAGTCTTTGTTTATCACCTTTCCCATTAACCTTAAGATTTTTATTCTTTATATCATAATCTTGCAAGGTAATTTTTGATATTTCTGCACGTCTTAAACCGGAATCAAGCATTAAAGCAATAATAGCGGAATTACGATATTCAATCCATGGGATAGGGTTTGTAATTGATTGAAAAATCTCTTTGATTTCTTCATTTGAATATATATGAATAATCTTCTTAGCTTGCTTTGGTATGGAAATTTTACTACTAAATATTTCATCTATGTAATTTTCAGATTCAAGAAACTTTACAAAGACTTTCAAATGCCTTAAATATGTACCTATTGTTGCCTTGCTAAGTTTTTTACTATAAAGGTGCATGATATAATTCCCTACAGAAATATAATTAAATTCTTTTACGTCAATATCACCTAAATATTTAATTACATTTCTAAGGAACTCATTGTAATTATCAATAGAACGTTGTTGTAAGCCTTTTAAATGACAGTGTGCTAAAAATAAATCTAACGCTTTACTAAGTTTCATATAATCTCCATTGGTGAACACATCCCAGGACATCATAGAGCTTCATGAGTGCCTGCAGAAACTTTATTTGTGTTCATTAATAATAAGAACACAAATTTGAATCGTATTTTCCATGAAAAAAAATTGTATTCATTCATTGCAATATGTTTTATGTTAATATATACTTAGTACATCTCTCCTGTATCTTTGTTGAGTATACAGAAGGATGATAAATCTAAATCAGTTTGGGAGCCTTGAAGTCCGAGCTGATTTATTTTTTTCTTTTTATGTTTTTGAATCCTGTTTATATCGTTATCATTTAAAGAACTTACAAGGGAAATAATATCTTGGTTTATATCCGTTTGGAAACGCTCTTCATACACCGATAAAGTGGCTACAAGTTTTCCTGCCTGCAACCTCACCATTTCGGCATTAATACCATGGGTATACTGCCTAATTAGTTTCCATGAATCCTCAGGCACAGGAGCGGAAATAAATTTTGTGTTTCTCAATCTCTCCCAAAAGGCGGTATATTCACCTCTTGTACAGTTTGTGTCCTTCCCTTTATCAATTAGCCGTAAGGTGTTATGCGTAAGATAGTTGGTAATTGATTTACGCAAATCTAGTAGTATGTAAAGCTCATAATTTCCTAAATTACTAGCAAATGGCTTTAGCTCTATTGAAGAAAAGAACTTACGCATAGTTTGAAATTCAAAGTTAAGTATCAAGGTTACTTCCGGTACTAAGCCATTTATTTTTTCTTTTATTACAGTACAAGAGGTTTCTTTACCATCTAAAAGCCTTCTAAACTCAGCTTTACGTTGTTTGTTTAGTTCATCCGGGGCATGGTCAATAAAAAACTGCATTCTTGCCTTATGTATATAATCCCAATTGTGATGTTTAAAAGCTTCCTCATAACAATAGTAATCAAAACGATTAATCAGCCCATGAAGTAACCAAACTTTTAGAAACCATGGCTTGTACCCTTGCTGTATTACCTCTTTACTCTTTAAATAGCAACGGAAAATACAGTTATTTGAATTTAATCTTCCAAGACGTAAGTAATCGGTTTCTATTTCATCATTGGATTTAAAAGAACCTCTTGTATCCCAATCCCGAAACCGTGTTACTTTTTTCTTATTAATATTATTTATCTTTAAAAATCTTTCTACATCCTGATAATAATTTGTATGCCAACAATAATCTATACGATTGATTTTTACATCATTTATCGTAATATTGTACTTAAGAAGCATATTTTTTAATATGTATAAGGATTTGTCAACAGCATTATTCTGACCATAAATCCATAAGGCATATGAGCGAATTTGAACAATTATCCATGGGGTACTATCATTGGGAGTATTTTCAGCAAATAAGAAAAGAAATTCCTCAGGAAGCTCTAAGTCATATTTATAGATTCCGAAACTATAACCATTCATGATAAGCTGAGTATCTATGGAAGAAATAACATGTTCCTCATGATTCAAATTCTTTTTATCTTTTTCTAATTGCCTGATTAAATTGCAATAAAGTTCTTCATTGTAACGAATTTCCACCGAATAATAAAGTGTATCAACATTATGAATAAAGCCTCTTTGTTTTCTTGAAAAAAAATCAGAAATAAAATCTGTATCATTTTTCCTTTGTTGTAAAATTAATGATTTTTTTGCCATCTTATCTATCATATTTTTTCCTTTCATTTTGTACGACAACCCCACCTGTCGTACATTGATTTTTAGCTATTTTTCATTGAAATTTCAGTGGTTTAACCCACTTTGTTTCTGTAATTTCATGGGGCGTGTTACAGAGACTGCCCCAAGGGTCATATGGAAGTTTTTTACTGGTAAAATTCTGAACACATACTCCCGGCGGATGAGCTCCTGCAGCTGGATAAAATGTATTCATAACTTTATTTTTCGTCAAAGAAGAGAGGTTGCGTTCAGCGTACGCTTCGCTTGCTACGCTGAACGCAAACCACCTCTTTTTTCAATCTCTGAAATAACCTTCTTCACTATGTCATTTTCTAACTGCTTTACATTCAGAGTTTTTGATTTGACGGGTTGGTCATCCACTACATCCATTCTTTCAATCTGCTCTTTGGTGTCGTATCTTCTATACTCTAAATCACGGGCAACAAGGGTATAAGTAAATTCAATAGCTTGTTTTTTCTTTAGTCCATCAAAAAGACCATGGCTGTTTTGAAGTTTCTCATATTCATCAGCACGAAAAAAGGAATATTTAAAAAGGCGGTCAAGTTTGAAAACATTTTTACTTGTTATTACAAAGTCAACTGACTCTCTAAGCTGTATGGACATACGAGAAAAAACAGGAGTGGTACAAAAAATTGCAAGACCGTGTTTCCTACACTGTGTAAGCTTCCATAATAGCTCCATGGGGAAATCTTTAAACTTTGTGGATGAAAAGGTACTTTGAATTTCGTCAAACAGAAGTATTGTGTTTGGTGGTAACTCTAATATATCTTCCCATTTTTCAATTTTTCCATCTTGACCTTTTACATTAAAATTTGAATAGATTTTAATATTAAGCTCAGGGTGCTTTTTCTTTTGCATAAATGCAAAATTCACTTCGCCTAAACTTTTACCTTCTCCATAGTATCCTGTAAAAGCCCAAATACCGTAAAGTTTAAAATAGGATTTACCACGAAAAATATCAAGTATCACCCATTTTGCCACATTCAATATACCAAAGTGCTTATAGTTCATAAAATTTCGGGCAAAACGCTTTTCAAAGGCATAGTCATAATCATAAATTCTTAAGCAATGCACAAAAATTTTAATTGTCTCTACAAAGTTGATAACAAACAAAATTAGCAGGATAATTCCTATAAACTGCAATAGAAGCTTCAGCGCAAAATAAAATAGTTCCATCTGCTTAACCTTTCACAAACTCAACAAGATTTTGTAATATCCGAAATATCAAAGCCCATTGGTCAACGACTATCATGGCCACAAAACATACAACAAAAACATTGAGAGGTATGAACCACCTAGCATAGTCAAAAAATGTGATTAACAAGGCTATAGCCGAATCAAGTATAGTAAAGAAACTATTATCCATATTGAGGGATGGAAGCACAATTACAAGTAAAGCAAGCACCGCAAGTATTAGGGATATCTTTATAGCAATAGCAATGTGTTTCATTTTCTTGTCTCCTTACTTTATAACATCATCGGGTATAATTTTTCGGTAAATATAAAATGCAGTTACAGATACCATAGACAGCGATAATAACGCTCTTATAAGCTGAATAATTGTCATATTGAAGAATTTCATATCAGGGTTATCAAGCATGGCAAAGTCTATAACTTTTATTTCTTCATTTTTAAAACCATTATTAAACTTTCCAACATTACTGGCAGTCCCTACAAGCTTATTTAGGTTAATAGTTATCACCGGAGGAGATCCTGTTCCCGTACTCATATTTTTAAAAGCATAATAGGATTGTTGAAAATTGGCTAATGGTGTTTTTGCAATTATTTGCGGTACTAGACCATCTAAGATTCCATCTAAATTCCATGTGGCAGATAAATCAAAGAAAGATGTAACAAAGCTGACTATGGATGTCAAGATACTTTGAATTCCTGATATTAACGATTGAAACCCTGATACTAAGGATTGCCATATTGATACTAAATAGTTTAAAATGGACTTTAAAAATCCTAATATATTTCCTAAAATAGGAATATCCGAAGGGGGATTTACTTCACCAATCATAGTATCAGATGGGTTTTTAACTAAATCAGGCACATTGTCAATTACGTTTCCTTTATCATCAACATAGGTTTTTCCATCCTGAAAATCCTTTTCTAATTGGGTAAGACCATTAAATACCGTATCTGCAGAAATAGGTTGTGTGGGAACAGTTCCATCCCATCCAAGAGGTTTGTTCACAATAGGAATATTAATAGGCTTTACATTGTCGGATGTATCTTTACCCCATGAATCATAATCTAAAGCCACAGAACCATCGTAAGCCATAGATATATTTGAACTTAAATACTGATTGTTATAGATAATAGGGAAATTCATACTTCCAATTCCTTGATGGACAGATAACATACCATATGAATCCCATTGCATATCATGGAAAATATAACCATTCGAAAAAACTACAAATAACCAACCATCACCGGAAGAAGTTTGAATTTTCCAATCTGTAATAGAGTTAGATGTATATTTGAGAACGGTAAAAACAGGAATATTTTTACTCATGAACAAAGCATCTCCTATCATAAGATAATAGGGATACTGACTAATCAACTGTTCACGTTTATTAATTAAATAAGGATGAGGAGTATAAGAATAATCATATGGGACATCCGATAAATAAACATCAAACTTTGTAATATCTCCAGCAGTAGGATTAACTGGCAAAGAATACGTACTAATTAAGGAATTTCGTGTTCTATCTGCCAATGATTTAGGAATTTGAGCCTGACCAACTCCCATACCTGAAATAGGATAAACCGTAACAGGTTGTTCTGCTAATGTATTCCATTCTGCTTGTAGTTCAGGCGGTAAACCAAAGAAAGCTTTTTCACAAAAATCTATAAAACCACCTTCATATTTGCCATTAGTAATTGCATCATAAAAACCACAAGCTACTAAATAAGAACCAAACGTTACAATTACTTGCTTACCTGCTTCAAAGGCAACAACGGCGGCAGGATTTGCATTTACCTCTATTGGCTTTGACAGGGTGAAAGTAAAAACTAAGGAAAATATTATAAGAAATATTGCAGTTTTTTTAATTATTTTTTTCAAAGTTTTACCATCCTTTCTTATAATGTGAACACATTTTCCCCGGAGATCTTCGAGACCAGTGAAACTATTTGTGTTCGTTTACTTATAAACATAGGGGGATATACTTTTACATATATCCCCCTGATGTTAAGTTGTAACGTATGATTGCTTAGACAGTCTTTGACGCTTTGCTCTGAAGGTAGTTGATTCCCTTTTTGATTGCAAAGCCGACAGCCCATAGTGTTAATCCAACAGGTACTACTATAGTAAGTACTGCCATTACAGTGGGTAAAAGGCTATTAGCGAAGCTAGTAACCATATCTGTAATGTCGGAAGTGATAAGTGAAGAACCAGTGGTAGGCATTATGGTGTCCTCCTTTCTGCAAAAATTGTTATGTTAATTGCAATATAACCTATAGTGGTAGCTTGATATAATTCCTTAGTATTGGCTTAAATACATATCGCCAGATGAACCTTGTAAGCAATACTGAAATGACAATACCACCAACGACTAAGAATGTACCAAGGTACACATTTATTTGATTTACCCCTTCTATTAGTTGCTCAACGTCTGGTTGGGAAATTGTCATTTCCTCATTACCATAATTCGCCATGACATCCTCTAAATATGCCTGATATACTTCTGTTGTCAAACCATCATCCATGGCTATTTCTCCAGTTTTTGTAGTTCTGCTAAAAACTTAAGCGTTACTGGCTTTAAGGATGGTTTCCCCGAGGAATCCGCTTTAATGTCAAATTCAACTTCCATAATTGCCGGAACTGCTTTCAGTTGAGCTTCATTTTCATATTTTGATACTGAGCCTTTTAGAACTCTATAACCCATTAATTTAGATGTACCATCTACAGAAGGTAATAAAGAATCTCCCATAATGTATTGAATTGAAATCCCTTCGTTGACTCTTGCAGTTTTTTCATCTTCAACTTTATAAGGGTTAGCGGATAGAATAATACAATTACTTTTCATTAGTTTGTCCTCCTTCAGACATTTTTTAAATTTATTTAAAAGGCGAAATTGCACTTCTAAATCTTTCTTTTTCCTCCGCGCTGTGAGGCTTAAAATTTGAATTTTCACAAACAAGTTTGGAAAATTCGGAAATTTTAAGCCTCCCCGCGCTGGGGGTCACTTCGTTGGGGGAAAGGAAATGGTATCAGCTACGCTGATGATGATATGGCACACTTTTTACATGAGTAAAACCTTGCGATAAAGAACCGTGGTCTTTTATCTTTGTCAAGGGGAGAGTATTTTTTCCTTCGGAAAAAATCTTCCTCCTAATCCTTGACAAAGATAATTTCCGACGGAAAATTTCAGCGTGGCGAGCAACTCAGGGAAAATAGAAGTTGTAACGTCTGCTCGCCTCTTTCCATTTTACCGCCGGAAACCAAACCACTGGCATTTTACTGTCCAAGAATAATGTGGCTCACAATCTAGGGAAAATAGATTGCCGTGGTTGGGTTTCCCGTGGTAAAACGACATGCCTTTGAACACATGTAGCTTGCAGCAGCCGGGGAATTTGTGTTCATCTTCAAAGCCATGTCAGGTGGTAAAGATTCTCACTTTACCACCAACCTTTTAGATTTAACATTGCCTTTGCGGTATTTATGACTTCCTCAAGGCTATGGAGTTGAGTTTTTTTCTCTTCTATTTGTTTATCTAAAGCCATAATTTTGGCTTTGCGTTTATCCTCGTAATGTATTACATCCTCTATGCAATTATTGAAACGGTCGTTCCAAGTGGTTCCAGGTTGCTTTTCTATGTAATCATATACTTCTTGGCATATACGAACGGTTTTGTGAATGTCTCTCATGACATCACCTCTATATGTTCACAGTGGATGAAAAAGCTATCAAAATCATCAAGAACCAATCCTTCAAATTTAACGGTATCACCTATACAAATACAATCGGAACATTCAAAGCCTAAACCTTGCCATATAAAACCCGAATCCAACACATCAAGTGTTTTAATACGAATATTTAAAAAATTTGTTCCCAATGCTTTAGAGATTACACAAGGTTCAATTTGAACTTGGAAAGCGAAATACCCAGTATGTTCACAAAATGAAACATACTTAGGCAAAGAATATATTGTTCCTTCAATTTTTACGTTCATTTCTAGCATTTTTCAATCCTTTCATTTGGCACTCTGGCACTCAATGTGGTATAATCTTAGATTATAAATAGTACAATTTATAATCTATTTATAAATAGATTATACCATTGTTTTTTTGCAGAAACAAGCATTATTTTCTATTTTTTAATAGATTTTTTTAAGGATAATCAAATGATAGGACAAAGAATTAAAGAAACGAGAAAATTAAAAAAATTAACTTTGGTGCAGTTAGAAGAAATAACTGGGATAAAAAACGGCGTTTTGAGCAATTACGAGAATAATAAAATACAACCCGGAGCTTCTGCTATAATTGCAATAAGTGAGGCTTTAGATGTATCTACTGATTACATTTTAAAAGGCATAGAACCAGATTATTTTAGCCAAGAGGAAAAGGAATTAATAAATGCATATAGGAGGTTAACAGAGCGGGAAAAAGGCAGGATTGACGAAATTTTAAGCTTACATAGGGAGGACAATAACAAGTGGTTAAAAGAGGGAAATTTATCATAGTATTGAAATGGAGAAATTAATGAGGCAGCAATGGCAGATTAAATACAAGGATAATATTATAAGAATTGAAGATAACGGTATTGAAGGAAAAGACCTATACATTAATGAAGAGCGAGTAGATGAATCAAAAAATACTGGTGAATGCAGATTAATTGGAAAGACTGAAAATGAATATATAAAGGTCAACATTAACACAGCTAACAATACCAATGTAACCATTTATGCTGACAATGAAATAATATTTAAGCAAGAAAGCCGTAATTATTCTTTTGGTCAAAACATAGCTAAGCAAGGTTGCTTTATGGTCTTAATTTTCTTATTAGTCTTAGCAATGGCATGGTTTTTTCAAAAAAGTTGAACACAATAACGGCGGCAGCATACACCGATCAGAAAGTTTGATGTGTTCACTCAAAATATAAACTCTTGAAATAAGCTTTCATTAATGCTAAAATACGTTCAAGTTTACCGTTTGGCGGTTCAATCCACTTCATATTTAAAATAAATGTCAAGTGTTACTTATAACTCTTAATCAGGGTGTCCGGGGTTCGAACCCCCGAGGGAGTACCAAAAATGAAA
>CAYWVS010000017.1:0-47480 GCA_964461765.1 uncultured Anaerovorax sp.
TACCTATGCTCCGTTAAGTAAAATGAGGAGGAATATCGTAGAAAATCTTGAAGGTACTTATAATGGCCAACTCTCTGATAAAGATGGTTTTACCGGTGTTAAAGATCAGGAAACCAAAAGGTTAAAATCTTATAAGATTCAAAACCTTATCTTAAATGTACCCAATGGCAAAATAAATACAGCTTCTACTTTTGGAGATTTGCCATCTAAAGCCATTGTTAAAAACATACAGTTTGTGGATCCCCAGATAAGATACGAAGCAAATGGTATGGGCGGTGGTGTAGTTGCTAACTTTAATTACGGGGTAATAGATAATATTAGAGTGTACAATAAAAATTATAAGCGAAGTTTATTTGCAAATAAGGATGGAAATATCAGTTCTGCATTCTGTGCATCACGTGACAAGACGGTTCAATTGCCATATTTGACTCATGGTCATGCACATGGTGGTGTTGCAGCAGTATCTTATGGAACAGATTCAAGAGTAAGCAACTGTATTGTGGGTACCAATTCTAACAATGTAAAAGAAATATTTGATAATGATACTATTATAACATGTTATTCTTCTAATTTATTGGTAAATATGGGGGATGCTTCGTTTCTCGTTATTGGGGGAGTTGTTGGTCATGCAACTGCAGGTGCCAATGTAATAAGCTGTGTGAATATAGCTACAGTGGATGTTGGACCGGCTGCTTTATTCCCATCCAGTGCATATGGGCAAAGCCATTGCATCGGCGGTATCGTGGGGCTTTTGGGAAATATTGAAATAGAAAATAATAATCGTAGCTCATATGGTAGTTTAATCGGTTCCTATAATGCAGGTACGGTTCTCAGTCCTCACAGTTATGTTGGCGGTGTTGTGGGCAGAACTGAAGGGGTATGGAGGGCAGGCTCCCCTGGTGAAATGAATAGTAGCAATGAATCGAAGGTTTACAGCTGCTATAACACGGGACGTGTCAATGTACAATATGATGATACCACGGGTGAGTTAGTTAGGACGATTCCGAGGGGTGCTGAAATTGGAAGAACGGGACTGCCGTTGCGTTTAGGCGGAATTTGCGGTGAGACCAGCAGAACACTATTTGCCAATTGCTATAATATCGGTTATGTGTCAGATTTTGTTTCACATGACCCAAATGCTGACGGCACTGCTGCAGCAGGTGCTATTGTAGGTCATCCATGGCGAAGCGGATCCGTAGTGGAATACTGTTATTCTTTGGCTGCTGATCAGTTTAGACCTCAAACCATCGTAGGTGAGAGGCTTCACTCAGGTGCTACCATAAACGGTATAAACTCGCCGACTAACTTTAAGAACCTATTTGCGACCTTTTGGGAGTCAAGGGCAAATCTAAGAAATAATAAAATTTTGACTAACTCCAATTATAAAGGCGAATATTATCCCACCGGAGGCACATTTTCCTTCCCAAATAGCGGTATAAAGCCATATCCTGTATTTACAGCTCCCGGAAATACCTTCTACATTTATCCCGAAATGTGGAGCTTTGAGGTAAACGGTGTGATCTATTATAATCCACACATTACACCTTGGGAATATATCGATGCTAAATATGATACAACCTTGAAGTATTATGAAAAGTACGCCAATTCTGCCTATATCGGTTATTGGTATAGTGATATAAAGGGTAGTGCAATAAGCACCCTAAGCCCATCAGGTATTGTAATAGAAGATGGTTACTATTTGGAAATGGGTAAGGGTGCAAAAGACTTTGAATTCAATGTAATGATAAACAATAAGACGATTACTGCTCAGGCTATTGACAATGTCAATGATACAGGGAATGTAGGAGTTCCTTTCACAGATGAAATGTTAGAGTATTGTAACATAGGATACAATAAAATAAGGGTGTTTACCAGGTTACCGGAAACATCACCACCGGCGGCCTCACCTGAATCGGCGGCTCAAAATGTTGAAGATAATAGACTGAATCGAATTGTGGGAACTAGCACTTCTTACGGTAGCACAGGAGGTGTGGATATCTACTTTGATCCGTTGTTTCCGAAAGAGATCAAGTATGCCGATGCCGATGTCGACACAGATACTCTAAAGAAAAATCCTTATTCAGTAAGATCTGTCAAGCACTTAAAGAATATCAGCAAGTTGACTATGGAGACAGTGGCCATTCCCCCTGTAGGTACAGAGCCTGCTATCTTCTACAACTTAACGAAAGATAAAGTGTTTCAACAGGAATTAGATTTGGATGGATCCCTATACACCCAAAGCTTTAGTGGCTACGACAAGGATGCCAAGGAGTTTTTAGGATCTGTGATAGCAGGAGATTTCCAAGGGACATTTGAGGGAACCTTTAGCGGAAACTTAGATGACTATAAGACCATCAAAAATATCAGAATAAGCGGTGATAAAAATCAAAATAAGGTAGGAATTTTTGCTGAAAACAGCGGTACTGTCGGCAAAGTGAAGCTTGAAAATATTGAAGTATCTAGCATATTTGAGGTCACACCATCAGCGCTTCATATGGGAACTGTTGTGGCTAAGAATAACGGTGTACTGAGCCACATTGCCGTGGTAAATGCTAAAGTTACAGGTTCCAACGTAAACCATGTCAACCAATATGTAGGAGGTATTGTGGGATATAACAAAACTTCCTCCAGTAAGATAAACGATGTTTACTTTGTAAGTAATGCATCGGATTCTGCAATTACCGTCTCTACTACGGCAATCACCACTTTAGGAGGAATCGCAGGAGCCAATGAAGGCGATGTAAGCAAGGTACTCTTCTTGGCAAAAGCACCGGGGGTTGGCACAGAGTTACATCCTATCATAGGAGAAAACTCTGACTCTGATAATTACAATGTGGGAGAAGCTTATTACTTGGGTGGAGTGGATTTTAACGAAATTGTAGCTTCCGGCACCCCGGGAGAGCCTAGAACCACATCCAACCTCATGAGCATGAGAGACAATGTAATTAGCTTAAGTTGGTGGAACTGGGGAAGCATAGATGGTTATAAGTATCCGTCATTGAGGAGAATCAGTCCTCCTGTGAATTATCCTGAAGCGGAAATAGATTATATATTGGCTTATTATGAAAAGTATGGTGAAAGTGATTACGGATTCTACTATTACGATAATAGCGATGCAGTGGTAGAGACGGATACTAGGAGTAGTGAAAAAACTGTTGTGGAAAAGGGATACTGCATCTTTGTTAGAGATACTTACCCCGGAGGAACTATTTTAGGATTGCAGAGGGCTGTATTGCTGCCTAAAAGTACTGAGGACGATCTCATTTTAGCCACTTTGAATGGATTCATTATGCCAAATGGTCGTACTTTTTACAATCCCGCCTTCAGAATTATTGAGTAAAATTAGTTCATGATAAAGTTAGTATTCGACCAATATGGTAACTACATTCATCAGAATGCCAGTTAGAAAGGAGTAACACGTGTTAAAAAAAGTAAGAGATAGGATGATTGATTCATCGGGAGTTTCCATCATCTTTGTCCTGTGCGTCATGTTACTCCTTTTTATAGTAGGTACCTCGGCTTTAGTGGCCGCCTCCACTGCAGCGGGAACCAGTGCAGCTGCGAAAAATGATGAACAAATAAATCTTTATGCGGATTCTGTCATGGAAACCTTTACCAAGGATCTGCTAGATACAAATGAAGATAAAAATGGCATGGGCAATCAAATTGTACAGTATGTATATGATTTTGGGATAAAAAAAATTGAGCTTGAATGCGGGGGAGATGTTTCAACTGGTGCACCGGATAACGATGATATTATTGGAGCAATTCCCACCAACTTTGCTATAACCTATGGCGGAGTAACTTTAGGGGAGGACTCTGGGAAAAATTGTATTATACAGATACGGTTAGAAGATTTAAAATTTATATTTACACCTCCTATTCCGGAAACTCCTGAAAATAGAGATGATCCGGATAACATAATTCCAGCCATAGATAGGGTGCATAGCAATACTACAATCAGGTTTAAACTTGTGGCGGAGGTAGAGCTTGAATTTGCCGGAAAAACCATGAAGAAGCAGGCGGAATATCAGTTTAATCGAACGGAAATAAAAGATTATGAGGTGGATAATTATACGTCTAATCCCACATTTACTTATGGAAATAGAGAGCTTAAAAAATATGGTAAAAAAAATTAGTGCTTTAGTAAAATGTAAAATAGGGGAAAGTTTGGTAGAAAGTGTGGTAAGTATTTTAGTATTTACCATTCTTATGGTGGGGATTAGTGGGATGATTGCAACTGCCTTGCGTTTGACTGGGAATGCCACTATCAACTATAAACAAATCAGAACTATCATGAATGAACATGTGAAGGGGGAATACGTTACCAGTGCTCCCGCCATTATTACCTTTACGGCAAATGTAAATGGAACCGTTATGGAAAGCACTGTAAGTGCCATTGAAACTAAGGAAGAAAATGTAGTAGCTTTTATTCCCTATCGCTAACCCATATAGTGAGGAAGATATGAAAAGTCTAAGGAATCTATTGAATAATGAAAAGGGGCTAACTCTGATTGAGGTGTTAGTGGGAATTATAATTTTTTCTATTCTTATAATGGGCGTTTCTGCAGTTTTGGTACCCACCTTAAACACCTATGTGAAGGCAAAGGAAATGGCGGAGCTAACAACCCTTATGAACAGTGCCAGTGCGGAAGTGGTAGAGGATCTGTCTCAATCTAGAGGAAAGGCCAAATTGGATGGTAGCTATGCAAAATCTACCGGCAGTGCTATGCAGATTTCCATTGATGGTATAATAGAGTATAAGACGGAGGATGGAGTTCTTCTGCGAAGTTTTGACGGTGTTAACTTTTCTAAGGTCTTTGATGAAAAGTACTATAAAGGAAAAGAGATTGAAATGATCTTTGGGGTGGAGTATGATGAACCAAATCCCGTAGATCCAACCCAATCAGAAAAACCTACCTATTCTGTATTTATTACCATTTCAAATTCTTCAACAAAGTTAGACAGTGAATTTGTAGTTCGCCCATTAGTTTTAAATCAATAGCAAATGTATTTTTTTGAAAATTTCCAATTCTATTATAAAATTTAAAAAACAAATAAATATTAAAATCTTGTAAAATTATTTAAATTCTATTGAAAGATGATTCATTTTCAAATATCATAGTTATAGAATATATAAAAACAAACATCAGAGAATAAAGGAAGGAAGCAGTATGAATAGTGAAAAGATTAAGTCGGGACCATCGGGAGCTCCGGTGCGTACCCTTTTTTATGGAATGGGATATATCCGTGAGGAAATTGACAGACCCATTGTAGGAATTGTTAATTCTCAAAATGAAATTGTACCCGGGCATATGCTTTTAGATAGAATTGCAGAAGCAGCTAAAAAGGGGGTTCTCATGGCAGGAGGAACTCCTGTGGAATTTCCGGCCATCGGTATCTGCGACGGCATTGCTATGGGACACGAAGGCATGAAATTTCCTTTGGCTAGCAGAGAGCTGATTTGTGACTCCATCGAGGCTATGGCTAAGGCTCATCAACTGGATGGATTGGTGTTAATTCCCAATTGCGACAAAATTGTACCGGGCATGTTGATGGCGGCGGCTAGGCTGAATATTCCTTCCGTGGTAGTCAGCGGAGGAGCAATGCGTGCAGGCTTTTCTGATGGAAAAACCTTGGATTTTAACAGCATCATGGAAAAATTGGGTTCTTTTAAAAACGGAGATTGCACCGAAGATGAACTGGAAAAAGTGGCAGAGAATGCCTGCCCGGGCTGTGGTTCTTGTTCCGGATTATTTACCGCCAACAGCATGAACTGCCTCACAGAAGTGCTGGGTATGGGATTGCCTTATAACGGTACAGCTCTATGTGACAGTGGAGAAAGAGTGAGAATAGCTAAAACTGCCGGAATTCAAGTCATGGAAATGATCAAGAGAGACATTAAGCCCAGGGACATCCTTACAGAGGCAGCATTTAAAAATGCTATCACTGTGGATATGGCCATGGCAGGATCGACAAACACTGTGCTTCATCTGCCTGCCATTGCTCACGAAGCGGGCATAAAGTTAGAACTTTCTCTCTTCGATGAAATCAGCGAAAAGACACCCTACATTGCAAAGTTAAGCCCCAGTGGGCATCACCACATAGAAGACTTGCACAGAGCCGGTGGAATCCCTGCTCTTATGAAAGAATTGACTAAAAAAGATTTAATCTTGAAGGACTGCATAACGGTAACCGGCGTCACCATAGGAGAAAATATTGCATTCTCTGAAATTATAGATTATGATGTTATTAGACCAATCGATTCGCCATACAGAAATAGAGGAGGATTGGCCATCCTTACCGGAAATTTGGCGCCCTTGGGTGCAGTGGTAAAGGAATCCGCCGTAGCAGAAGAGATGTTGGTACATTCCGGTCCGGCAGTGGTATTTAATTCTGAAGAGGAAGCCTCTGAGGCCATTTGGAATAAAAAAATTAAAAAAGGAGATATTATCGTCATTCGATATGAAGGACCCAAGGGTGGACCGGGTATGAGGGAAATGTTATCGCCTACTTCCTCCATTGCAGGAATGGGGTTGGACAAGGATGTGGCTCTCATAACGGACGGAAGATTTTCCGGAGCATCTAGAGGAGCTTCCATAGGTCACGTTTCTCCTGAAGCCATGAGTGGCGGTTTGATCGGTATTTTACAAAACGGCGATACCATTCATATCAATATTCCTGAGAGAAAGTTGGAGGTTGAGCTGTCTCCTGAAGAGATTGACAAACGAAAGGTCGACTTTAAACTCCCTGAACCTAAGGTAAAAAGCGGATATTTGGCTCGATATGCGAAATTGGTTACTTCTGCAAACACCGGAGCTGTTTTGGAAGTATAGTACCCAGACTTCTACAGTTAGCTAAAAATCAATGAAAGGAGGAAATATACCATGGATGAAGAAAAATTAAATGAGAAAGAAAATAGCATAAATTATGAAGAAATTATCCAATTGCTTAATGATAAGCAATATGTAAAAGCCAGAACTTTATTGTTGCAAAATAATCCCGTGGATATTTCCGAAATTTTAGAGGAAATTATAGAAGAAGAAGGAATTGATAAAGCAATTTTAGCTTTTAGAATGTTGCCAAAAGCTATTTCCGTAGAAGTATTTTCCTATTTGCCGCCATCTGATCAGGTGGAAATTATTTCAGGCATTACAGATCGAGAAACAAAATATATCATGGATGAACTGGATTTCGATGATATGATTGACGTTTTAGATGAGTTGCCAGCTAATGTAGTGGATAAAATATTAGAAAAATCTTCAAAAGAAGAACGTAGCAGGATCAATACCTTCCTCAACTATCCTGAAAATTGTGCAGGCAGTCTAATGACTCCGGATTACATTAGCCTTCACAAGGATATGACCGTGGGACAAGCCATGGCCTATATAAAAAGAGAGGGAATGAGTACAGAAACTGTATACACTTGTTATGTAAAGGATGAAGGCAGAACCCTTATCGGTATAGTTTCCCTCCGTTCCTTAGTTGTGGAAGAAGACGATGTTATCATTGAAAAATTAATGCATACGGATTATATTTCTGTCAACGTTTTTGATGATCAGGAAGATGTTTCAGAAGCTTTTAAGAAATATGGATTTTTAGCAATGCCTGTTGTGGATAAAGAACAGCGTTTGGTGGGCATAATAACTGTAGATGATATTTTAGATGTAATAGAAGAAGAAACCACCGAGGATTTCCAAAAAATGGCAGGTGTTGCTTCTTCCAATGAAGAATATTTAGATATGAGTGTTTGGCAACACTTTAAAAGTAGAATTCCCTGGCTTTTCGTTTTAATGTGCTCCTATATTATTACAGGAGGTATTATTTCAAGCTTCGAGGCTCTTTTATCAAATGTGATATCTTTAGTAGCCTACTTGCCAATGCTCATGGGAACAGGAGGAAATTCCGGCTCTCAATCAGCTACATTGGTAATCCGTGGGATGGCTTTAGGAGATGTGGAACTCCGAGATGCTGGGAAAGTTTTTTGGAAAGAAATCAGAGTTAGTTTTTTAATTGGATTGACCCTCAGTTTTCTTAATTTTATCAGAATTTACTTTTTCGATAAGGAAGGTGCTTTGGTGGCACTCACGGTTTGTGCCTCTATGCTGGCTATCGTTATGGCAGCAAAAACCATCGGTAGTATGCTTCCTATGATTGCAAAAAAAATAGGAATTGACCCGGCTCTTATGGCCAGTCCTATGATCGCTTCTCTTACAGACATGGTTTCAGTAGTAACATATTTTGCCTTAGCTTCATTATTTTTAGATATTATATAAAGATTTAAAATTCTCGTTTAATAAAAGGCAATTTTGGCAATACTTACACTAAAGGAGGAAAATCAAGCAGTAGCAATTCCATCAGAGAGGACATATATTATACATAGGGTTCTTGAAGGATTTGACATTTGACTTTAAACAGTTGTGAGTCTATAATAAGATTACAATCGTTTTTCCAGGAGGAAAGAAAAAAAGGTGATCAAATGTTAAACAATAAAGAAAAAAAAGTTTCTGCCCTTGGCAACGAAGCGATTTTTGAACAAGGATACCTAGAGATGGGAAAATTAAATATAAGTCTTTCAGAAGAAGGGTTACTTCAAGATCTTGAGGATTTGAAAAACTATGAAAAAATGTTAATGGAGAGTGAATGACTTGATAGTAAAAAAAGGCGATATCTTCTTTGCAGACTTAAGTCCGGTCATAGGCTCAGAGCAGGGTGGCGTCCGTCCCGTAATCGTGGTACAAAATGATATTGGCAATAAATATAGTCCTACCATTATCGTAGCTGCTATAACCTCTCAAATCAACAAGGCAAAGCTTCCTACACATGTGGAAATTGATGCCATGGGTCATGGACTCAGCAAGGATTCAGTTATATTAATGGAACAGCTGAGAACCATAGACAAGAGAAGGTTAAAAGAGAAAATTGGTAAAATTGATGAAAAAATTATCAAGCATATCAACGATGCCCTGTCAATTAGCCTTGGAATCAAAGAATGATGCTGATAAAGAACTGAAGAGAAAATTTATTGAGTAAAATAAAAATTAAAATTTGAATATTGATTATTTAATATAAATCTTAAAATGAAAAGAAAAGTAGCTTACCTTAAAAACAACGCAACATTAATAGTATTTTGGAGGCTGAAATGAAAAAAGTAACGGTTTTAACCATAGTATTGCTCTTAGTATTAAGTCTTTTCGCAGTGGCACAAGCAGCTACAACCACACCGGGCTCAGAAGGAGATCCTGTGGTAACAAAAAGCTATGTGGACAGTGAAATTGCTAAAATTAAAGGAACAACAACCTCCTCGGGAGGAAATGTTACCTTTGAAGCTGTGTTTGTAAATGCCGGGAAAAATGTATTAGGTGGAAATGGCACAGAAATGATCCTAAGGAGCGGTGAGGCAAGGTCCATCAGCAATACAGAGAATGGAATAGCTGATTTAACCGATGGCAAAGATTTGATGGGAAGTCAAAACATTGTTCAAAATCACTTACTATTGGTTCCCAGAAATGACGGAAGAGGGATTTCGGCCACAACTGACATTTGGGTTATGATAAAAGGTGAGTATACAATTCAATAAAATATTTTTATAAAAATAGAAAGCAGGGTATTCTATACAATATCCTGCTTTTGCTTTTTTGTCATTGCAAAATCCTTGAAATCTTGGTATACTATTAAAACATGAAAATAAAAAGTGAAAGGTACAATTATGTATTAATGAGTGTAAAATTTTATAAAAGATTAATTGTAGTAATCTACACACTAATTCTATTAGTTCCCACAGTTCTTATTGGCTTAATCGCTTTTGATTTTCGGAATGGCATGGAAGAAAGTAAGTTGGCACTCGCTGAATTTTCCGGTGTAATCATTGTAAACGAAATCAACATAGGTAAGAGCGGAGTTATGGAGGTCTACAGAGAGGACGATGAGAAGAAACCTATTATTATTTTACAGCATGCAATCAATACGTCAAGAAAGGATGTTATTAAATCAGCTTTTAAATTTGCAGAGAACGGATATTTTGTAATAGCTCCTGATCTTTATGCCCATGGGGACCGAATAGAATTTGATAAAAGAGAACTGGCCATGCAAGGTGCCGTTTATACTTCGCAAAGCTATGACGAAATTATTGAGTATTACAACTTAGATGAGAGATGTGACACTGAAAAGTTTGGCTTGGTGGGGTACTCATTAGGCGGCATGGTTGCATTTCATTATGCTACTTATGGAACGTACAAGCCTACGGTTTTGGCTCCCTGTATTTCCACTCCCGATTGGTTATCTCTAAAGGAAACGTATTTATACAAAACCATCATTCCCACAGGGGATCAAAACTTTACAGAAGATGCCGAGAAGATGGAACACGCCGATGAAGTCCTCTTGGATAATTCTCCTATGAATGATTACATAAACATGAAGGATATACATATTTTAATGCAAAATGGAGCCAATGATCGTACAATCAGTTCCAACGGGGCGACCCAATTATATTATCTGCTGACTCCCTTAGGAACGGATATTACCTTGATGATTCATCCGGGACAAGGTCATGTAGTTCCTGACAGTAACATTGATAATATTATTGAATTTGTAAATAAGAACTTAAAATAAATAATAAAAATAAAGCTTAAAATATAATTGAATTAAAGAAAAAAACATAATAAATTGACTAGAAAAAATAAAACGACAGGAGATAAGATGAAAAGTTTCGTAAAAAACAATGGGTTGGTTCTTTTGATCATTGCCATAGGCTTTGTGGCGGCATTATCTGTCATCGGCAATCGATGGATGGTGGAGGATAAGAATAACATCTACGACATCGTCTTGGATTACAACGAGATGGAAGAGATGGCAAGTCAATCGGATGAGCCCTTGGAATGGTGGTTTGGAAAATTTAAGGATATGGGAATCCAAAAGGTAGGACTTGCAGAAGAAAGCTTTGTTACCTTGATAGAAAATAAGGACATCCCCGTCAGTGCAAAGATTATGGACATCGTCATGAGGGAAGCCGACTGGGAGACTAAGTATCCTCAGGAATTTGTGGCGGGAATGCACCAAAGAGGATACGATAAGCACGACTTATTGGTAGAGGCAGCTTCTAAAGAATCCTTTGAATTTATTCAAAAAGCATTGACTAATCGATATCAACCGGAAAAATATTATATCCTTGAGTCGGATCAAGGAGGATTTTTTCTTTTAGATGGACAAGCCAGTGAAACTTTATATTCAGAAAAATATAAATATATGAATTCCAAAAAGAAGGGATTTATAGAAAAGGATGAAATCATCAGCACCAAGTTGATGTATTTAAATTTGGGTATTCTTCCATCAAAATTAGCTGTCCTTCAGGATACGGGGATGAAGTTGATTCCTCGGGTATCCAGTTATGAAGGTTGGAACGACACGAAATATGCAAATGCCGTTATTAACAGCTATGAGGAAATGGGTGTTGTTCCTGAGTATATGATCGTAGGGGGCGAATGTGTCATCGGTTATGACGACGGAATAGAAACTGCTTTAAATTATATCAAAGAAAACAATATTACCATCGGATTGATTGAAAATACAACCCAGCTACAAAATATTTTACAGTTTGGAGTCAATGAAATTGTAAAGGAAACAAGCTATGATGCGGTGAGGATTTTCAGTGTTTGGGATTACATCCAAAACCGCTATCAATATTACGGTTATGAAGGAGCTGAAGAGATAGAAAACACGCTGTTTAGAGCAGTTGTGGAACGAAACATCCGATTAATTTATTATAAACCTATTAAAGAATTTAAAGATCAACACGTTTATGTGACAGATTTAAAAGCTTATGAAAATATGTTTTCCAACTTAGAAGTACGACTGGAAGAGCACGGTTTAACCTTTGCATCCAAAGGGGAAGGGGCCTCCGTTCTTTCAAACTATCAAGTCAGTTTATCCTTAAAGCTTCTTATGGCTTTAGGTTGCTTAGGGGCGGGTACTTTACTTTTAAAACTGATTATGCAAATTCCTAGAAGGTTGGAAGTGGGAATTTTAATTGCCGGTACGTTAGGAATCTGCGGGGTGGCATTTGTAATGCCTTCCTATTTGGAATTATTGGTCAGCTTTGGGTCGGCAGTAATCTTTGCCTGTTTAGCTACCGTATACTATGTTTCTGTCAGCAAACAATGCGAGGATCGCTTAGACAAAAACACCCCACTTTCGAAAATAATCATGGTGGGAGCCTTAACTGTCATAGCCGGAGTCATCATTGCTTTATGCGGAGCTATGATGACGGCAGCACCCTTATCCTCTGTAAGTTATATGTTGGAAATTGATATTTTCAGAGGTGTGAAGCTGGCACAAATTTTACCTATCCTATTCTTTGTAATTGCCTACCTGGCATACTTTGGATTTGGTTCCATGAAGCAAAAACCGGGATCCTTGGAAATGAACGATATAAAGGATATGCTTGGCACTAGCATTCAAGTTTGGATGGTTCTCGCAGGTATGGTAGTGGCAGGTGTAGGGGTTTATTACATCTTAAGAACAGGCCATGACTCAGGTCTAGAGGTATCCTCTATGGAAATGTTATTTAGGAATACACTGGAAGACTATTTGATGGCACGTCCCAGAACAAAGGAATTCCTTTTCGCCTTCCCTGCCATTATGATGATGGTTTATACGGCTATAAGGAGATTTAAGCTTTGGCCAATTCTCTTTGGGTTAGGTGCCGTTGTGGGTATGACCTCTGTTGTCAACACCTTTATGCATATTAGAACACCTTTATATTTGGGGTTTGTAAGAACCGGATACTCTGTGATTTTTGGCATTCTCGTAGGTGTAATAGGAATCTTAATTTTTGAATGCATCTATAGGGCGTATAAGAAGTTTGAGGGTAAACGTATATAAAATGAAGAAAATATTGATTTCAGGATACTATGGATTTAATAATATTGGGGACGAATCTATTCTCAAAGCTGTCATAGACAATTTAAGAGAAAAATTAACAGATATTGAAATTACTGTATTGTCTCAAAATCCTGAATCCACTGCTGAAAAGTATGATGTCAAAGCTGTAGATAGAAAATCCTTTTGGGCTATCCTAAAGGCCATCAAAAATTGTGATCTTTTGATCAGCGGCGGCGGAAGCCTCTTGCAGGATGTCACCAGTAAAAAGAGCATTTTATATTATCTAACTATCATGTGGATGGCACACATACTGGGCAAAGAATTTTTCATTTACAGCCAAGGTATCGGTCCCATCGTAAGTAAATTTAACCGAAAATTAACGGCTATGACCCTAAGATGGAGCAGCGGCATCGTTGTGCGGGATGGAACCTCCAAGGAATTGTTAATGGAAATGGGCATCAATGAAGCCGGAATCATGGTGACAGCAGATCCTGTATTGAGAGTGAAAAAGGCAGAGTTATCTGTGGGAAAAGAAATACTGATTAAGGAAGGGTTTCATCCTGAACCTGACAAGCTTTCTGTAGGTTTTGCCATTCGTGAAAAAAAGGTCAAAAGCGATTTCGTCCAGGAGGTCTGCATTTGTATTAACAGAATCATGAAGGAATATAAGGGACAAGTGGTATTGATTCCTTTTCATTTTTCTGAGGATATGAATGTGGTAAATGAGATTATTTCCAAGGTTGATGGGGACATTACGGTGGTCAAGAACAAGTATCTGACAGAAGAAATGCTAAGCATCATAGGGAATATGGATGTTTTAGTAGGAGTCAGACTTCACAGTCTCATTCATGCTGCCATTATGGATGTTCCTATGATTGCCGTCTCTTATGACCCTAAGATTAACGCTTTCATGCATTCCATAGATATGAAAGCTATGTGCAGTATTTTAGATTTCAACAATGAATTTTTTATAGAAGAATTTGATAAAACTTTAAAAAACCATGAAAAGTTAAAAATAAAAGTACGAAAAAAAGTAGATTATTTAATTTCTCTTTTAGATACCAATGAGGAAATGATTAAAAAAATCTTATATGATGGAGAAAATAAAAATGAGCAGCAATAAAAGAGTGACTATTTTGGGAGTTCCTGTAGATTTTGTCAATCAAAGGGAAGCCATGACTATATTTAAAGGTTTAATGGAGTCAGAACCCTGCAGTTTAATTGCGACTCCCAATTCGGAAATTGTAGTGAATGCCACGAAGAGCCAAAAACTACTGGATATCCTGTCAGGAGCAGACCTCATAATACCTGATGGAATAGGTTTGGTCTATGCATCCAAGATCATGGGGCAACCTCTTTCCGAAAGGGTGACGGGGATAGATTTTTTGGAAAAAATTATTATCTATTTATCTGAAACCCATCGCTCTATTTATTTCTTAGGGAGCAAGCCTGCTCAGGGCGCAGAGAAGGCCGTTGCAGAACAGGCGGCTGAAAAGATCCGGCAAAAATACCCCAAGCTAAAGGTGGCAGGAACCCATCACGGTTATTTTAAGGAAGGGGACGAGCCGGAAATTGTGGAAAAAATCAATGCCTCCGGGGCAGATTTTCTTTGCGTAGCTCTGGGTTCTCCTAAACAGGAAGCCTTTGTGGAGAAATACCGGGATCAATTGAAACCTAAGGCAGCCATCGGCGTAGGCGGTAGCTTGGATGTGTGGGCGGGGACCTTGAAACGGGCTCCTGAATTTTATCAAAAGCATGGCTTAGAATGGCTTTACCGTTTTGTGCAAGAGCCTTCACGGTATAAGCGAATGGGGGCATTACCTGTGTTTATGGCAAAGGTTATGATGGACAGGGTAAAAGGGAAGAAGTTAGAGAATAAGTAAGAATTATTATTATTTAATAAGGTTTATTCATAGAAAGCAATTCAGTTAGGAGGAATTTATGACCAATCTTGATCACTTGCAAAGCATGGCAAAAGAAATCCGCATAGACGTTATTAAGCAAACTTATTTTGCCGGTTCCGGTCATCCCGGAGGGTCTCTGTCAGCCGCAGACATTGTTACAGCTCTTTACTTTCACGAAATGAATATTGATCCTGATAATCCAAAGATGGAGGGAAGGGACAAGTTTATTTTATCTAAGGGTCATGGGGCACCTGTTTTATATGCCGCTTTGGCGGAAAGAGGTTATTTCCCAAAGGAGGAGCTTTGGAAATTGCGTAAGTTAGGGGCTATGTTGCAGGGACATCCTGACATGAAGAGGGTTCCGGGGGTTGAAATGTCCACAGGCTCTTTGGGGCAGGGGATTTCTGCTTCAGTAGGAATTGCATTGGCAGGAAGATTAAACGAGGATAAAGGTCGTGTTTATACCCTCCTGGGAGACGGAGAATTGCAGGAAGGTTTAGTTTGGGAAGCTGCCATGTCAGCGGGGCACTACAAACTGGATAACCTGGTAGGAATCCTTGATTGGAACGGGTTGCAAATAGACGGAAAAAATCAGGATGTAATGACCATTACACCTATAGATAAAAAGTTTGAAAGCTTTGGATGGCATGTAATTACTGCCGATGGTCATGATTTTGAAATGTTGATAGATGCCTTTAATCAAGCTCGGGAAATTAAAGGGAAGCCGGTGATGATAATTGCTAAAACTATAAAGGGAAAAGGTGTTTCTTTCATGGAGGACAATGCAGGGTGGCATGGAAAAGCTCCATCTGAAGAAGAGGCAAAACAAGCTGTAGAGGAATTGGGAGGTGAATGGTAATGACGAACAGCAAAGAAACGGTGACTATAGCGACACGTCAAGCTTATGGAGATGCTTTGGTGGAGCTTGGAAAAGACATGGACAACCTGGTGGTTTTAGATGCTGACCTTTCTAAATCTACTATGACAGTGGGTTTTTCCAAAGCTTATCCAGAACGATTTTTTAACATGGGCATTGCAGAGCAAAATATGTATGGGGTGGCCGCAGGATTAGCTGTATCCGGCAAGGTGGTCTGTGCCAGTACCTTTGCTATGTTTGCCGCAGGAAGAGCCTTTGAAATCATTAGAAACGCCATAGGATATACTCATGCAAATGTGAAAATTTGTGCCACTCATGCAGGAATTACCGTAGGTGAAGATGGTGCCAGCCATCAAGTCATCGAAGATATCGCTTTGATGAGATCCATTCCGGGAATGACGGTAATCAACCCTGCCGATGGAGTTTCTACCAAGAAATTGATGGAGCAGGTTTTAGCCTATGAAGGCCCGGTTTACGTCAGGTTGGGAAGATTAGCTACTCCTGTATTTTATGATGAAAGCACTCCTGTGGAAATGGGAAAGGGAACAGTACTGCGAAAGGGTCAAGATTATACGATTATTGCTACAGGATTTATGGTAAATGAAGCTATGAAGGCCGCAGAAAGCTTAGAAAAAGATGGAATCAGCGTGCGAGTCATCGATATGCATACCATTAAACCTATCGATAAGGAGATTATTATAGCTGCTGCCCAAGAAACGGGTGGTATCGTTACGGCAGAAGAACATACGGTCATTGGAGGCTTAGGAGCTGCTGTGGCAGAGGTGGTAACTCAGAATTGTCCTGTTCAAATGAAGATTGTAGGAATTGACGATCTATTTGGTCAATCTGGAAAACCATTGGAATTAACAGAAGAATATGGATTGACATCAAAACATTTGGTTAATGCTATAAAAAATATGATGAAAGCTTAAGAAAGGATATTTTTATGACACAAATTATCGCAACATTTTCTTTAATAGTTTTCGTAGCTCTTATGTTATGGGTGGGAGTGAAGAGCGCAAAAAAGGCAAGCACGGTGGATGGATTTTTACTTGGTGGTAGAAATATCGGTCCCTGGATTTCTGCCTTTGCTTATGGTACATCGTATTTCTCTGCGGTCATCTTTATCGGATACGCAGGCATGTTTGGCTGGAATATCGGAATGGCCAGCATTTGGATTGGCGTAGGTAATGCCTTTATCGGTTGTTTTTTGGCATGGATGCTCTTAGCAAAGCCCACCCGTAGAATGACCAGGAGGCTGAATGCCAGAACTATGCCGGAGTTTTTTGCCGCTCGATATGACTGTAGGTTTATGAAGCTTTACGCCGCAGCCATTATCTTTATCTTTTTAGTGCCTTATGCAGCCGGTGTATATAAAGGGTTAGGAACCTTGTTTAGTGCCATCTTTGTTGGTGCTGATCCTGTAATCTGCATGGCAATCGTAGCGGTACTTACAGGAATATATTTGGTATTAGGGGGCTACGTAGCAACCTCTTTAAATGATTTTATTCAGGGAATGATCATGATTGTGGGTATCATTGCCATGGTGGTCATTTTGGTTACACGACCGGAGGTGGGAGGCTTTTCTGCAGCGGTAGAAAAGTTGTCCAACATCAATCCAAGCTTGGTAGATCCTCTGGGAGGCACGAATATGAAATTTTTAATGATTAACATTGCCTTGACAAGTTTCGGAGTATGGGGCTTACCCCAGATGGTTCACAAATATTATGCTATTGACAACGAAAATAACATTAAGATTGCTACGGTAATTTCTACGTTATTTGCACTTCTCATCGGCTGTGGAGCCTACTTTACAGGGTCCCTTTCCAGGTTGTTTATACCGGCGGGGGAAAACGGATTACCGGATTTAGCAGGAGGATTTGACGCAGTGGTTCCTCAGCTTTTGATGACCGCTTTAACTCACAATGTTTTTTCAACGGTGATCTTAAGCGTTATCATGCTATTGCTTTTATCGGCATCCATGTCCACCTTGTCAGCCATCGTATTATCCTCTAGCTCTGCAGTTTCCATAGACTTGGTTCAGGAGGTACACCCTCTTATCAAGGAAAAACATCAGATATTTTTGATGAGGGGTCTATGCGTTTTATTTATCGCCATGTCCTTCTTCTTTGCAACTATGAATATTTCATTTATTGTTAACCTCATGTCCTTTTCATGGGGTGTGGTGGCAGGATCCTTCATAGGTCCATTCCTTTGGGGACTTTACTCCAAAAGCATTACCAAAATCGGTGCATGGAGCGGAATTCTCAGCGGTATAGTGGTTGTAGGAGGTTTGCTGATATACAATTGTATGACTATAGGATTTGATGGTGCCAAGGGAATGGCGCCCATCTTTGGTGTAACAGCCATGGCTGTTTCCTTTGTGATGGTTCCCATCGTCAGCAGCTTTACGAAGAAGTTTTCCAAGGAGCATATTCAAAAGGTTTTTGTGGATTAAATTAAAACAAAGCAATATTTGATCTTTCAGGACTAAAAATAAGATAGATAGAAATAATTCTAAATTTACAATAATACTATTTATTAAAAATTTAAATTTACTTATTTCAATAAAATCATTCTTGTCACAATTTGATAAGAGTGATTTTTTTATCGTTAAAATAATGATTGTGCTTAATATTTTATTTGTGAATTTCTCAGATTTAAATAATGATTTAAATTTTTGTGAGTTAAAAATAATTGCGATTATGCATCGTTAGTATTTATTTATATTTATTGACCCTAGTATGAATTAACATAAAAATATTTTTGATAAATTGTAAAAATATGGTTGACAAGATAAAATTTACATGTATAATGGTAAATACAATATCAATTTACAAAATATGTAAATTGATATTAAGATGATAAGCAAGAATAAAACTTAGAAAGGAGGTTGGGAATGTTACCTAAGAATTAAGGTAAGAGAAAGAAGTTTAAGGAAGGAGGAGTTTATTGAAAAAGTCTTTTAAAGGATACGGCAAGCAAATTCTGGGGGCATTGCTTATGGTGGTAGCCATTGGGGGATTACTGTTTTGGGAGCTTTCGGGGAGAGAAGCAATTTTGATGGAGGAGGTGTTGGTAGCTAAAGAGGATATTGCTAAGGGGAGCAAGATTCTGGAAAAAGATTTGGTAGCCTGGAAGGTATTAAAAGGAAACAAGGTTTCTGGAGGTATTTCACCGGAGCAGTTGGATCAAATAAAAGGGAAAGAACTGAAATTATCTTTAATTAAGAATCAACAGATATCCGCTAAGTTTTTTGAGAAGGAGGAAATGGAGCTAAGGGAAAATCAATCATACTTTGTCATTAAGGAGCCTTGGATAGAAATGAGAAGCAGTGTTTTAAGGAGGGGAGATACGGTTGAAATTTTTGGACGAACCCCCCAAGATATTTGGGGAGAAATTACTGAGAGAACACCATTGGAACAGGAAAGACAGGAAGCGCTTGAACCTGAAGGTCATAACTTAATCAGCCTTGGACAGTATAAGATTGCTTTTGTAAAGGATAGTGCGGAGCGAGAGGTTCATACCACCGATGAAATGGGAGTAGTCAAGACCCAACACGGGGAGCGGTTGGATAGTACCTCTGTGATACAACATATTGAAGTGATCTGTACTCTGGAAGAGTATCTGAAAATCAAGCAGGTGGGAGAATCTTGGGATATGCCATCTTTGACCATAGTACAAAGGGGTGAAAATATATAAATGAAGAACTTATTTATCTATCACGGTGCAGATCATAAAGTAGGAACCACCATGATATCACAGTCTGTAGCAGAGTGCCTGGCGAAGGAATGCAAGGACTTAAAGATCATGTTCATTACTTTAAATAAGCGGGAGAGCAATGAATTTGTCAATGAAACCGTAGAAACCATAGAAAGTCTCAAAAGCCATATGGATAGTAAAATGATTGACCAATTTGATTTTTACAATCGATGCAAGATCCGAAACAATTTTTATATGCTAGGTGGTTTAAAAAATGAGTTGGATGAACGGTTTTATCATCCCGAGGCTTCACAGTATTTGCTTGGAGAGGTAAGTGGGAAGTTTGATATTATCATCTGTGACAGTGGAAATGAAATTGATAGCGGGTTGGCTATAGGGGCATTAAAATCTTCAGAAAACAGAACCTTACTGCTGACACAACATGAAGCAATCCTCAGCAGATGGGAAAAAAATCGCAGTCTATACGATAAATTGCAGATTACTTTCGAGACCTATGTGATCAATCAATATTATGCCCAGGATCCTTATACTGAGGAATATCTCTGCAGGAGATTGGAATTGCCCAGGGAAAAGGTGAAAAAAGTTATCTTTGCAGGATATTCCAGGCAGGCTGAAATGGACGGTCAGACCTTGATGGAATATAAAAATGAGTCTTATTTGGAAAACGTGATTCAATTGGCAAACCAACATTTACAAAGCTTAAAGCTACAAGAAATCAAGATGAAAAGGAAAAACAAATGGAAAAGTTTTATTTAGATGATTATTTGCCAAAAGAGGCTTCCTTAAATTCCGGTAATGACAGCTTTCAAAGATTATGCAGCAAGATTCACTCAGAGTTCTTCTTGGAATGGGGGGAAGCGCCGGAAAGTAAAGAAACAGTGTTGGACAATCAGAAAAAAGCCATCTTAGGTCATGAAAAAGAGGTTGCCTACTTTAAAAGCAAGATTCAGACCATGTTAAAAAAATTTCAAGCTTCAGGAGTTTCATATCCCCCTTGGTATTCCTCTTTGGAGGATGCAATCTTCCATGAAAATTTGGGTATGGCAGGCATGGCTGAGTGGTTTGATGAAAGGCATAGTGGGAGCAGCTCCGCAAAAATCATAGGATCCAGAATTTACTTTTTAGAAGAAGGGCGGATGGCTTTAAAGCCCCAGACCATCAGTCAATCCAGACGTGAACAGTTGAAGAGAGCCATTTTAATGCTTTCTCCTCAGGAACGATTAGACAAGGATTTCCACGAGGTTTACCTTTTGGACGGGACAAGAATTACTATTTTTGGAGGACTCATGACCAAATCGGATCAGGATGTCATTATTTTCAGAAGATACATCGTTCCTACTTATACCTTTCAAGAACAAGTATCCAGAGGAACTTTGCCTGAAGAAGCTATCCCACTGTTTACAGATATGATTCAATTAGGATATAACTGTGCATTTACCGGGGCTGTGAGGAGCGCAAAGACCACGTTTTTATCTACCTGGCAGAGCTATGAAGATGAGACATTGGAGGGTGTCATGGTAGAGACGGATCCGGAAATCCCCTTGCATAAGCTTATGCCACAGGCTCCCATCGTTCAATTGATTGCAGATCATGAAAATATGAGTAGCATTTCAAAAAACTTGCTACGAAGTGACGCAGATTACTTTATTTTGGCAGAAGCCAGAGAAGGAATTGCATTGGACACGGCTGTTCGCATTGCCGGTAAAGGTACTCGCAGAATGAAACTAACTTTTCATACCAGAGACCCGGAACTTTTCCCTTATGATGTGGCCACGGAAATTGTAAAAAGCTGCGGAGGAGATTTTCGAGAAACTGTAAACAGAGTAGCTGGAAGTTTTGATTATATTTTCCATTTCATACAGTTAAAAAATAAAAATCAAAAACGTTTAAAGAGCATCTATGAAATGACCATAGATAAAAAAAGTAAAGAAATTCACATAACGAATATTTGTCAATATAACTTTCAGGAAAACACTTGGAGTTGGTTTGATCATATCAGTAAAGATAAAATTATGTCAGGTACAGAAGAAAACCCCGAGGTGTTTTTACGCTTTAGAAATACTTTGAAAATGCTGTCGGAAGGGTGGAAAGGAGAATCGATTGGATAAATCTTTAATCATTTATTCCGGAATCAAATTTTTGCTTTATTTCCTGTTTGCCCTAGGGGTACAATTTCTTTTTAAAGATGGATTTTCACAATTAGTTATGAAGGTGAAAATGCAAAATAGGCTAAAGCAAAAGCGTAAAAGCTTCAATGAGGATAAAGCCTTTCAAGTCCATTTAGATCATTTACTTTCCATAACTCTTGGGAAAAAGGCAAAAAGCAAGACCTTTTTACAGTGTAATTTTCTCCTATTTGTGATTCTCTTGGTGATAGGAATGCAAAGCATCAGGGTGGAAGCAGCTTTTATCATGGCCTTCTGTCTATCCCTTTTGCCCTATGCCATTCTGAGGCTGCAGTTAGAAACCAAGCGGAGAAGGGGTAGCTTTGAAGGGGAGCAATTAATCAGCGAGTTTTTAGCTCAGTATAGCATGAATCGATTTAATATTTATGAAACCATTGAAAAAGTCATAGGGGAGACGCGAGGCATTAAGGTGAGTAAAAACTTGCTGTTTCAACTTCTGTTGGAGTTACGAGGTACGGGAGATCCCATGGGAATTAAGCTTGCTACAGATAAATTTGCCTTTGGAATACACACAAATTGGAGCAGAATGTTGGCCAACAGCATAGCCTTGGGTGCAGAGAAGGGCATCAATGTGTCCTCTTCCATCGAGGATATCCTAATCCAGCTGCGGGAGGCAAGAGCTACCTTGGAAGAACGAAAACGATTAAACGGGGAGTCCTTTCGCATGGTTAAGATTCTCATACCTGCCATGTATTTAGGCACCATTCTTTTTTCTACAAATTATTTGGATTTATCTTTAAAAAGCTTTTGGATTAACCAAATTTATACTCCTCAAGGCTTTATCCTCTTCTTCACCATTTTATTGATGTTTGGTATTAATTTGATGGTTATGGAGTTTATAAATCATCAAAAGTTTGACTTTTAGGGGGTGAGAGAATTGTCCGTAGGTTTAGGGATCTATGTAATAGCTTTAGCGACTGTCTTATTTGGCTGGTATCTGTTTAAGGGCAGAGTAAGCAAGGTACGGGGTAGGTTTTCTCATATTCGAGCTGATAGGAACTTTATGCAACTAAAATCTTTTTACATAAATTTTCAAAAGATAAGATTTTTAGAAAAGATAAAACAAGATAAAAAGGATAAAGAAATCTATGAAGCCATTTCTCTTTTAAGAAACATGAATACCATTAATTTAGGAATAGGAATGAGTACGGAAGCAGTTTTAGAGCAGTTGGCAGACTTGGGAGGTGAGTTGAAGGAAACTTATCTGGAAATGTTATCCATGGTAAGGATGAACAAAAGGGAAGAAGCCGCGTTGGTTTTTCATGAAAGAATAGGTTCTAAAATTAGTAGGGATTTTGGCAGACTTCTTATCCAGTGGGATGATATCAATCCCGAGGATTTGACAGAAACCTTAATAAGTCATCAAAAATCCATTAAAGAGATTCGAATTACAGAGCAAAAAAGAAAAGATGAAGTGACAAGTGATCTCATATTTTTTCCGGTGGTGGTAAATGTTATCGTTATTTTGATTAACTTCGTATATGTGGGATATTTTATCCAACAGCAGGAAATGTTGACCCAAATGTTTTAGGAGGAGCAGAATGAAACAAATGATTATCATGTTATCCATGATTATTTTAGGAATCGTTTTAGCCGGACTCATTTTGAGTTTTGGACAAACGGCAGAAGGCCTGGCAGATACTACTCAAACACAAATTACTGATGTGTTAAAGTTAAAAGCAAATTAGGAAGGTAAAGGTGGAGCATTTTAAAGTTTAATTAAACTACTGTGAAGGGAGCTTAGAAGAAAGGCATTGAAGCAAGTAATCATATTAATGGCAATGATTTTATTGGGTGTTTTCCTATTTAATCTGATTATGGGCAACTCAGAGGATTCTACCATTAATGTCATGAAAGGAGTTTGGGAAAAGGAAATTCAGATGAGGACAGAATATCCGTAATATTCCAATATTGAGAAAGGAGGTTTATGAAGCAATTTATCGTTTTGATGGCGGTTCTCCCCATTCTGCTATTGTTCTTAGCCCAATTTACCATAGAGCAAAAGAACCATAAGAACATAAGCACACTACAGGAATACGTATACAGCGCAAAGGAGGAGGCAAAGCAAGCCGGTTGTTTTACAGATGAAATACGCCAAAACTTAACTCGGAAGATTTGTGATAGATTTGAAATTGCTCCGGATGAGATTGAACTGGTGCTAGAACAGGTTCCCCGCTACAGAACCACTCAATTTGATGAGCGTGAGCTCATTTATTACAAGGTAGGGGTGCCAATTAAAAAACTGATGGCCGGAAATAAGCTGATGGGGATAAGTGATGAATCCAATCAAGGGATGTATTACATTGAAAGCTGGACCGCCAGTGAAAGGATCAGGGAGTAGGGATGAAGGTATTTCTGGTATTTATAGCATTATTTATGATCAACCTAACTTTTGTAGTATATGAAAGCGATTTAGGTAGATATATCTTAATGCAAAGAACCGTAAAGGCGGCGGCGGAGGAATGTGCAGCAGGAGCTTCCTTATTTTATGATGCTGAGGAATATAGCGAGGGCAGATATGTGTTCCTTTATGAAGAAAGTATCAAGCACGTAGAATATTTGCTGAGTGAGATGCAAAAGAAACATAAGCTGTACGAAAACCTGTCCTATGACATTGCCTTTGAGGATGATCTGCAAGGTTATGAAAGTAAACAAATTCCCTCAGTTTTAGTTGGCCTCACAGTTACTACCCCTGATTTATTTCGGTTACCATTTTTCACTGTCACAAATATTCAAAGAATTTCAAAATATGAATTGCCAAACTGGAAATAATAGTTTATAATGAAGATATCATTTATCAATAAATGATTTTCCCTTTATTTCAGCGAAAGTTCCATACTCTAATAGCCCTACGGGGCAATATATGTAAATGGCGAAATCCGGTGATTGTTTAAAGATTTTTATTTAATACATTCCCAAAGGATTTCGTCATTTGCAATTCATAGATACAAGGGGTAACCATATTCCATGATTAATAAAAAAATCAACAAGGTTTTTGTAATCACCATTTTATTTATTTTATTTACTTTTACTTTAGTCTTAAGTTTCCATATAAATACGGAAAGATATGTTTATTTTAAGCCGAATTATGATAAGGTGGATTTATTTTACTCTTTTTCTGAATATGAGTATAAATTAGGTACTCCTTTTTTTTCTGAGGAGGATTACAAACTTCTGTTTTATCAAACGGGTTTAGGGAAACCGGCTGTAGATAGCATCAAGGAAGAGATTGAAAAAGATGCAAGGAAGTTTGCTTCTGCTTCCAATTTTACTACTGCTTTTACTTCTGCTGATATTTCTGTCGCTGCTGATACTTCTGTTTCTGCCTCTGCCTCTGATGATGCAAGGGATGGAGAAAAAGTCAAAAAGAAACTGTTAGCTTCCCTACAATCTTATCAGGAGGATTTTTTTCAAGAACCACAAATTCAATGTGAACAGATAGGTATCATCACCTTTGAAGAACACGTTATAGACAAAGAGGGGAAAACGGCAAGACTATTTAAGGTTCCTGAAATGAGAGATGGCGATGTTTTGATTGCAAAAAACACTCATTCTCTGGGATGGAGACACGGACATGCAGCCATGATCATAGATGCAGAAAAGGGGGAGACCTTGGAAGCTGTACTATTGGGGCAGAATTCTTCCATACAGAGCATCGGTAAGTGGACAAGCTCCCCATCGTTTATGTTGTTGAGACCAAAGGAAGGAATTGACGGAAGAGAAGTGGCGGCTTATGCGCTGGATACTATGCATGAGATTCCTTACGGCTTGTTTGTGGGAATTCCTCAGAAATTCCCAGAGGTGGCATCCAAGACCCAATGTGCGCATTTAGTATGGTATCCCTATTTTAAATTTGGATACGATGTGGATTCCGACGGCGGGTGGCTTGTAACACCTAAGGATATCGCCAATTCGGAGTTCTTTGAGCCTGTGCAAATCTTTGGAGTGAATCCTGAAAATCTCTGGCCATAATTATTAGAAAAAAATATTAAATTAAAAACTCGAAATAATATATAAAAGTATTGAAATAATGAATGATAATTAATTTAATATATGAAATTGATGAAGATTTGGATTAGATAAAAAGAAACGGAAGGTAACTATGATTTTATGTACAGATTGTTATATTCAAAAAGACGGTAAAACCCTGATGCTCTACCGAAATAAAAAAGAAAATGACATCAACGAAGGAAAATACATCGGTGTGGGGGGTAAGTTTGAAGGGAATGAATCCCCTGAAGAATGCGTGATCCGTGAAGTAAAGGAAGAAGCCGGTGTGATTTTAAAGTCATTTAAGATGCGAGGAACCCTTACCTTTGACATCAAAGAGCCTGATCATGAGCCTCTCCTTATTTTTCTGTTTACCGCTACGGAGTATGAGGGCGAAATTACAAAGGATTGTCCGGAAGGCGATTTGAGATGGGTTGACACAGAGAAAATAACGGAACTCAACATATGGGAAGGGGACAAGCTGTTTTGGAGATGGTTGCAAGAGGATACGGGTTTTTTCTCTGCCAAGTTTGAATATAAAGGGGATACACTTACAGATTATCAGGTTAAATTTTATTGAACTTGTAATTCAAAATATCTGAACCAATTTTTAAAATTATATTCAACTTTGTTAAAAGCAATCTATTGAACTAGCAATTAAACTATATGGGACAATTTATTTAATAAACCCTAAATCAATTGGTAATTTATTTATTATTTTTAATATAGGGTTTAAAACACGTTAAAACAATCCTTGAAAAACCGCTAAAACCCTATTATAATAGGATAAGCAAAGAAAACTTAACATTGTATTCAATGAAATGATAAAGAGGTTAATATGATTAAAATTACTTTAAAAGACGGAAATTGTAAAGAGGTGGAGGCTGGCTCCTCTATTTTGGAGGTGGCTAAGGCCATTCACCAAGGACTGGCAAAGGAAGCGGTTGCCGGTGTCATAGACGGACAGGTACAAGGCTTGGGTTATAAGATAGAAAAGGATTGCAATTTAGAAATTCTAAAATTCGATGACGAAGCTGGCAAGGATACCTTTAGACACACCAGTTCGCATATTTTGGCCCAGGCAGTAAAGAAGCTTTTCCCTGAGGTTAAGTTAGGGATCGGTCCTGCCATCGACAATGGTTTCTACTATGATTTTGACCTGGAGCACCGATTTTCCGAAGAGGACTTTCCTGCCATAGAAAAGGAAATGAGAAAAATCGTGGAGGCCAATTACCCCATTGAAAAGTTCGAGCTTTCCAGAGAGGAAGCCATTCGATTTGTGGAAGAGAAGGGCGAAGCCTATAAGGTGGAGCTCATCAATGATCTGCCTGAGGATGCGGTGATTTCATTTTACAAGCAGGGAGATTTTACAGACCTTTGCGCAGGTCCCCATCTGTCCACAACTTCCCCGGTCAAGGCAATCAAGATCATGAGTGCCGCCGGTGCCTATTGGAGAGGCAGTGAAAAAAACAAAATGCTGCAGAGGCTTTATGCCACATCCTTTCCGAAACAAAAACAATTGGATGAATATTTAGAAAAGCTGGAAGAGGCAAAGAAGAGGGATCATAGAAAGATCGGAAGAGAGATGGATCTCTTTGCAATCTTTGAAGAGGGACCGGGATTTCCATTTTTCATGCCCAAGGGGATGATTATCCGCAATGAATTAGAAGCATTTTGGAGAAAGACCCACAGACAGAGAGGTTATGAGGAAATCAAGACACCTTTGATTTTAAGTGAAGCTCTGTGGCATACTTCGGGGCATTGGGATCACTATCAGGATAACATGTACTTTACCAAGATTGACGAAGGCGATTATGCTGTGAAGCCCATGAATTGCCCTGGAGCCATGTTGGCATATAAGAGAAAGATGTACAGCTACAGGGATTTTCCCATGAGAGTGGGAGAACTAGGGCAGGTGCACAGGCATGAACTTTCTGGAGCTTTGCATGGACTTATGAGGGTGAGAACCTTTACTCAGGATGATGCCCATATTTTCATGTTGCCGGAGCAGATTAAAGATGAAATTGTGGGAGTCATTGACTTTATCGATTACGTATATAAATTATTCGGATTCAAATATCACATTGAGCTTTCCACCAAGCCAGAGGAGTCTATGGGAACTGACGAGGAGTGGGAAGTTACTACGAGTGCACTTCGGGAAGCAATGGAAAGCAAGGGTCTTCCTTACGTAATCAACGAAGGTGATGGAGCATTCTACGGCCCTAAGCTGGATTTCCATTTGGAGGATTCATTAGGAAGAACTTGGCAATGCGGAACCATACAGTTAGATGCGCAAATGCCACAGAGATTTGACTTGACCTACGTGGGAAGTGATGGTGAAAAACATCGCCCCATCATGATACACAGGGTAATCTTTGGCAGCATAGAGAGATTTATCGGAATTCTCATAGAGCATTGTGCAGGCAAATTCCCACTGTGGATAGCACCGGTACAGGTGAAGCTTCTGACGGTTACTGAGAAATTTGCGGACTATGCCAAGGAGCTGGGAGAGAAGCTTACGGAAGCCGGCCTACGGGTGGAAGTGGACGTAAGGAATGAAAAGATCGGTTATAAGATCAGAGAAGCTCGAAATGAACGGGTTTCCTACTTGGGTGTCATCGGCGAAAAGGAAGTGGAATCAGGCCAGCTAACGGTCAGGTCCAGCAAAGAAGGAGAACTGGGCGCTATGAGCGTAGAGGCTTTCATAGAAAAGCTGCAAAAGGAGATAGCGGATAAAGCAATCTAGGTTAAGCCTTAATGATTAAAACCAAATATATATAGATACCAGGGTCTAAATTATAATAAAAAAAACTAAACACAAAATAATATGTTAATTTATTAAAAATATATAATGATACCCAAGTCAAAAATATAAATAATAAAAATCACCACAATATAATGTGTTAATTTATTGAAAATATATAATATAATAAATTTTCAATATTAAATATTATCAGGCTTTTGACCCCGGTATCATAATATGTTAAATGAAAAGTGTTAGAAATTATATGATAAATATAATTTCTAACGCATTAAAACATCAAGCATTTATAGTAAATAAATATTTAATCAATTAAAGGATCAAGAATATAACAAGAATTAGCCAATTCATATTTTAAAAAGCATACAAAGGAAGAGGTTGGGTGATATGATTAAAACTCAGAACAAGAAACCTTGGCGAGATGGCGTATATCTTTGTACGGCAAAAAATAGCTTTGAAGCGGATATTTTAGAGTCAAAACTGAGAAGTGAGAATATTCCATGTGTCAAGAAATACAAAGGAGCATCCAACTTCTTGGAAGTGTTTATGGGATCTAACAGTGCATTCCCCATTGAAATCTACGTGCCGGAGCGCACCTTGGAGGATGCGCAGAACATAGTGGTTGCTGTTCCCATCTTGGAGGATGAAATCCCTGAGGATATCATTGATTTTGACAGTTTGTCTGAAGAGGAACTGACGGAATTGGTCGGAGAAGAGGAAGAATAAATTTTTTAATATAAAAAAAGATTTTTTTCATATTAAAAACTTCGAAATGACGTTATTTGATATTTGCTTAATAACTTTTTTGAGCATATCTTCTATTTATTGATAATGAAAGGCTGTTCCTTGTAAATATAGAGCAGCCTTTTAAATTCAATGTAAATATAGAGCCGCTTATTAAATACAATCTAGTTTAATCGTAGTAAAGGATGGTGAAAACTTGCGGATCATTATTTCCCCGGCGAAGAAAATGAATGTGGATACTGATCGGTTGCCTTATGAATCACTACCTCAGTTTTTGTCTAAGACAGAGATACTTAAAAACAGGCTACAAACGATGAGTCCCATAGAATTAAAAAATCTGTGGGCTTGTAACGATTCCATAACAAAACTGAATATTGAGCGACTGCAAAGCATGAACCTCGAAGAAAATTTAACTCCTGCTATTTTGTCCTATGAGGGGATTCAATACAAATATATGGCACCAAGTATCTTTGAGTACGACCATTTTGACTATATCAATGAGCATTTACGTATCCTTTCGGGTTTTTATGGAATGCTCCGCCCTTTCGATGGCGTTGTACCCTATCGGTTGGAGATGCAGGCCAGGTTAATTGTTAATGGCATGGACAACCTCTACGATTTTTGGGGAAATTGTCTGGCGACACAATTACAAGCAGAGACTGATTTCATCATAAATCTCGCTTCCAAAGAGTACAGCAAGGTAATTTATCCACACCTAAAACCTAACACTAAATTTTTAACATGTACATTTGGCGAACAAAAAGAAGGAAAGATAATCGAGAAGGGGACCATGTGCAAGATGGCTCGAGGGGAGATGGTGCGATATTTGGCGGAGGGCAACATAAAAAAATTCAAAGATATAAAAGAATTTAACCGTTTGGGTTATACTTACTCTATACAACTTTCAACGGAATATAACTATATTTTCATAAAAGGAGAACAGAAAAATGTTAGAAGTTAAAACTAAAGCGCCTGATTTTACCTTAAAGGACAAGGACGGAAACTCCATTACCTTATCAGATTTTCTAGGCAAAAAGATTGTCTTATATTTTTACCCTAAGGACAGCACTCCGGGCTGCACTCGTCAGGCTTGTGCTTTTGCTCAAAATTATGAAGAGTTTAGACGTAAGGACGTGGTGGTCATCGGTGTGAGCAAGGACAGTACAACTTCTCACCAGAAATTTGCTGAGAAGTATGATTTGCCCTTTGTTTTGCTCTCTGACCCTGACCTTGTGGCAATCAAAGCTTATGACGTATGGCAAGAAAAGAAAAACTATGGCAAGGTTACTATGGGAGTGGTACGTGCTACCTATGTCATTGATCAAGATGGTTTCATAGAAATGGTTATGCCTAAGGTGAAACCGGATACAAATGCAGAGGAAATTTTAGCGTATTTAGACCGAGGGGACAATCAATAAAGTACGGAGGCAATTGGTTATGGTTTCAATGACGCGATATTTGATAAAAAGCGAAATCCTTAAGCCCTTTGTTAAATTTATTTGGCACTTTGAAGCAGAAAATGCAGATATTCACCATAAGCTCTTACCTACCGATAGTATTGATATGATATGGAATTTATCTGATGAAATCTATTACGAGACCGACACACAGAGAATAACTGCGCCTCCCTTTCATATAAACGGGTTAAGGGGAAAACACAGTTATATTCATCACAAAGGGGAGATACAAGCTATGGGAATCGCATTCTATTCCTATGGCTTATATCCTTTTGTTAATAAATCGCTGATTCCCACACAAAATCAAATCATAGACTTGTTCTCCTTTTCTGAACCTTTATCAGAACAAATAAAATCAGTGATTATGGTTAACAAACCAATTCATGAAAAGATTGAGTTGGTAGAAAAAGTACTATGTTCAAACTTAAAATTAAATAAGGATGAAACAAATAAAATTGATATAATTTCTAAATTTTTAAAGACAGAAAATGATATGACTATTCAGACGTTTTGTAAAGAACAAAGAATTGCAGTCAAAACCTTTGAAAGAATGGTATTGCGATATACCGGCTATACTCCTAAATTACTATCTCGGATTAGACGTTTTCAGACAGCCACCAATCAATTTGTACATAGAGACTTTTCTAAATTGACAGACGTTGTATATGATAATCATTTTACAGACCAACCACATTTTAATAGGGAATTCCAAGGCTTTTCGGGGGTAGCCCCCAATATCTTTCACAAACAAAAAGCGACGATTAAGGAAAACGTAACGTATATTTACGGATGAATGTCGATTTTATTCAATACCAAATGTTATTTCTTCAGTATCATTAATGAAAAAAGGAGAAATATTTATGTGTATTGTAACCGAAATAGTAACAATGAAAATCGTGGAAGGTATTGAAGCAGAGGAATTTATTAAGATTGTGGATAATCTGGAAAAAGAGTACCATTCAAAGCAACCTGGATTTATCGATACAGAACTACTTTTTAATGATAAAAATGGAGAATGGATGATGATACAACATTGGGATACAATGGAACATTTATCATCAGCGTCAAAGCAAATTTTTAAGAATCCGGTGGCGTCCACTTTTGTACAAGCTATAAATCCCCAAACCGTAAAGATGACCATGCTGCCTCAACTGAAAAGGTGGGAATAAACTATATAAAAACTTCTTGACATTCCACTATAGGGTAAGGGTTATAATATCGTCATAATCTATTGTAATCTTATAATACTACTCTAAATTAAAAATAATATTTTTAATTTAGACCTGTAAAAATAAGTGAAAGGACGTGATGGTTACGATGAACAAAGAATTTGCGCTGACTGAACGACTAAAAGAATTAAAAGAAGCTTATTTGAAAGTTATTCCAAGTATTACAATCCATAGAGCGATGGCTTATACTGAAGTTACAAAAGAGTTCCCAGATATTGCCGCAAATCTTAGAAGGGCAAAAGGTTTTAGAAGGGCGTGTGAGACAGCACCTATGCTAATTCAGGATAAGGAACTCATTGTGGGGCACCCTTGTGGAAAACCACGTGCAGGAGCTTTTTCGCCTGATACTGCATGGAGCTGGGTTAAGGATGAGCTGGATGAAATCAGCAGTAGGCCCCAGGATCCGTACTTTATAAGCGAAGAAGACAAAAAGATTATGAGAGAAGAGCTTTTTCCATTTTGGGAAGGAAAATCTCTTGCCGAAGCCTGTGAAATCGAATTGAGGAAAGAAGGAATTTGGGAATATGCCGCAGAAGCCGCCATTACGGATTTAACCTATCATGTGATGAGTGGGGGAGGAGATTCCAGTCCCGGTTATGATATTATTTTGTTCAAAAAAGGGATTTTAGGTATAAAATCAGAAGCGGAAGAACATTTACGAAACCTTAAGGATGAACAGGAAGATTACGAAGAAAAAAAGAATTTTTATCAAGCTTCCATTGAAATATGCGAAGGTGTTTTGATTTATGCCAAACGTTTATCGTCCTATGCACTAGAACTTGCAGAAAGAGAGAGCGATGTAGAAAGAAAAGCGGAACTGCAGAAAATTGCGGAAGTAAATGCGAGAGTTCCTGCAAATCCTCCTGAAACCTTTCAAGAAGCATTGCAGTCCATCTGGACAATACAGTCATTGTTTTTACTGGAAGAAAACCAATGCAGCACCTCGCTGGGACGTGTAGACCAGTACATACTTCCTTGCTATTTAAATGATATTCAAAGTGGAAAGATTTCGGAAGAACAAGCTTTTGAATTAATGGGTTGCTTCATGATCAAATGTTCGGAAATGATTTGGTATACGCCAGGTGCAACCGCTAAGTATTTTGCCGGGTATATGCCGTTTATCAATATGTGTGTTGGTGGTGTAAAACGTGATGGAGGGGATGGTACTAACGATTTAACGTATTTGATTATGGAAGCGGTGAGGCAGGTTAAGGTTTATCAACCTACGCTTGCTTGTCGTATACATAACCTTTCGCCTCATGAGTATCTCCAAAAAATCGTTGATCTCATTAAAGCAGGTGGAGGTATGCCAGCATGCCATTTTGATGATGCCCATATAAAGATGATGCTTCCAAAAGGATACAGCTTTGAAGACGCCAGAGACTATAGCTTGATGGGTTGTGTTGAACCACAGAAAAGTGGAAGAGTACACCAATGGACGGCGGGAGGGTTTACTCAGTGGCCCATTACAATAGAGCTGGCCATGAATAGAGGGGTATTAAAATCCTATGGTGATAAACAATGGTTAGATACGGGAGATATCAGCGAATTTAAAACCTATGATGATTTTGAGAGTGCGGTAAAGAAGCAGCTGGATTATTTAATTGATATGAATTGTAGAGGCACTGTCATCATACAAAAAGTATTTAGGGATGTAACTCCTACACCCTATATGTCCCTATTTATGGATGGATGTTTGGAAAACGGTAAGGACGTAATGGCAGGTGGTGCTGTTCTATATGAGGGACCGGGAACTATATTTGCAGGACTTGCAACATATGTTGACAGTATGGCAGCCATAAAGAAATTGGTATACGAGGATAAAAAATATACCCTCAGCCAGATTAAAGAAGCTACAGAACAAAATTGGGAAGGGTTTGAGCACATTCGTAGAGATTGCTTAAATGCGCCTAAGTACGGAAATGATGATAACCATGCGGATTTGATTGCAAAGGAAATTGTAGATTACACAGAGCAAAAGATGAATTCCTATAAGTCTCTTTATGCGAGACAGATTCATGGAACCTTATCGCAATCCTTTAACACTCCCCTAGGGGAAATGATTGGGGCGACTCCGGATGGTAGAACTGCTTTTGCACCACTTTCAGATGCAATGAGTCCTTCCCAGGGAGCGGATAAGAAAGGGCCGACGGCCGTAATAAAATCTGTTTCTAAGATAAACGTGGAATCCATGAGTTTGGGTATGGCTCATAATTTTAAGATAAGCAAAAATTTTCTGAACGGGCAAGAAGGCAGAAATGCAATCATCACACTATTGAAAACAGCATCCATAATGGGTAATGGACAAATGCAATTTAACTGTGTGGATAACGAAACTTTAATAGATGCACAAAAGCATCCCGAGAAACACAGAGATTTAATTGTTCGTGTAGCAGGGTACTGCGCATTCTTTGTAGAGCTTTGCAAGGAAGTTCAAGATGAAATCATCAGTAGAACAATGATTGGGGTTACTGAATAAATTCGTAAAAGTTTTCCATTAGATAAATCAGAACCTTAAAGACTTAAAAGGTAGTGCAAAACCCACACTACCTTTTTTATTATGTAGGAAATATCGTCCTTGACGATATTGAGGTCATATCAAAGAATGTACCTTGCAAAGAGTCGCCCCTTGCGGGCGACATGTGGAAATAGGAAGCTTTGATTCCGTCATTTCCATGTTTTTTTAAATCTGATTTGCGGATAGGTGTCCTGTGGAAAAGGCAAACTGTAGATTGTAACCTCCCGTATCACCGTCTATGTCCAAAGCCTCACCGATGATGAAGAGGTTTGGATATCGTTTCGCCTCCATGGTTTTCGTATGGATTTCCTCTAAACAGACACCACCTTTTGTAGCCATAGCGATGTTAAACCCCCCTAGCCCGCTAATGTTAAAGGTGTCCCCAGTCAAAAGGCCTATAAAATCCTTGATCTCTTTACCTGTTAACTGGGATGCTTTTTTCTGCGGGTTGATATTTTGCCTTTGACAGAGTATCTCAATAAACCTTTTCGGAACTTGATTTCCAGCAGTAACCTTGGACGTATTGAGTTCATCCATTTGTAGGGTTTTTACCACCTGATTAAGAAACTCATGGAAAAATGTCAGCACTTGTGAAGCATTGCCGGAGATTTGACTCTTTATCTGTTCCATCAATGGATGAGGTGGACAGAAGGGAAGGTAATTCACGGAAAGCCTACAGGAGCCATCTACGTAACGGGAAGCGTTTAAAATAGCGGGACCAGAAAAGCAGTCGTGGGTAAAGAGTAGACCACCCATGGTGGTAGGAACTCGTTCCTTTGCCTTTTTGCTTTTGGGAAGGGGTTGTGGTTCTCCGGTTTTACTTTTGTCTGGGAGAATGGTCACAGATGCTTGGGGAAAAGCTATGCCGGACAATTCACCGTAGGGGTAGTTATGAACGTAAATTGGTACCAGGGCTGGTTTTGCGGGAGTGATGGATAATCCCATGTTTTCTAAAATCTTTAGCATCTGCCCGTCAGAGCCTGTGGTAGGGTAGGAACAACCTCCTGTGGCAACAATCAATTTCTTTGTTAAATAGATTTGATTTTCACAGAAAACTTGATAAAAAGTTTGGTTATTTACCATTGAATTTTCACTATTTTTATTTTCTAAATCTGGTTTTAACTGATCATGTATTATATTTTTGTTATTTTGATTCGATTGTTTATTTATGAGATTGTAATTATGTTCATTAAGGTGTTTTTCTTTAATATTATTAATATTTTGGTGATTATTCACTTCTTTTGCATCATTAGAAGTGATTTTGCTATTATCAAGCTTCTTTATATCTAAAACGGCACTGGAACATTTGATTTCTAATCCGTTTTTTTTACAAAGGGCTAAAAGTAAGTTTACAATATCTTTTGCACGAAGAGATTGGGGAAAGACCTTGCCGTCTTCACGCTCAAAGCAAGGGATTCCATTTTGTTTAAAAAAATTGACCAATGCGGTATTGTTAAACTGGTAAAGGATATTGCGAATTTTTTTCCCGTTCTCACCGTAGCAGGATAGGAAATCTTGGATCGGGCCGCCGTGGGTCAGATTGCACTGACCCCCTCCTGAAAGGAGGACCTTTTTGCCGGGGCTTCCCGATTTTTCCAAAATCAACCCTTTTTTAACAGGGTAAGGTAGGGAAGCCCCCGCAAAAAGGCCGGCGGCCCCACCACCAATAATAATTACATCGTACAACTCGTCTGCTTTGCAAAATATATTTGCCATCTATCAATTGTTCTCCTAAATTTCCTTATAATATTTGTATCTTACTATATCAACAAAACTTCATTAAATCAAATAAAAATATATTATAAATTGTTTAAGATATGATACCGAGACCAAAAGGTCTAGTATTATTAAATATTCGTAACTCACCATATATATCATTTTATTAGTAAATGAACACATTATATTGTGGTCAATTTTATTATTTATATCTTTTGACCATAGTATCTTAAGATATCAAATTAATACTTAATTTTTACAAAACATTGATATCTGGAAACTATATCAATATGTTATAACTAAATAAATTTAATTAGTTATGAGAGGTACACAACAATACCTATTATAGCAATTAAGAATAATTCTTGGAAAATTGAATATAAAGGAGTCTTCATATGAATAAAAATTACATATTAGATACTAACGTATTAATTCAATCACCTTTGTCGTTGTTATCCTTCCAAGAAAATACAGTAATTCTTCCGATTGTTTGCTTAGATGAATTGGATAAATTAAAAAGCGATGAGGGTGAGCGAGGTGCAAATGCCAGAGAGTGTATTAGATTTATTGAAAATTTAAGACTTACAGGTAACTTACTAGAAGGTGTAGAATTAGCAAATGGTGGAATCCTACGGATAGAAACCAATTATGTAAATGTATTATTACCAGAGGGTTTGTCAGATCATAAGAATGATAATCGCATATTGAAAATTTGTAAGGGCTTGCAGGAAAAACATGAAAACATAACGTTAGTTACAAAAGATATTTTAGTAAGATTAAAAGCACAGATGATGAATATTCCTGCACAAGATTTTATTGCAGAGCAATCACCAAACTTAAACCATCAATATACGGGACGTGCTTTAGTATATACAGCAGATGAACATATGTCTAATTTTAAGAAAAAAGGCTTTTCCATAGAAGATGTTTATATTATAGAGAATAATGAAAAAAAATCCTTTTATCCTATGATAAATCAATTCATAATTATATGTTCAGAAATATCTAAGAAGAAAACTTTGCTTGGTAGATATGATGGTAACCGAATCGTTCCCTTAGTGTATTTAAAGAAAGAGCCCTTTGATGTAAAACCGAAAAATGTGGGACAACGTTTTATGCAGGAAGCCTTAATGTATGATGCAGAAACTGCTCCCTTAGTTATTATAAAAGGGGCGGCAGGAACAGCAAAAACCTTTTATGCCTTGGCAGTAGGTTTGGAAAAAGTGATGAATAGCCATGAAAAGGAATATCGTAGAATTTTAGTTACCCGACCTAATGTTCAGTTTGATTCCGATATTGGGTTTTTGCCTGGGAGTGAACAAGAAAAGATTGCTCCATTTTTGCGTCCCATTATTGATAATCTAGAGGTATTGATCGATAGTAATGAAAAAGAGCGATATAAAAATGAACGAGAGCTTACAGATAAGGTGGATGAATTATTTAACCGAGGCTTTATCACTACAGAAGCATTGAATTTTGTTAGAGGACGTACCATTGAAAAAACATACCTAATTATTGATGAAGCTCAAAATTTGACCCCTAAACAAGCTAAAGGTATTATTACTCGGGCAGGAAAAAACACAAAGATTGTCCTCATTGGTGACCCTCAACAAATTGATCATCCATTTTTGGATGAACGCACCAACGGTTTATCCTATGCAAGTGAAAAAATGAAAGGAAGTCCATTTTGCTTTCAAATCACCATGCTTCCAAATGAATGTGAACGTTCTCCATTAGCATTTGAGGCAGCAGAAAGAATGCAATAAAAATATACAAGGAGGGTAAGAAAAATGTATGGAGTAATTGATATAGGTTCTAACACAATTAGGCTTTCAATTTATAAAATGACAGAAGATGGTTTTTATTTAATGTTAAACAAAAAAAATATGGCGGGATTGGCAGGGTACATCGACAAAAATGGAAAACTAAATCAAAAAGGAATAACTAAATTAGTAAATGTTTTACAGGGATTTAAATATACATTGGATAATATTGAAGTAAAAGACGTTTTTTTATTTGGTACTGCATCTTTGAGAAACATTGTAAATACAGACGAAGCTCTTGAAAAGATTTTTAATATCACAGGATACAATGTAGAAATTCTCACTGGGGTAGAAGAGGCCAAGTTGGACTTTGTAGGTGCCACTCATTTCCTAAAATTAGATAAAGGTATTTTAGTGGACATTGGAGGAGGAAGCACGGAAATTGTTTCTTATGAGAATGGGGAGATTAAAAAAGCCTTTTCTATGCCCTTTGGATCTTTAAATCTTTACACAAAATATGTAAAAGATATTTTACCAAATGAAAAAGAATTTATTAAAATGAAAAATAAAATCAGTGAAGAAGTTGAAAAAATTAATTTAAAAAGCGAGAATCAAATCATATGCGGGGTTGGGGGCTCAATCCGTTGTGCTTGCAAACTAAATCAAGAAATTTACGATTTATCAAGGGATTACTTAACTATAGATATTAATAATTTTAATGAAATGATTGAAAAATTTAAAAATAATCGAAAATTTTTAATAAAAAAGATTCTAAAAATAGCTCCGGATCGAATTCATACAATCTTACCCGGTCTCATTATCCTGCAATGCCTATCAGAAAAATTCCAATGCCAAGAAATTTTTGTAAGCCAATATGCAGTGCGAGAAGGATATCTTTGCGATAAATTATATGGAGAAAATAAACAAAATGAGCAAAATAGATAAAATGGAAAACCTAGATACCATAGATAACCTAGATATTATAGATAAATGCTATACCCAAAATCGTGAACTTTCTTGGATTCTCTTTAATGAAAGGGTACTAGATGAAGCTGACGATAATACGGTACCATTATTGGAAAGGCTAAAGTTTGTTTCTATTTTTATAAATAACCTAGATGAGTTTTTCATGATACGAGTAGGAAGTCTTTTTGATTTATCTATTATGCTTGGAGATAAGCGCGATAATAAAACAGGAATGACTCCAAAAGAGCAGCTTAATGAAATTTATTCTACAGTAAAACCACTTTATGAAAAAAAAATAAAAGTTTATGATAATATAAAAAAAGAATTAGAAGTTTATGGAGTGTACCTTTTAGATGATTTTGACGAACTTACTTCTAAAGAAGCAAAGGTTATCAAAAACTATTATAAAACTAATATTAAACCAATTATATCTCCTCAAATTGTGGGGTCCCATCATCCATTTCCTCATATTCCTAATAAAGCCATCTATATAGCATTGCTACTTAAACACAAGAATAATATAACTTTAGGTCTTTTGCCGATTCCAAGTGCATTGCCTCAGATTGTATATTTACCCGGTAATGAAACTCGTTTTATTCCCATTGAAAAAATTATTTTAGAGTTCGTGGATGACATTTTTGATAATTATGAAATTATTGAGAAGAATTGTATTTGTATTACGAGAAATGCAGATATCCATTCCGATGATGAAGATTATGAAATTGAAGATTTTAAGAATCAAATGAAAAAGCTGTTACAAAAAAGAAAAAAATTAGGTGTTGTAAGAATGGAAGCAATAGACTCCATGAGTCAACGCTTTTCTTCAATTTTTACCAATAAATTTCATATTCAAGATCATCAAATTTTTACCGTAAAAACTTCTCTGAAGATGGATTATGTATTTGAGTTAATAGACAAGTTAACCATCATACAAAAAAAACAGTTGCTATACCCTGAATTTATACCAAGTACAAACGATAGCATAAATTTATCTCAAAGCATTATAAAACAAATTAAATTGCATGATGCCTTAATTTGTTATCCCTATGAAAGTATGGATATCTTCTTACAACTGATTAAGGAATCGGCTTTTGATAAAAATGTTATTTCTATTAAAATTAGTATTTATCGATTAGCAAAAAAAGCCAAGCTCATCGATTATCTTTGTATGGCCGCAGAAAATGGAATAGATGTTGTAGTTGTTATGGAACTGCGAGCGAGATTTGATGAACAAAATAATATTGACTGGTCTGAGAAGCTTGAAGATGCGGGATGTAAAGTAATTTATGGATTTGACAAATATAAAGTTCATTCAAAGGTTTGCCTTATTACATTAAAAAGTAAGAATGAAATCCAATATATTACACAAATAGGAACAGGTAATTATAATGAAAAAACGGCTGAACTTTATACAGATTTAAGCTTAATTACTTCAAATCGTGAAATAGGAATCGATGCCACGGAGTTTTTTAAAAATTTATTGATTGAAAATATAGGAAGTGATTATAAATCCTTATTAGTTGCTCCCCATAAACTAAAGATTCCGTTGCTTCAAATGATGGATGAGGAGATTGCAAAAGGCAAAAAAGGTTTTATTTTTATCAAAATTAATTCTCTAACTGATATAGATTTTATTCATAAGCTTGTGGAAGCATCCAAAGCAGGGGTTCGGGTTCGGTTAATTGTACGAGGTATTTGCTGTCTGTTGCCCAATATTCCACATGTGACTGAAAACATAACTGCTATTAGCGTTGTAGGTAGATTTTTAGAGCATTCCAGAATATATTGTTTTGGAACAGGGGAAGAACAAAAAATATATATATCATCTGCGGATTTAATGACTCGAAATACGGAAAGAAGAATAGAGGTTGCTTGTCCTGTAAAAGATAAAGTTTTAAAACAGAAAATCAATATTATTTTAGATTCTATTTGGCACGACAATGTAAAAGCTAGAATTATTAGTGAAAATGGAGCTTATTTAAAAAAAGAGGATAATAGTTATGCAATAGACTCACAATCCTATTGCATGGATCTATTTTCTAAGAAAAAACCTTTTAATAAATTAGAACGAAACATCTGGAAAAAATCTTCTAAATTTATAAAATTACTAAAAAAATATATAAAATAAGATTGGTCATAAGAAGAAAAATGGTGTGTATATGTAAAATTTACAAAACTTTATTTCTATTTTACTATAAATATCTTGGTGCTTTACAAAGTTATTTTATAATGAAATCAAGTTAATATTCAGAATAAAAAGGAGAACAGAATGAACAACAAAATATTGAAGATAAGTAGTATACTTACCATTTTTACACTTCTATTAACAGGTTGCTCTTCAGAAAAACCAAAGGATGCTGTGGACTTAAATAGCATGTCAATTGATGAAATTATAGCGGAAGCCCAAAACGAGGGGCGTGTGGACTCTGTTGGAATGCCTGATTCATGGGCCAATTGGGGTGAAACCTGGAAAAACATTACAACTACATACGGTCTCGAGCATTCTGATGTGGATCTATCCTCTGCCGAAGAGCTTGCAGTGTTTGAGGCGGAAAAATCAAATGCTACAAAGGATATCGGTGATGTGGGACAGTCCTTCGGGCCATTAGCGGAAGAAAAAGGACTTACACAGCCTTACAAAACAAGCTACTGGGATAGTATTCCTGATTGGGCAAAGGATGATGATGGCGATTGGATTATTGCATATTATGGTACAATTTCAATTATTACTAACCGTAAGCTTGTACCTAATCCTCCTAAGTCATTTGCAGACGTATTAAATGGCGACTATATGGTAACAAGTGGTGACGTTATGAAGGGAACTCAAGGACAGTGTGCAGTATTAGCTGCAGCCATTGCTAACGGCGGATCAGAATCAGATATTACTCCGGGGCTTGAATTCTTTAGAAAATTAGCAGAACAGGGTAGATTAGACAAAGGTGAGGGAAATATGTCAAGGCTAGAGAAAGGTGAAATTGCATGTTACTTTATCTGGGACTTCAATTCACTGGGTTACAAGGAACAGTTTAAACAGAATAATGCCAACTCCGAATATGACGTATGTATTCCCGCTGATGGTTCCGTGCAAAGTGGATATTGTACGATTATAAATGCCTATACAAAACGTCCTCATGCTGCAGCACTCACACGAGAGTATATCTTGAGTGACGAGGGACAGGTTAATCTTGCAAAAGGCTTTGCTAAGCCAATCAGAAGTGACGTAAAGCTTCCGGATGATGTTAAAAGTATGTTACTTCCAGATGCGCAGTATAAAAAAGCAAGACCAATTCAAGATACGAAAGCATGGGAAGAAACAGTAAAGACAATTGGCACGAGATGGCAGGAGGAAGTGCTTGCCTACGCACAATAACATGTGTGAAAAAGCATGCAACTCATGTTGCATGCTTTTTTACGACATATAAGGAGTAAAGCATTATGAAAAAGAAATATATTTATTTACTGGCATTATTGCCATTTGCTGTTACTGTTTTTCTATTTGAAATTCTTCCCATAATTATTGTATTGTTCCAAAGCTTTACAGTTGAAGGCGGAGGGGGATTTACACTGGAGCATTATAACGCTATCTTTTCCAAAAAGCTTTATCAGATGGCAATTACCAACAGCATTCTTGTGTCGGCTTTATCTTCAGTTATCGGCATTATTGTTGGTTTTTTTGGGGCCAAGTCAGTGCAGAATGTCACCTTCAAAAGCGGAAATATATTTACGAGTATTCTTAATATGACATCAAATTTTTCCGGAATTCCTCTTGCTTTTGCATATATCATAATGTTAGGCAACGTAGGAGTATTCGTTGTTATCGGTAAAAAATTTGGAATAGACTTTTTATCCGGCTTTAATATTTACAGTCTTACAGGGCTTTTACTTTGCTACATCTACTTTCAGATACCTCTTGCTACACTCCTATTAATGCCGGCTTTTGAGGGATTAAAAAAGGAGTGGCGTGATGCTGTGGAACTTCTTGGAGGGCGTAATGCGGATTATTGGCTAAAGGTGGCAATTCCCAATTTAATGCCAAGTTTACTTGGAACATTTAGTGTTTTATTTGCAAATGCAGTTGCTGCATATGCCACAGCCTATGCATTAATGCAAAATAGCTTTTCCTTGCTACCTATTCGTATATCAGAGCAATTTGTAGGAGATGTTGTTCAGCGGAAAGAGTTTGGCTCTGCTTTATCTGTAATGCTCATGCTTTTGATTGTATTGGCTGTTGCAATTAATCAATTCGTTATTAAAATGAGTAAAGGGGGAATGAACAATGGATAAAACAAAGAATTTTAACCCATCACTCATATTTCTCATCTTTATTAGTTTTTACTTAATTCTCCCACTGGCAATGACATTTTTGTACTCTATCTCTGTTGAATGGATGGATATTTTGCCATCAGGGCTAACATTTCGATATTATCAACAGATATTTTCGGATTCTATATTTTGGAGTGCCATACTGCGAAGCTTGATCATATCTATTGTTCCGGTTTCAATTGTTACCCTTATGCTTTTGTTAGTAATGTATGTAGTGATAGTTTATCACCCTAAACTGGATAAATATGTGCAAATATTTTGCACCATACCGTACTCCATTCAAGGAATTATCCTTGCAATCAGCGTATTGTCATTGTATTCAGGAATGCCCTCACCATTTAACAACAGAATATTCTTGATGGTGTTAACCTATTGTATTGTTGTTTTACCATATATGTATCAAGGGATTAAAAATAGCCTTGGCACAATTGAAACTAAAAGGATATTAGAGGCTGCACAAATTCTAGGTGCAGGGAAACTATATGCCTTCTTCTCCATCATTATCCCTAATATTTTGTCCGGTGTAGTTGTATCTGTTATGCTGTCGGTGGCATTAATATTTGGAGATTTTGTTATAGCAAATTCTATAGGAGGAAACTATTTTTTTACAGCACAAATGTATCTTTATAAATCTATGTTTGCTTCAGGGCAGTTGGCATCGTCTGTTGTAGTGATACTTTTTGTGATAACACTAATGATTTCCGGCGGGGTATTTTACCTCAAAGGCAACTATCAAAACAAAATGCGGAGGAATCAAAAATGAGTTTTATTGAATTTAAAGAAATAGATAAGTCCTTTGGAGCTAATAAAGTATTAAAGGGCATTAACCTTTCTGTTAATAAAGGGGAGTTTGTAACATTATTAGGACCCTCCGGATGTGGTAAAAGCACATTGCTTCGCTGTCTATCGGGTCTGGAAAGTGTTAGTGGGGGAACAATTCTGCTTGAAGGGGAAGACATTACCCACAAGACTCCCAAAGATAGGCAGATAGGCATGGTTTTTCAACAATACAGCTTGTTTCCCAATATGAATGTCTTTTCCAATATTGCATTTGGGTTAAAGATGAAGAAAATTCCAACAAATGAGATTGAAAAAATGGTTTCTGATGTTATTGAAACGGTTGAACTTAAAGGTAAAGAGTATCAATATCCCCATAACCTTTCAGGGGGACAGCAACAGCGTGTGGCATTAGCACGTGCCATAGTAACGAAACCTAAGGTACTTCTTTTAGATGAGCCGTTGAGTGCCATTGACGCAAAGTTGAGAAAGTCATTGCAAAAAGAAATTAAAAAAATTCAAACAGATCTTGGGATTACAACTATATTTGTTACACATGATCAGGATGAAGCCATGATACTATCCGATGTTATTCATTTGTTTAACCAAGGTGTAATAGAGCAATCCGGAACACCAAATCAGCTTTACACACAGCCAAAAACCAACTTTGCTGCCAGCTTTATTGGAAACTATAATATATTTTCCAAGGAAGCTTTCTTTGCTCTCACCGGAGAAATCTGTTCAGGTAAAATTGCTATTCGACCTGAAACTTTGGAGCTGAGGAGTACAGCTGAAGCGTTACCTAATCGATATCATTTTAAAGGCAAAATTATTGATCATTCACTGCGAGGGAACGTAATCCGATATAATGTACAAGTTGGAGAGCTAAAAGTAGATGCAGACGCATTATTTAGAAGTGCATCATTATTTAACGATAATGATGATGTATATATATCTGTAGAATGTAAAAATTGCATTCAAATTGAGGGGTAACTGATATGGAAAATTGCGGACTTACATATAAAGGAAATTGGTTTAAAGGAAATTTACACAGTCATACTACAAATTCGGATGGAACTCTTACTCCTGAACAAACGGTCAAAGCTTATGCTCAAGCAGGATACAGCTTTATGGCACTAACGGATCACGATGTATATACGGACTATCGGGAGCAATTGAATACAAAAGATTTCATCGTTTTGCCGGGATTAGAAGCATCCGCGGTTTTGGTAGATGAAAACTATAAGATAGCAACCAAAGTCCACCATATTAATGCCATATTAGGCACATGTAGAATGCAAGCCCAGGCATCTTTACCTATGTTCCACCATATGGAAAATTATGAATCAAAGTTCTTTATTAACAATTGGGAAGGACTGAATGTTGCCCAAGAGATAATTGATGATTTAAACAATAGAGGTATGCTTACAACTTACAATCATCCTATTTGGTCAAGAGTAGAAGAAAGTGAATTTGTGGGTCTTAATGATATTTGGGCCTTTGAAATTTTCAACTATGGGACAGAGCTTGAAAGTGGAACGGGGTATGGTGATATGCATTGGGATATGATTCTACGTAAAGGGAAGCATTTGTGTGCCTTTGCTTCTGATGACAACCATAACCTGCCTGAGCTTGATGATGCATTCGGTGGTTATATCGTTGTGTCGGCTGACGAATTAAGTCATGAAGCCATAATCACTGAATTGATTGCCGGCAACTACTATTCTTCCTCCGGTGCAGAGATATATCAATGGGGTGTCAAGGAGGGTAAAGCTTTTGTGGAATGTAGCAATGCTGAAAATATAACATTTTATTGCGGAAACCAAATTAATGACGGAAGAACAGTATTTTCTTTAAATAAGGAGGATGGGATCTGCACCGCTGAATATGAATTGAAGGGTCACGAGGAATATATTCGTGTTGTCTGCGTTGACATAAACGGTAAAAAAGCATGGAGTAATCCCATTTGGATAAAGGAGTGTGCCAATGTTTCAGTTTAAGGCCGGCATTTTTGATATGGATGGAACAATATTAAATTCTTATAAAGCATGGGAAAATGCTTTTTGTGTAAAATTAAAAGAGTACGGTATTTTAATTTCTAAAGAGGAATTTATAGAACTTTATAAAATGACCGATGAAGAGACAAAAAATTTTTTGTCTCTAAAAATTAAAAGTAATGACTTAAGTATTAATGTTGAAGAAGTGTATTCCATTATATTTAAAACAATGGAATATGAATATGAGCATAACATTTTACCTAAACCCGGGGTGGTTGCCTGTATTGAGGCACTACACAAAAAGGGGGTGAAGCTTTGTGTTGCAACCCTTACTCACAATGGTCTTGCACAGAAAGCATTACAACGAATTGGTATTATGCAGTATATAGGCTTTGTTATCACCGGGGATGATGTTGGTAAATCAAAAGAATTTCCGGACATATATTTAGAAGCAAGTAGACGTATGAGTTGTGCCCCAAATGAAACTGCAGTTTTTGAAGACAGCTTAAGTGCGGCTAAAACTGCAAGTCAAGCGGGATTTATTGTTCATGGGGTATTTGATCAATATCAAACCTATGATTTTCCGGAAATATTTTCCTATTCTTATGTTAATATTTATGATTGGCTTCAGTATTATGCCATTATATAGTCTTTTTTTATTATGTAGGAAATATCAAAAAAGGTTACCACTTAAAATTGCGGGCATTGCCCGCACTAACATGGCGAAGCCACCTTTTTTATAAATTTAAGTGCTGTGGGAATTTTCCGCTTACAGTCGAAACCCACAGGGCTAATATATCAAAAGTGTTAGGATTTTTGATATATTAAATTTAAAAACGCTTAAAATATATGATACATGAGTAGATAAAATGAATGTTTTATTAAAAATTCGTTAGATAAAATGTAAGATTTACTTAAAATTCGATAGATAAATTGTGTTTTACTATAAAAAGTACTTGATTTTTAAATTAGTTATGCTATGCTGAAATTATAAAACGTAGAAATAACTGAATCAAGGATTCCTATTTCAACATGTCACCCAAAAGGGGAGGCTGTTCAAAAAGTACGGTCTTTGGTATTTAGCCAATAGTCTTTTGCAAAATTTCGTGCATGATAAAAAATTATTAACAAAGTTGTAAGTGGGAAAAGGAAAATGTATAGAAAATTAATTGAAGAATTATTTAATTGGAAACAAAGTAAGAATAGAAAGCCACTTATTTTAAGAGGTGCAAGACAAGTAGGTAAAACTTGGCTGATGAAAGAATTCGGCAAAAGCCATTATGACAACATTGCATACATCAGTTTTGACAATAATCAGAGAATGAAAGGATTGTTTTCTGAGGACTTCGATATTGAAAGACTCATAGATGGCTTGAGCATTGAAGCTAGGCAAAGGATTACTCCGGAATGTACTTTGATTATTCTTGATGAGATTCAAGAATGCCCTAAGGCTCTTACTTCTTTAAAGTATTTTTACGAAAATCATCCCGAATACCATATTATTGCAGCAGGATCATTATTGGGGGTTGCGATGCATGAGGGTACGAACTTTCCTGTAGGGAAAATTTCATACTTAGATTTATTTCCTTTAAGTTTTATGGAATTTTTAATGGCATTAGGAAAAGATGATTTGCTTAGGTTAATGGAGAATAAGGATTATGATCTGATTA
>CAYWVS010000018.1:0-46974 GCA_964461765.1 uncultured Anaerovorax sp.
CAGGTCCATGTGCCCGTTAGGGTGTGGAGGTTCAAATCCTCTTGTCCGCACCAATCACTAAAAAGAGCGTAATTGCAATGATTATGCTCTTTTTTAGTGATTCACACCGAGGAGAGGATTTGAACCTGAAAAGGCGCAAAGCGTAAAGAAAACCATCGTGGATGGTTTTTAGCGAATGCGGTCCGAGCCCTGTGCTTGGGCGAAGGACGGCAGCTGCGACCATAGGAGCAGCTGTATAAATCCTCTTGTCCGCACCAATCACTAAAAAGAGCGTAATTCCAATGATTACGCTCTTTTTAGTGATTCACACCGAGGAGAGGATTTGAACCTGAAAAGGCGCAGAGCGTAAAGAAAACCATCGTGGATGGTTTTTAGCGAATGCGGTCCGAGCCCTGTGCTTGGGCGAAGGACGGCAGCTGCGACCATAGGAGCAGCTGTATAAATCCTCTTGTCCGCACCAATCACTAAAAAAGAGTGTAATTCCAATGATTATGCTCTTTTTTAGTGATTCACACCGTGGAGAGGATTTGAACCTGTGAAGGCATTGGGCGTTAGGAAAACCATTAATTTCGTATTGAAGCCACCATATATTATAAAATAAAGCTATGGATTTCGTTTGCCCTCAATCCTTCATAAATTTCTTTAACGACCTCTAATCCTTTTCGTAGTTGAAAAGTATCTTTTGGAGAGCTTACAGAAATCCTTACAGCATTTTGACCGAGTGCTTCTCCAACGCAAAACCGCTCTGAGCCGTAAACGATTACCCCTTTATCTTTACACATCAATTCAAATGATTTGCCGGTGCAGTTTTGCGGCAAGCTAAGCCACTGAATATAACTATTGCTGCTTTGAGGAAAGGTAATTGAAGAAAAATATTCGGAGAATATTAGGTTTCTTTCTTTAACAATTTTTATTTGATGCTCAACTACCTTTTCATAGAATTTTCGATTAATAATTTCTGTTGCAATTTCTATGTTGATGGAGGGAACCTTGATGTTGATATTAAACATACCATTTGCCATTATTGTTCTAAATCTTTGCGGAAAAGTAAAATATGCAACTCTAAGACCGCCACATAATGATTTGGAAAGACTGTTAATGTATATAGTATTTTCAGGAACAAGGTTTACCATAGGATTTTTATCATTAGATAGAAATCCAAAAATATCGTCTTCTATGAGAATAAGTTCATACTTATCTATCAGTTTTGCGATTTGAGCCTTGCGCTTATGGCTCATAACAACATTCGTGGGATTTGCTTGTGCCGGCATAAGATAAATTCCTTTAATTTTATTCAGCCTGCACGCTTTCTCAAGAGCCTCGTCAAGCATACCATCCGCATCACCTTTTACGGCAATCAGCTCAATTTGAAGCAAATTAGCAAGCCCAATAAAATTGGGATATGTAAAAGCATCTGTTGCAATTTTATCACCTGCTTTAAACAGAACCGTCAAAACTATAGCAAGCGCATTTTGTGCACCTGATGCAAACCCAATATTTTGTGTGTTGGCAGTAACCCCAAATATAGATAACCATTTTTGGGCAGCTTGCTTTTGATTTTCAGTACCAAATGGATTTGAATATTCAAAAATTGAGTGAGCGGTATTTTTTCCGAGTATTTCACAAGAAATAGCGGCAATTTCTTTGTTAAACTCGTTTGATGGAAGGGTCATTCCCATCTCTATTAGACCGTTCTCATTTTCGCTTATTATACTTTTTGTAGCCTTGCCAAGAGTAACAAATGTACCCTTACCGACCTTGCCAAAAATAAGTCCCTTTACTTCGCATAGTTTGTATGCCCTTGTAATTGTATTTAAGCTTAAATCTAAATAATCGGCAAGCTCACGCTGCGGCGGAAGCATTGTGTTTTCTGCTATGTTTCCACAAACAATGTCATTCTCCAACTGAGCGGCAAGCGACACATAATATGGACTCGCCAAGGTGTCTTTGTTGGGCGTCCACGTCATAGGATAATGTTCAAACGAGTTAATTGGCATTGTGCCCCCTATTTATTGTAATCAATACAATGTTTATCTTGTATTTAAATTGTACACTTCATATAATGTAAACGTCAATATAATTTTGCATAATTGTAATGATTTTATTAAGGAATTAGGAGGATTTATGAATAATAACAAATATGTAAGCCCTATTTTAAAAGCTATAAGAGGTGCAGACTTTTCAGACGAGCTTTCATTTTCGGCAGAGCTTGCGAAAGAGTACATCTCAGCTGTTGACAAAATGCCTGTTTTCCCATCTACAGAAAGCATTGCAGCGCTTTCTGCATTTGACACTCCTCTATCGGATAAGCCCCACAGCAACAAAGATATTTTAGATATGCTAAAAACATACGGCTCAAAGGCTACAGTTGCACAAACGGGTGGTAGATATTTTGGCTTTGTATGTGGTGGTGTGTTGCCATCTTCATTGTGTGTAAAATGGTTAGCTGATGCTTGGGACCAAAATCCTGCTATGTTTGTACTTTCACCGATTGGTGCAAAGATGGAAGAGGTGTGCGAAAAATGGTTGCGAGATATTTTGGGCCTACCCCCCGAAACCGTTGCCGGTTTTGTAAGCGGAAGCTCAACCGCTATAATCTGCGGACTTTTGGCAGGACGCAACGAAATACTCAAAAAGCAAGGATACGATGTTGCCGTAAAAGGACTGTGTGGTGCACCCAAAATAAAAGTGGTGCTGAGCGAGAGTGCCCATTCCACCGTTTTTAAAGCCTTGTCAATTATAGGCTTAGGGCAAGAGAGCATAACCAAGGTACCTGCTGATTCCGAGGGAAGAATATTAGCAGACAAGTTGCCTCCGCTTAATGCTTCTACTTTGCTTATCTTACAAGCCGGAAATGTAAACAGTGGTTCCTTTGATAATTTTGAAGCAATATGTAAAATGGCAAAAAAAGCAGATGCATGGGTGCATATTGACGGTGCTTTTGGATTGTGGGCGGCGGCAAGTCCAAAGCTTGCTCATTTAACAAAAGGCATAGAGCTTGCAAGTTCTTGGTCGGTAGATGGGCACAAGACGCTTAACACACCTTATGATAACGGCATTATTCTTTGCGGCGACAAAAATGCTTTAGTTAATGCACTACATATGACTGGAGAGTATATTCAGTTAACCGACGATAAGCGTGACAGTATGATGTTTACAATGGAGATGTCCCGTAGGGCAAGAGCGATTGATTTGTGGTCTGCGCTTATGGGGCTTGGGAAAACCGGCGTTGCCGAACTTGTTTACGAGCTTTATGCAAAGGCTTGTTACTTTGCAAATGAACTAAAAAACATTGGGTTTGAAATTTGCAACGATATAGTGTTTAACCAAGTGCTGTCATATTATCAAAACGACGAAAATACGGTAAAACTTATTGAAAAAATACAAAGCTCAGGTGTTTTATGGCTTGGAGGTTCCAAATGGCACGGCAAAAGCGTTATGCGTATAAGCGTATGCTCATACAAAACGACTTACGAGGACATAGACATTTGCATTAAAGAAATCAAACGGCTCATTGCTCAAATATAATTAAAGGAGAATGTTTATAAATTATTATGTAGTTAAACAAAGAATCTATTGAAAGTAAAAAACATATGGTATAATAACCCAAAAGTAGTTATGAGATCGTTTATGGTAAAGCAAATGCGCAAATTGATTTCAATAAACAGAAAGGGGATATATAAATGGAACTTGGTATGGTCGGTACAGCATTGCTTCGATGCAGCTTTGGGGAGGCTCCCTCACCGCTAAATGTATCTTCTCAGTGTAAGGTGCTTTGTGGCAATATGCCTGCGGCGACAATTATGGACAACAAACCGCTGGTCAACATCCTACCCTTTGGCCTGTGCTCAAACCTCGCAAATCCCATGGTGGCAGCAGCAACAGCGGCGGCGCTGGGCGTCCTAACACCTGTGCCCTGTATTCCTGTAACCGCCCAGCCCTGGGTTTCTGGTAGTCCAACGTTGCTGATAGACGGAAAGCCGGCGCTTAATCATGGGAGCAAGCTGATGTGCATCTATGGCGGAATAATATCAATCCATACGACGGAATAATTTGCAGTATAATAGAAAAAAAAGAGTAGCTTTTACCATGTAGGAGTGGAGATGCAAATGAATAAAACTGCGCTGATTGTCATTGATATGCAAAACGGATTGCTACAAAGAAAAGTGCATAACAAGCAAGGGTTGATAAGCAATATTAATGATTTGCTGACTATGTTTCACTATGATAATTTCCAAATCTTACTTTCAATAAAATATTGACAAATAAAATATAGGTAGCTTAACCACACAAGAAATTGTAGCTATGAGCGCAGCACAACTGAGTATTTATGATGCCCTAGGGCAAATGAAGGAGGAAACCATATGAAAGCACAGATTTTATATGCAACGATGTCCGGGCATAGTAAGAAAATAGCGGAAGCCATTGCGAAAGATACTGGAATACCCGCGTACAATTTAAAGGGTAAGACACAGATTCCGCCCTGTGATCTGCTTTTTATTGTGAGTGGCATATACAGTGGAGAAGTCAAGCCGGAACTGTTAGATTTTGCAAAAGGATTAACGGTGGAACAGGTTAAAAAAGTAGCGTTGATCACATCGTCCACACGGGGGAGCTCACAGGGTAGCCTTCGAAAAATTCTGATTGAATCAGGGATTGAGGTTATGGAGGAGGAGTATGTTTGCAAGGGCAGCTTCCTTTTCGTTGGACTGAGCCATCCTAATCGCTCTGAAATTGACGGAGCGGTTACATTTGCTAAAAAATTATTAAAATTAGATTGATTAAAATTAGAATAACTGAAATAGATATAGATACTGATATAGATATAGCCCTATCTATAATATGTGAAAATTGATTCAGCCTTTAAACAAATTCCTTTAGTTCTTCGGTAATGATTATTATAGCTATCCAATGCAAATACTATTTTTATGAAAATAGAAAGGAGATCTATACATGGTCATAAAAGATCGTTTTAAAGAAAAGGTGTTTGTCATAACGGGTGCTGCAGGAGGAATTGGGTTTGAGGTTGCAAAACGTGCCGCTTTGGAGGGAGCGAAGCTAATTCTTGCTGACCGGAAAGGGGAGCTTAGTAGTAAAGCTGAAGCAGAATTGAAGAAAATAACTTCTGAAGTGGAATTTTTGGTGGTTGATCTAAGGCTGGAGGATGAATGTAAAAAGCTTATTGAGAAAGCCATAGAAAAATACAAACGAATCGATGTTTTGGTGAACAATGCTGGAATTACAGGAACCCCTGCACCTGTACATCAGATGAGTACGAAAATGTTCACTGAGGTAATGGAGTGCAACATCTATTCCGCTTTTTATTGCTCGCACTTTGCACTTTCGTATATGATTAAACAAGAAGAACCATCTTCGGTAATCAATGTTTCCTCTGTGGCGGGGCTCACAGGATTCCCGGGTCATTCTGCTTATGTTACATCCAAACACGCTTTGTGCGGCTTAACTAAAAATATGGCCATGGACTATGCGAAATACGGTGTTCGAGTCAATGCAGTAAATCCCGGAACCACCGATACACCTATGTATCGTGAGGCACTGGAGTACCTGCAAACTAAAAAATCTACACAAGTGGAAGCGCCACCGGATAAAAAGACATGTCCCCCTAAATTAACATCTGCCCAAGCCCGTGTAGCCAGTGCCACAGAGGTTTCCGATGTAATTTTATTTTTGGCTAGTGATGAGGCAAGTAACATGACAGGTACTACCGTTCCTGTAGATGGCGGATTTGTCTGCTATTAAGGATACTAAACAATATAGATATAGGCGTTTGAGTCCGAGTAACGTGGTAAACTATTCGGATTTTAGATGGTTATATCTTTATTTATTTAATAAACTATGTATAGCCATGCTTTAATTAATAGTCATATTAATATTAACACCTTTTGTTTAACTGGGTATCGTACTATAAATATAATAATGCTTTTAGTTGGGAAACTTTATTGATATAATGATACCGGTGTCAAAAGCCTAATATTATTAAATATTCAAAATTGACCATATTATATATATTGTTTTATTAATAAATCATCACATTATATTGTGTTCAATTTTATAGTTTATATCTTTTGACCCTGGTATCATATAATAAACGAAATAGCTTTCTCCATCACTAGCACAGGGAGGTAACCAGTGGCAACAAGAACTTATTTTAATCCGGGATGCGGATTGAGCCTTTATAAATCGGAAATGGAGCAAAAAATTTTAAAGTTTTTAAATGAAAATTACTGTGAAGTCAATATTCACAAAATTTGTTGTCACCATGACCCCCAACTGGAAGCCCCTGCACATATCATCAATGTTTGTGCAGGATGTGACAGACGTTTTCGCAGCTTATATGAGGGGATTACTACTATTTCATTATGGGAGGTTTTGGATGAAATAGACACATTTCCATTCCCGGATTATGAGGGCTTAAAGCTTTCCGTACAAGATGCTTGTCCTATCAGGGAAAAACCACAAGTACATAATGCAGTACGGAGCCTGCTTCGAAAAATGAATATTCAGGTTGTGGAAGCAGAGTTCTATGGAACACGCTCCATCTGCTGTGGTGACGACCTATATCAGAAAGTGCCCCTCGAGAAAGTTCATGAGCATATGAAGATGCGAGCGGAATCCATGCCTTGTAACGACGTGTGCGTGTACTGTGTTTCTTGCATAAAATCAATGCATAACGGCGGTAAAACGCCTCGTCATTTAATTGACCTTTTGATGAATGAGACCACTGAGCCTCAGATTTACGATACTGTTAAATGGCATGAGCAATTACAGGATTACATTGATAAACACTAGTCAATGAGCTTTTTCCTTAAGCCTTAAATAAAGTCTCGTAAGAAACCTAACCGAAGCAACACCTTCGTCCCTGCAGGATCATTTTTCAAAACCTTTATACCGTATCCGGCTCCGTAATAAAGGGCAACTCGTCTTTCAATATTTGCCAATGCAGCAGAATCTAAGTTATTGGCAAGAATACCTTTCGACCACACTTTTTTTATTTTTTCCGTCAAACTATCCAGTTCATTGTCACTGATTCCGCAGCCATTATCAGTTACCTCAATGCATATGGCATCTTCTTCCCGAGTGGCTCGGACAGTGAGGATTCCTCCCGATTCCATGTACTGAAATCCGTGGGTAATTGCATTTTCCAGAATGGGTTGAATGAGCATTCTTGGAATTTTGCAGTCATACAGGCGATCGTCAATATCAAAGTCAGCAGTAAAATTCTTGTTGCAGCGTATTTCCATAATGCCCGTATACTTCTGCAGAATAAAAAACTCTTCCATGCAGTCAATAAATTCATCCCCGTCGTTGGCGTAGCGCAAGAGGTAGGAAAGACCATCACATAGATCGTAGGTTTTTTCCATTTCACCTTTTTTTGCAAGAAGGCGAATGATATTTAAAACATTAACTGTAAAATGAGCATTAATTTGCTTTTTTAAAGATAGGATAAAGCTCTTTTGTTTTTCTGTCTCTGACTCATAAAAAGCTTTAATATAATTAATAAGTAAAGTTAAAATTAAAAATGTCACAAGGGTGGTTGCCATAGTAAACCCCAATGTCCGCTGCAATTTTGGCAGTTCTTCTTGGATTATCCCAGAGAGGTGGAAATAACAATTAATCCAAATTAGTAAAACCCATAAAAAAAACAAAAAAAGAATTCCTTTAAAGTTTTTTAAAATAAATTCTATCTTCATGATTTAATTCCCTCCGAAACCATGACTCCGTGTGCCCTATGTTCTGAGGGGGACATGCCAAAATACTCTCTAAAGCATTTGCAGAAATAGTAGTAGTCAGAGTAGCCACATTCCAAGGCAATCACCTTTAGGGCTCCGGATTCCGAAAGGATTTTAGAGGAGGCCGCTTTCATGCGCAGGTCGGTGATAAAACGGGTAAACGTGGTATTGTAATGCTTGGCAAACAAGTTGCATACATAGTTGGCATTGATATCAAATTGATCTGACAGACGCCTTAGGCTGAGTTTTTGATTATAATGTTCCTTGGCATGAGTAACCAGACTTAAAAATGCTGGATTGATATTTTGATCCTCAAGGGAAGGGTCTGAGGGTACAGGGATGGGGTTTTTAGTAAGCAGTCGTTTATATAACCGTTGCAATAATAATTGAATTTCGTTTTTATCAAGTGGCTTAAGGAGATAGTCAAAGCCTTGTAGGAGAAAAAATGAGCGAGAATCAGCAAAAGCACTATAGGCTGAGATCATAACAAACTCGCAGGAAACTCCACGCTCTTGCAGTTCTACAATCAAAGCAAGTCCATCCATCCCCGGCATTTTCAGATCTGTAAATACTACGTCAGGGCAAAGTTGACAGATTTCATCTATAGCAGTATTTGGATACTTTGAAAATCCACAGATTTCAAATCCGTTTTCCATCCAGGGCACTCGCTCCACGATTTCCCCCAGGATCAGCACATCATCATCCACCACATATGCTCGATACATCGTAACACCTCTCGTTTCTATTATGGTGATAAAAGATTTTAACTAATTATGAAAATATATTTATGCTTATGGATTTTGCGTTTTTAGATACTACAAATACCGTCGGTTTTATTATTTATATCTTTAAATAATTATAACTTAGGACTAAGGTGATATCTATATTATAATGGCATAAAGTACCAATTTTATAGAACGACTAGTTGTATTAAATTCACATTGATTTGTACTATCTTAAGATACAGTTGAAATTTCCTGTTTTATGTCTATTTATATATTATAATGAGAGCGAGCTTAAAGTCAGAATCTATAATTATGAAAATATACTTAACTATATTGAAATAACTATTTTAATAACTTTGATCTATTCTTAAAGTGAATAAGCAATTTAAAAATTTTGAAAAATAAACTCTAAAAAATTAAGTTAATTAAAACCCGAAAAAGGATAGAGAATTATGAACGAAAGAATCTGCTTGGCTGCAACAGCAAAATCTAAAATTTATCTAGAGGGTAAAAAAGTTATAAAATATTTTGTAAGCCCTGATAGTATGTCAGTCTATCACACAGAGCTTGAATTTTTCCGTATAGGGGAAAAGCAAGGATTGCTAACGCCTCCACTGTTGTCCCATGGAATACAGGAGGATGGAACTCCATATATCGTCAGCTGCAAGGCAGAAGGTGAGATGCTACAGGCCGTGATGCAGAGGGAAGACATCAAAGGAAGCTCGGCAGCAGAATTGGCAGAAGAGTTGTATTCCTTTGGGGAGCGTATTCACTCCATAAGAGGAAATCACTTCGGTTGCCTAGATTCGGCAGGAAACCAAACCGAAAGCTGGATGGAGTACTTGATGGCAGGGCTTTACCATGGGAGAGAGCTGTTGGAAAAAGACGGCATGTTTCCTGAGAAATTTAGTTTTGAATTAAATAGACATATAGATAATATAAAAAAATCTCAGAGATTAGGCAACTCTAAACCCACACTTGTACACGGAGATTTTTGTGAAAAAAATATTTTTATAAAAAATATAAAAGGAAAGTGGAAAGTATCTGCTTTAATAGATTTTGAAAATGGAATTTATGCACCCCAAGAATATGATTTCATACGTCAATATCAGATGTTTACCCGCCTCGGTGTGATGCCGGATGCCATGGTTCCTTTGGAGCCTGACGTTCATTTGTTCTATGAGATCTGCGACTATTTATCCCATATCCACAATGTGTTGCTCATCCGAGACTGCGACACACCACCCTACTTTTGCGGTAAGTCATTCCGTTATCCCGATTGTGAAAATGAATATATTGTCAATCGCATTGCAGGGTATGTGCAGCAACTGGTACGTTTATAAAAACCATTAAACCAAGCCTTTGTAAAACTCTACACGTGGGTCGATTTCCGTGTAATCAATTTTTCCTGTTTCCATAAATCCTTTCACTGCATCTAAGTCCGGCATTCCGGCTCGAGAACCTACACGAGTGCACTTGATTGCTGCGGCAGCACTGGCAAAGAGTGCAGATTTTTGTACCGACCAACCTTCTAAACTGCCCTTTAGAAAAGCACCATGAAAGGTGTCTCCGGCTCCCACAGAGTCAATGGTTTCCACGGAGAAAGCAGGAATCTGAAAAAAACCTTCCTTTTTTGTGTATCCTACAGAGCCTCCGGCGCCAAAGGTAAAGATTACGATCTCGGGTCCATTGTGGCAAAGATCCCGGCAATTTTCCATGACGTCACCCCCAGGAAAAAGGCAACTATAAGCCTGCTCCGATCCGATAAAGATATCCGTAATTCCAATGAGTTCCGAGGATATGCCGGAATGGTAATCCGGATCAGCGGCAATTTTTGCTCCTTTGCTCTTAGCTGTTTGTGCGGCCTTCAAGCTTACAGAATCTCCTTCGCTGAGGAAAAGGATTCTGGTATTGGAGATAATATCCGTGGGCAACTCATTTTCCTTGAGGCGAGGTGCACTGCCTCGATGCCACGCGATGGAGCGTCCGCCTGTTTCTCTATCGCTGAGAATTATGGCAAAAGGTGTTGTATGACCGTTCCGCAGGATCATGCCTCTTGTGTCAATTCCATGCCGTTTAAAATCATCCATAGAAAAAAGCCCGTTGGAATCGTCTCCCACAACTCCCACTGCACTACAAGAAAGCCCCAATCTTGCCGCTGCAACCAGCCCGCCTGCAATCTTTTCGCCTCCTTGTTTAGAGTAATCTAAAATGGGTGCATGGGCATTGGGTTTCGGAAAGGTTTTAAAGTTCAGGGCAATATCTACTCCGGGACAAACCATCCCTACCACATCAAACATTAGAATCCCCCCTATATAGCCGTCGGTTGAGCTTTTCGTGCAAAGCGTCCCAATCAGGCTCCGCAAAGTAACTATCTTCTTGGGGCAGGGGAGAGGAAGCAGTGCTAATCAGGCACACCATGGTCTTGTCATCCGTAACTGCGGGGGAAGGACCCTCTAAGAAAAATTCCCTGACAGCTGTCTGTTTCTCCTTCTGATTTTCCGCATTGATGCCCAGAATAGTAGCATCCATAAATTGTCGGACAAAGTTTATATAGACGCCGCCGGATGATTCATCCGCCTTAAGCAAGGAAGGAGCCGCCACATCCAAAAGGCCATCGGTTACCATCATCAATGAGCAGAGTTTTTCCTTTTCATAACCAAAAACCCAGTTTTTTTCTCCTGAATTAAAGGGAATTACCGAATTGTGTTCCTCTCCTTTTTGGGGTTCGGTAATCAATTTGTATTTACCTCTTATCGTTAGACCGATAATACCTCCGTCTCCGGAATGACCGTATGCCATATGGAAACCGTCATAAAGTACGGCGGTCAAGGTGGTGTTGTACCCATAGGGGTACACTCCATCCGCTAATGCGGCAGCATTTATTTTAGTCAAAGCCCTTTCAAAGCGTTTTTTAATTAGCTCCATGGCGACCTCCGATTCCCAGATAAGAGGGAGGACTTCGCCTTCCCAAAGCTCAAATTCGCCTACTGCAATAGCAGCAGCCTTTTCAGAAAATTGGGAGGAACCCAAACCGTCAGCAATGGCGGCGGCAGCCCATCCGTTATTTAATAGAACACTCTTATGAGCATCTTGGCAGGGAAGTGATTCCCTTAAATGAGAAAGTCCCGCATGGGAAAATCCATAAGTAATTATCATATGAACACTCCTATAAAAATATTTTACAAAGCAGATAATCTACTAAACTATCACTTAAAACTGCCAAAAATATCTGAGGCAAAAGCAGGAGAGCTGAAGCCCAACTCCTATGCCATCAGCCCTAACAGCCAGGACCCAATGCTCAGCACAAGGGAAATGCCAAGGATTACCATGGCTGCTCCAATAACCAGTCCCCCGGCATACATTACCGCTGTAATGGGTGCGGCGATAAAGAAAACAATAAAATTTGTAAAGGTTCCGTTACTCTTATACTCATCTGCTGCAGCCACGGTTCCACCGATACCTCCTATAACACCACAGGCAGCGGCTATGATACCCAGAGGCAAGGTCAGTTTGCTTACAAACTTAAACAATAAAAAACCTAGTAAGCCCCCGTAAGCCAATGCAAAAATGATAATTAGAATGATAGGAATACAGAAGTAGATTCCTGATAAAAATGAAAGAAAACTACTAAATCCAGAGCTGCCGCCTGAACCGGTCACCCTGGCAGGTTGGGCAGTCTGAGTAGTCTGAGTAGTTGCTGTTGTTGGCTTGGGGGTTTGGGCAGTTCCTGTGACCGGAGCGATGCCGGGGATGGGTACTTGCTTGAGTTGGGGGCGCTTTGCTCCTATCAATTTTAGTTTAGAGGCAGTAGCCTGCATGTTTTGCGAAACGGCACACCAAGGACACTGGGGACTTCCGGAGTAATAGATGTGGGAGGAATCCTTACCACAGGTGGTAAGGCTACGGCACATAGCATCTAATGCGTTGTACCACATGACAGTGTCAGGTCGTTTTTCCCCCGGTTTTGTAAGAAATGCAGAGGTAAACAGCTTTCTCAACTCCGGTGGCAGTGCAGTGATGGCAGGAGCATATTTTGGAATACTGATACCTTGGGTATTACTTTCATAGGGGTACAAGCCGTTTAAGATATTGTTTACAGGCTGAAATCCCTGACCGGAGCGAGCTGAGGTGGAAACGGAGCAGGCAAAGGGGTGAGCGCCATTCATCAATAAAGAAAAAATCAATATTCCTAAAGTAAAGAGATCACTTTCTTTGGTAAAAGTCGGCAAAGGGGCAGCTTTAAAATTAATATTTTGTAAATTCTTGGGGATAAATTCCACCATTCCTACTTCGCAGCGATAAATCTTACCGGTCTTACTGTCGGTTATATGGTAGGAATCGGTGTCCACCAGTGTCACCAGTCCATTGGCAGGATTTACGCAAATATTATTGGGGTTTAAATCTCCACAGACATGGCCGCTATGGTGGACGCTGTCGATGGCAGCAGCCAGGTTTTTGGCTATGGCAATATAAATCGTCCAAGGTCTTCCCGCCCTTTTATCATAAGAATAAACTTCGTTGAGCTTCTTGATACTCTTTAATCTGGACATCACAAAACCGCAAAACCGACCGCTTTCGTAGAGAACATCTGTAGGCCACGCAAGTTGGGCATTGGTGTCCCAGGAGGGTGGTGCATCCACCATGACGGTCAGCTTCTTATGTCGCTCTCCCGTTCGCATCTTCTCGTGATACAGCTTTGCAACATGGTCAGGGAAACCCTTGATATTGTATATGCTGCCTTCACCGCCCCCGGCAAAAGGCTTGTCGTCAAGGGCGTAGAGAGTTCCGTGAAGACCATTTACTGTTGGCATATGGCTCCTTTGTCAACAAATTTTAAGAGTATTAACTAATAGGATTTAAGGCGTTGCAACTTGCAAAGTTTTATTGACTTTTGCATATCAGAAGCAATAAGTGGTGTACAAGGAACTTAGTAAATCACCTAACTCCAATTGTCGGGAATGACTCTGGCGTTGTCAGGCAGTGAATCGTACTGAACCTTGTCTCCCAAGTTTGAATTGGATACTGCCACTACGCTGTTGGAAAGCCATTGAAATACTGATAGGAAATTCACATCCTGGAGTTCAATAACCCGTTGTGTAATGGTTTTCAAAATATCCGGGCTGTAACCGGGGACACCTACTGCCCAACACATGATTTTACGCTTTGCTTCCAGATCCTTTAGGCGCTCCACAGCTGCTCGGTAGTCATCCGTAGGTGCTCCGTCAGTGATCATAAAGATCCAAGGACGAAAATAAGGGGTACCTAACTCCTTATAAAGGGCCTTACGGGTTTCCAACATATCCATAGCTAACTCAAGACCCTGACCCATAGAGGTGCTGCCGTTTGCTTCCAGGTTAGGGGTCATCATATCGGGGAGTGGAACAAATTCTTGAATTACCTGAGCGGTGGAATTAAAGGATACCATGGCAACATCTATGCGCTTCATGGCTAATTCGTCCAACATGGATTGGCTTTTAAACTCAGCGATGCCACGGTTCAGGTTTTGTATGGGTTCCCCCGCCATGGAGCTGGAGGTATCCAGTAGCAACACACAAGCAATGTGCTGCTCATTTACCGCTGAAACATTAAATTCAAACTGTTTTAACTCTGACATCTTTTCTCTCCTTATCTGATTTGGTTTTTAATTCCATTTTTTCTCCTTATCCGATTTCGTTTTTAATTCCATATTTTTAAACTTTCACTTAACCATATCGCAGACAGGACACAGGACACCTACCTTCCGCTGATATTTTAATACTTTTCGCATATCCTCAAAAGCCGATCCAAACCAAACCTCCAGAGGTGTTTCCTGATTTAGATCTCCCATGTTGTAATAGCCGTAAACATCAGAGCAACATAAACTAACCATCCCATCAGGTCGCACCACAATCTGGTAAAAGGGCAGTAAACAACCGAAGTCCGGAGCTTCTTTTTTTCCCCCATTGGGGGAAAGACCACCTCGGGTAGTAAGTACCTCGTTGACTTTACGGAGGCAGATGCGAATGCGATGCTCATAGACTCTGGTTTTTATACAATAGTCGTAAATTTCCTTGACAGGGGGGATGAGGGTAAGATCATCGTTGTAATTATCTATGACGATACTGTCAAGGTATTCCATGGCTGTAATAAATTTTTCTAAGGTCAAAAGAGTCCCGTTGGTGTAAATCCTATGATGTGCAGAGGGCAATTGCTTTTTTGCATACTCCAAAAAGAAGAATATTCTATCGTCTAAAAAAGGCTCGTTGTTGGCATAGAGGGCAACCTTGCCCTTAAACCTCATGGTCTTTAAATCACCTATAATCTTTTTGAAAAGTTCTTCGCTCATCTTTGAAAATTCTCTTTTATCATCGTTTTTTGATCCGGCAGGACAAAAGGGGCAGCTTAAATTGCAGCGGTTCATGGTCTCAATTTCAATGGCACCAAAGGGTTTTAACTTTCCGTCCTCAAAACGGGACTTAATACGACCCTTTACAAACTTGTATGGATTTTTGGTGGCATGCCCCTTTTTCTTTGCATGTGGGTCATATTTATTGTAGATTATAGGCATATCTCCTCCTTTCCCAAATAGGGGATGGGATCCGTGGCACCGGCGGCAGCAAAGCCAGCAAGTCGATCCATGCAGTTGGAGCATATGCCGCATGCCTTTTTTGGGAAATTGTGGCAGCTCCAGGAAAGCTCATAGGGAACCTTCAGGCGCAAGCCTAATTCAACCACTTCTTTTTTGCTCATGTGATTCATGGGAGCTTCCACGGTCAGCGCTCCCTTTAGCATAGTACCTCTGCTGATCAGTTGATTGTACGCCGCAAAATATTCAGGGCTATTGTCGGGAGAAACCCAAGGACCCTTCGTGGCTCCCACATAAATAAAATCGGCTTTAATAACTTCAGCCCATGCAGTTGCCATAGAAATCAGCACTGAGTTGCGAAATGGTACATACTGAGAAACTAGATTTTTTTCCGTAAGCAATTCCTCGCTTGCCCCCTGAAATAAGCCTGAGCCTCCAAATGAGGCTAGTGCTCCCAGATCTATCTCACGAAATTCCTTAACCCCATAGTAGTTACACAGAGCTTTGCTGCAAGAACGTTCTTTTTCCAAAGTACGCTGACGGTAGTTTGCGAAAAGTCCATAAAGCTCACATCCCATTTCCACGGCATAAGCCATTAGGGTGGCACTGTCAAGACCGCCGCTAATCAAGCAAATTACTTTTTTTCTCTCCATTTGTCTCATCCTTTCCCAACCATTTTTCCCAAAGAAATCCTGTCAAAAATACTACATTCCATATGAACAAATAAAATCCCGCCCAGATATTTTTCCTTAAATAAGAAGGAACCAGATGAAATATAGCATCTAATTTATTATCAAAAACTCCTCGCCTAACACCTTTTTGCCTACCACTGCCATAAAGAAAAACCGATGTTAAATCCTGTGCAAAGGTCAGCACATCATGCTCAGCCACAAAGCCTTTGGTAGCCACGCAGGGGATGTTGTTCTTACGAAATCGCATATTGATTTCCGAATCCTCTAACCACCCTAACCGAGTATCAAAATAATACCCTCCGATCAGAGGCTTAATTTCCTTGCGGATGGCAAGACCGGGACAAAAGGCTCTATTGGGAACGCTTTGACTTCGACAAAAAGCAGTTATAGAACTTTGAAAATCATAATATTTATATTGGATTCTGCCGTCTATCAAAAGGTGAGAGTCCAACAACTGGCTTACTTCTTCAATGCCGCCCGGTAGTAACACACAATCTGAATCCATGAACAGCATCTTGTCATAAGAAGCATTGTTTGCTCCTGTTTCACGAGCAAGAGCGATTCCTTTCTCAGGAATATAGATAACCTGCAGCTTAAATCGGTGCCCTATTGGGTAGTGATCCAAAATGTTTCTTATCTCTTCGGTGGCAGCATTGGCCACCACGATAACCTGACAGAAGGTATATACCGAGTCCAGTGCGTCCTTGATGCGAATATCATCGTGAACGCAGAATATAATTGAGAGTTCTGCCATTGCTATACCCCCCTTGTGGACGGATCCCAGATTACCTTGTGAAGTTGGAGGCTGAGGCGAGGGGAAAGCCCATGTTTTTCAAAAAAAAGCGCTTTTTCCAGAAGCATTTGACCGAGTGCTTCCAGGGAAAGTAGTCCGAATACGCAGGAGAAATTCAGCACACAGTGGATTTCGGACAGCCTCTTTACATAGGGTGTTATCTTCATCAAGGCATAAGCAAAATCCTCTTTATTGCTCAATACGAATTTCAGCTCATCTCCATAATTTAGAAGGGAAATGTTGTTATCCAGTATATCCTGATCCTCCATAGCGGAGGAGGGGCATTTTACATCAAGAGCATAGTTGATTTTGCTGTTTCCAACCTCTTCCGGCAAATAAAGGGGGACGGAACCGTTTGTTTCCACCCTCACCGTAAATCCTGATGCTGCAAGGGCGAGGGGGATTTCACGAACAGGATTTAGAAGAGGTTCACCTCCGGTACATATGACCTGAGTAAGCCCTTGTCGTTTTACGAAGGCAACAATTTCCTCCATGCTTTTTTGCTGATAGGCTTCATCTACCAAAGGTTGAGTATAGGAGGTGTCACAGTAGGTGCAACACAAATTACAGCCTCCTACTCGTACAAAGGTTGCGGGAAAGCCCGTGGTTATACCCTCGCCGGAAATGCTTTTAAAGATTTCACAAATGGGAAATGTCCCCTTATTACTCATCAAGGGTAACCTCCGCAAAGCTGGAAGAAGTCTCCCACAGTCGTAAGCGTACGAGGGAAATACCGGCTTCTGTGAGAGGTGCTTCCAGCACCTTTGCCATTTGCAGACAAAGATTCTCCGCCGTGGGCCTGCCTTCCAATTCTACTGTTTTTTGGAAATTTGTTTTAGCTGTTTCGGCAAAAGCTTTTTCCGCTTTATCCCCGGTATCTTTATAATACAAAAAAGCATGATCGTAAGAATCCACGATGTATTGGTTGACTATGGATTTTAAATGGCTAAAATCCACCACCATGTCATTTGTTAGTAATTCTTTCATTTGACCAACGGAAATTTCCAATTTATAGGAATGACCGTGAAGGTGTCGGCAAGCACCCTTATGTCCCTCAAGCATATGAGCCATTTCCAGCTCAAAGATTTTTGTTACAGTTAAAGACTTTATTTTCACTTTATGTACCCTACCTTATCCCTTTATATACGTTAGAAATTCCTTCATATAATTACTGTCCTCTGAAAAGCAGCCTTTTTTTGCCACGGTTACCGTGCCGGAGCCGTAGGCTTTAATGCCCCTCATTACTACGCACATGTGAACTGCCTCCATATAGCAAATTAGACCTTTAGCTTCAAGCTTTTCCATAAGGTAATCCGCCACCTGATGGGTAAGTCGCTCTTGCACCTGCAATCTGCTTGCAAAACACTCCAAAATCCGGGGAAACTTGGATAGACCTAAAATTTTTTTCTGAGGAATGTAAGCGATGTGACATTTTCCGTAAAAAGGCAACAAATGATGCTCACAGAGGGAAAAAAGTGGCAAGTCCTTAACCACCACCATGTCGCCACTGCCCTCCGAGTCAAACAGCTTAAGATGGAGATCGGGATCGGCAGTATAACCGCCGAGCAATTGACCGCACATGGCAGACACTCTTTCGGGGGTTTCGGCAAGTCCGTTACGGGAGGGATCTTCCCCTACTACCGCAAGTATTTGTCTTACCGCATCTTCGATAACTTTGTTATTCATATCCATTACCTCTTTCAATAATATTCCTGTAGGAGACCTTTTACAGTGACCTCACATCTTTTCTCCGCACTCTCCCAAAGAATCAATATTTCGGAAAGTCGGGCTGCGCGCTTCTTGTTTTCCCGGAGTAGCTGGTCTGTCAGGGATGCCACGCAATCTGTGGCAGGTCCACCTCCATAGGCTGCATTTTGCAAATATTCGTTGATATTTAGGACTTTCACAGGGTATTCTTTACCCTTTCTTTTAAAGAAGATGGTATCCCGGTCTTCAAAATATTCTTTGTCCTGATGTTCTTTTACGTATGAACCTACCGTTTCGTGGGCTTGCCGAAAGGAAAGCTGATAGTTTCGCACAAGCATATTGGCGTATTCCGTAGCCAAAGTGTACCCTTTTTTTATGGATTGGATCATAGGTTCTGACTGAGGTTTTGCATTTTTTATGAGTGCAGTAAAGATTGTTAAGCATTGACATAAATTCTCAACAGCGGGCTTCAAAACTGTTACGGCTTCCGTACCCACTGCAATAGAGTTGGTATAGGGTGCACCTCCTGCGGCACTGAGAGCAGCCACGAAGCTTCCCGATAAAAGCCCCACCTTACCCTGAAGCTGTTCAAAAAGAAAAGGATTCCTCTTGTTTGGCATCATGGAGCTAATTCCCACATACTCGTCGGAAAGCTCCATAAAGCTGGATTCCGTTGTACACCATAGGAGATAATCTTCAGATGCCCTATTAATCAAATTACCGCACATTGCTATTTCTGCACACAAGACAAAAAGAAAGTCTCTGGATGCTACGGCGTCTATGGAATTCCGGAAGCAACCCTCAAAGCCCAAAAGATGAGCTGTGTATTCCGTATTTATGGGGAAGGTAGTGCCACCTACGGCACCGGCTCCCAATGGACAATTCATGAGAAGGGTATAATGCCCCAATAAACGTTGTGTCTGACGCCCCAGATTTTCGCAAAGAGCCGCAAGGTAATGCCCATAAGTGATGGGTAGTGCAGGTTGATAGTGGGTGTAAACCGGCATGGGTACATCCGAATAACATTGGGCATGTTTGCATAGCACTTCAGAAAGCTTTATCATGTCCTGCAAAATCCTAATAAAATATTTTCTGCCTTCCAGAAGAAAGGCTGTGGCCTTCATATCATTTCTGGATCTTGCCGTATGAAGCTGTCCGGCGATTTTCTCTCCTAATTTTTCTACCAAAAAATCTTCATATAGGAAGTAAATGCCACGAATCGGATTTCTTCCCATGAGAGGCTGATATCTATTGCTCCGCAGAGCGAAAATTTCATAAAGAAGTTTGGTTACGTCACATTTTTCTACTATTTCACATTCCAAAAGCATGAGCAAATGAGCGTTATCTATCTGAGTTTGTATGTCCAATTGGTCAATATGCTGTGAAGTTAACTTTTCTCCAAATATCATGTCCCTTAGGGAGGATTCCAGTGGTTTTTCCACACGTCCTCTGGTACTTTCTCTATTCATGGCAGAGCCTCCTTATGGTTTCTTCACAACGGCTGCGAGTTTCAGCAGTACTTTGCCCGGCACAGAGGACGTAGCCGATTCGGTCGCGAAAATCGTGATAAATGGTAGGGTCATTTAAGCGTGACGGATACATTGCCCATTCCAAGGTGTCATGGGGAGAAGGAGCAATGCTTGCCATGGTTTTCCAATGTTTGATTTGATCCTTTAGAATAAATACAATTGAGGAGCATTTTGTTTTATCAGAACTGCAATCATTGTGGGATTCCCATGTAGGATAGGTACTGCAAGCCCTTTGCAGTACCTTTGTGATAATATCTATACCGGTCAGCTCCATAAGTCGGGGAATAAAGCCCCCTGCCAACCGTGGGTTTACTTCAATGAGTACAGGCTCACCATTGCTTTTTAATCTAAATTCAATGTGGGAGGGTCCCTGAGTAAGCCCCAGAGCCCAAAGGGCTTTTCTGAAAAAGTCAATCAACAAATTTTTCATTTGAAGAGGGAGTGACTCCGGGAAATCATGTCCTGTCTCCACAAACCAAGGAAGAACCCCCAGGTGTTTCTTAGTGATTCCCATCATGTCTAGACCCAGAAACTCAGCAGAGTATTCCTGACCGTCTTCATAAGCTTGCACTAAGAGAGCGGTATTTTGTGAGCACCCACGTTCGTTGACTTTTGCTGACAAGATTACCCTTGCATGATCCAAGAGTTCTTCTTTGCAAGTGCAAAGCCGTACATTTACACTGCCACTACCGGAAATGGGTTTGACCACCACGGGATAGGTAAGCTGCTGCTCCTTATCCTCTATCATTTGTGCGATGTCTTCTATTTGCTCTATGTTTTCCACGAGAATGCTTGTAGGAACAGCAATGCCTGCATCCTTTAATATTTGTGCCTGTAGGTACTTGTTTCTGCAATTGTCTATGGCCTGTGGGTTTGGATGCCAAAGTGATAGGGCCTGTGCAGTTTCTGCCGCAATTTTTATGTAATACTCAGAGGAAGAATATACGCCTTTTATTGGTGAAAGGTGCCGGATATTTTGGAGGATGGCATGGAGGTTATCTGTATCCGCAGAAATCACCGTAAGTCCCGGTATTTCCATAAAATCATATAAGTCTGGTTTCTTGCATACAATTACAGGTTTTAAATTAAGAGCTATTGTCTTTTCCACAAAGACCCGTCCCGTTCCTGTAGTGTTACTTTCTATAAATATAAAAAGACCCCTTGTAGAATGATCGTTCATACTATTGTTCCTCACTTGTTAAATTCAATTTGTAAAACTGGTTATTTCAAACTACTCGCATCGAATCCTCCTGCCGTTCCACCCACAATAGGACCAATCACTTCCTGCCTCCTCGGGATTTTGGATAAGACGAGGTCTTTTTTCCAAGCAACCCATGTCTCTTTTAATATTGTTCCTACTCAGCCAATTGTCATTGTAAATGGTGTTAAGATAACGGGTTCCTTCATCGGGTAATATGGCTACCACTTTTTTGCCGGGGTTTTGCCGGGCAATGAAGTTTGCCACTAAAAAAGCCGCTCCACTTGTGGGTCCCATGAAAATCCCGCTTTGACTGTGTAAAAGACGAGTAGCATAAAAAGCGCTTTCCGGGGTTACCCAATGGACTTCATTGATAAGTCGGTAATCCAAATTTTTTGGAATAATGCTGTTTCCCAGCCCTCTCAGAAGCCGAGGAGTATCTTTTTGTCCAAAAAGCATTGAACCGTTAGTGTCTACCGCTACGGTTGCCAGTTGGGGTGACCGGTATTTCCAGACCCTGGAAATACCGCAAAGGGAACCACCTGAACCCACGGGACCTACGACGAAATCTGGATTACCTGTCAGTTCAAAGGCTTCCTCTGCTATTTCTCCATAGGCGGCAGCGTTGTCAGGATTATGGTATTGACAAGGCCAAAAACTGCCGGGAATCGTGTTCAGAAGTTTATGTACTTTATCCAATCGACTTTGCTGGAACCCCCCGGATGCAGCCGGTTTTCGTACAAGAATTACCTCTGCCCCCAATGCCGTAAGCCGTCGCTGTAATCCGGGGTCGATGGCCGGATCGCCTATAATGATTAAAGGGTATTTCTTAAGTGCACAAACCATAGCTAACCCTAAGGCAAAGGTGCCTGAGCTGGTTTCTATGACTGTACCCCCATTATTTAGCCTGCCATCCTTTTCCGCTCTTTCGATCATATATAAAGCCGGAAGTAGCTTCATTAGCTTAAATGCCATCAGGTATAGGGTATCATTATATTTGATGATGTTTGGTTTCTTCTCAGCAATGCAGATGTTTTCGTATAGCTCCAATGAATTCACCCTCGATTTCGTCATTTCCACATTTTTGTTTGTTATATTGAATTATTTTGTCTTTCCAGTAATTTCTTTAACAATAATTTATTTTGGAATATAAGTAAATGAAGCAGATTCACATCTGTTTGTATTATTCTCACAAAAATACAATTACATTTATTTACTAATAAGTATTGATTTTTAAAATTTTGTTTGATATTATTAAAAATAGCTTGATTTTAAAAATTATTAGATTAAATTGCATAAATTCTTGAAAGCTCATGCTACCCGTAACCTAGGAGGTCTAATCATGAATCCCGTTGACAATCGCCCTAAATATTTCGTAGCGTTTGCTATTGCGATTATAGTGATAGCACTAGGTCTTCTTTATTTGAATATTAACGTTCGAGACAACTTGAGTAAGTCCACATGCAATACCTTAGAGGAAATCATGCAACAACAGGCCTATAACTTTACTTCCACCTTGAAAAGTGAAGAGGATATCGTGCAAAGCATTGCAGAGATTATTGCACCTTCAGGAAAGCTTTCAGATATTAAAGCAGAAACACTTCATAAGCTCTTGGCGGATACGTCCTTTGAATATTTGTCGGTAGCTGACCTCAATGGAATTTCCTTGACTAGCACCGGGGAAACCTCTCATATGGAAGATCGCCCATTTTTTCAAAGATCTTTAAAAGGAGAGACTGTGGTATCTGAACCCTTTCAATCTAGGATTGTAAACGATAAGGTGATCGCCATATCTACTCCTATAAAAAACGGAGAGGAAATCATCGGAGTATTGGTGGGTTCCTATACTTCCAAACGCCTGAATCAGTTATTTCTCAGTTCCTTTGATGGAAAAGGATATGCTTATGTAACCAACAATGAAGGAACGATTATTGCACGCACAACCAATGATTACAGTCTTACTTCCAATGACAATTTGTTTGATGACTGGAAAGATATGAACTTCTATGCTAATGATAAATTTGAGACTATGCGTCAAAATTTATACGAAAACAAATCAGGTCACTCTAAATATGAGAATAATAACGGTCAAAAGCGTTTAATGCACTATACCACTATTCCGGTAAATGATTGGAATCTGTTCTCCGTTGTACCGGATGATGTGATTTCCCAAAGAGCAAATCAAATAGTTTTTATGGTGTATGCCCTTACGGTATTATTTATACTCATGTTTGGTTTCCTCTTGTATCAAATCATAATCATGCAAAAAGCTCATATAAAACGGCTTTCCGATATTGCCTTTGTGGATGAGTTGACGGGAGCGCCTACCCTGGCAAAATTTAAAATGGAAGCCCAAAGAATTTTGGAGGAAAATCCAAACTCCAAGTTTGTTTTAGTGAAAAATGATATTGACCGATTTAAGCTGATCAATCAGGTTCTCGGCTTTGCAGAAGGTGATAAAGTTTTAAAAAATGTGGCAAAGGCCTTTGAAGCCTGTTCCCAAAGCCAAAAGGAGACCTTCGCAAGAGCTAATATCGATGAATTTGTATTGTTACACGAATATATATCAGATGAAAATTTATTCCAAAAGAGACAAGTATTTTTGGATGCTTTCCATAGCTTAATGGGAGAGGAATTTGGATATAAAATGAACTTTCCTGCCGGTCATTACTTTATTTCTTCTGAGGAATATCGAGATATTTCCGCCGCTGTAGAGAAAGCAAATATGGCTCACAGGAAGGCCAAGCAAACGGGTGTTGAGATATGTGAATATGATGAAAGCTTAATTCAATCTGAATTGGAGCGTAAAGATATTGAGAACAAGATGGAAGAAGCCTTAAAAAATAATGAGTTTAAAATGTTTTTACAAGCCAAGCGTTATTTGTCCGATGAAAGTGTAGCCGGGGCTGAGGCTTTGGCTAGGTGGTGGATTAATGGTCGTTACATCATGCACCCTGCGGATTTTATTCCCGTGTTTGAAAAAAATGGTTTTGTTGTTAAGCTTGACAAGTTTATGTTTGATGAAGCCTGTAAATTTATCAGTAATTTGATTGCGGAAGGTAAACCCCCTATTGTCATTTCGGTGAACTTTTCTCGATTACACCTTAGGGATGAAACCTTTGTTCAAACCCTATGTGACATTGCTGATAGCAATAATACACCACGTCAATATTTAGAAATCGAGATTACGGAGACTGCCATCCTCGATAATGAAGATGTATTTAACGATGTTCTCACAAAGCTCCATATGGCAGGGTTTACACTTTCCATGGATGATTTTGGCACGGGATACAGCTCCCTGGGACTTTTAAAGAATATCGATTTTGATGTAATAAAAATTGACCGTAGCTTCTTTATAAACGCACCTAAACCGGAAAAAGCTAAGTATGTGCTTTCCAATGTTATCCAAATGGCCAAAGATTTAGGGATACACACTGTGGCAGAGGGAGTGGAGCAACGGGAACATATTGAGCTCCTCCGTGAGTTGGGATGTGATATCGTTCAGGGATACTATTATGCCAAGCCAGTTCCTTTTGAGGAGTTTGAAAAAGATATGTTTGAAAAAGATATGTTGCATAATATCCCTTAGTAATGTATAATTTTCAGTAACAAGTAAATATAATTATTTAAAGGTAAACTATGAGAAATCATAGGGCACAAAGCCATGGGTCTAAAGCATAGCATGACAGCCGGTTGTATAATAATTTCATACTAATTGGGATTCCGGATGCTATGCCGTAATGGATAGCATCTTTTTTTATTTTGGAAAACATCGTCAAAGATGATATGACGAATATCCACATTATAGGTTTAGAAAGGGTTTTATTTTTGGAAAGTGAACAACTGAGGCTATTAGCTATCGTCAGCTTTATTTTTTATAATGTGCAAGCAGTAGAATATTCAAGGAAAATCTTAAAGGATTTCACTAGGGTGAAACTATCTATTGTCTTGACAACTCTTATTAATACGGTCCTTTTGTTTGCAGGGCATTCTATTGGCGTGCCTCTCCCCGTAATGTATTTGCTGGCATTCTTTGTGCTCTTTACAGAATTTAAGTTTTTTTCTCAATCTTCTTTTAGGCAACTTCTATTCGGAGCCAGCATTTTTTTATTACACATCGTTTTGATTAATATAACTGTAAGTGTAGTTTTGGCTATGATTACAGACAATACCCTTTACCTTACCATTTATGGGGACGAGTCTCTTTATTATTTGACCATTGCCATTACATTTCTAATTTGCTCTTTATTCCTGATTTTCTTTAAGCAGTTTGTGAAGGTTGAACAAATTATCATTTTATCCAATGATACATATGCCACTATCTTTATCAATGTGGTATCCTGCTTTATGAATTTTTATTTGCTCTTTGACAGCATTTTATTTACTATAAAGATAAGATTTCCAATGGAAATGATGTTTTTGTTATCAACGGTAGCTGTTTCTGGCATTGTTTTTTATCTGTGCTTAGTTCATTGTATAAAAATCAGCAAGCTTTCCCATTTTAAAACTAAATTTTATAGATTAAGTCAGGAGCTGCATGAAAAGGTGGAAATGGAAAAGCAATTGCGCAACATTGCCTTTAAAGATCATTTAACCGGTTGTTATACCAGAACGTATGCCTTGGATTTCTTGGGAACATTAATTCAATCAAAAGAAATAGACTTTGCCGTGGTCTACATTGACATGGATAAACTAAAGGCTGTAAATGATAGTTACGGGCATGGTGAAGGGGATCAATATATTAGAAGCGTTTCGGAGGCTGTTTTTTCAAATATCCGCTCTTGTGACGTGCTTGCCAGGATGGGGGGAGATGAATTTTTGTTGATCCTACCGGGATCTGAAGAACAAGGTGCCCATTCTGTAATGGATCGTGCATTATCTCAGATACAAGGAGATGCAAAGAAAAAGGATCTGCCATACCTGCCTAATTTAAGCTACGGTGTAGTTTGTGTAAGCAAGAATGATGAGCTATCTATTAAAGAGTTATTAGAAATAGCTGACAGCCGCATGTATATTCATAAAAGATTAAAAATTGCTGCCAATCATAATGAGGAAGCTTCTTTGGCAGGAGGTGTTATAAATGAATAACTATTTTATTTTATTTGGAAGCATTGTATTCTTTCTATACCATTTTGCTGCCTTTAACTATTCACAAAAAATTTTGGTCAATACAAAAAGAAATCCTATTAAATATTTAACTGCTATTGCCATAAATTATATTTTGATAGTAATGTTTTATTATTTTCAATTAAATGAGTTCTACTTAATGATAGGATACTTTTTAGTATTAGCCATTGAATTTAAAGTGTATTTTAAAAGTCCAACGGAAAAAATTATATTTGGAACAGTATGTTTTGCCTTAAATCTCATGTGCGTCAGAATGTTGATCATGTCAGTTTATTCCGCTTATTATCATGTATCCATCTACCAGGTGGTTACCTCTGTTCCTGTAAATATACTATGCACTTTTGTTGCTTTTGCCTTAGGTCTACTTTATCTTACTTTGTTTGAAATGTTTGTGAAAATAGATATTTTATTTATGGTTCACACCATAGGAGATAATGCTTCCTTTGTGAATAAGCTTCTTTGCAGCATTTACATATATTTAATCATTATTATAAACCTGTATTATGTTCGTGACAATGTAGCTGAATCCATTTTGCACTGGTATCTGATTAAGGTTGCCATATGTGGATTGGCGGGCTTCGTGGTTTCCATCGGATACGCTATCTTTATGGCCAAATTGCAAGATTTAAAGCAACAGTCAGAAGAGGTATTGGAGGAAATCATCCAAGCTGAAGAGGTGCATAAGGAGCTTTTGGACATCGCTTATATTGACAACCTGACGGGTTGCTACAAAAGGGATTGGACTATGCAAGAGCTTCAAAAGAGAATTGATGAAAAACTTGATTTTACAATTGTCTTTATAGATTTAGATGGATTAAAATATGTAAACGATAACTTTGGTCACCAAGAAGGGGACTTATATCTCTTAATAGTGTCCAAATTGCTTAAGGATTTCTTCCCCGGAATGGCAGTATGCCGATTGGGTGGAGACGAATTTGTGGTGATTGCAGATGGAAAAGACTATAAGAGTTGCCAATCCATCACAAAAACCTTGCGAGGTGAATTAAATAACTTGTCTCGATCCAATGATAAGTACACCATGTCCTTTAGCTATGGCATCACTACCTTTGAGGATGGAATGACCTGTGAAGCTTTATTAAATAAGGCTGATAAAAAAATGTATGAATTTAAAAGGGTAAATAAAAAAGCTCGTAATTGACTTATTTCTCAACATATGCTAAAATATTCTAAATTATTCCAAAATTTTTTACTATTTGTTTAAAAGAATAAACTGTTTGTTTAAAAGAAACAGTTTATTAGTGTATTAAAATTGGCATAATGAATTTAGGTAGGTGCTTAGCTTTATGCTTAAATCAAAAATGGGATAGAATTACTCTTTACCGGCTAATGAATAAAGGAGAAAATGTCAATGGAAATGAAATCTGCTATCAAATGGGTGGTCTTCTGGTTAGGACTTGCTGTGGCTTTTAATGTGTGGGTGTATTTTTGGGAAGGCCAGGAAAAGGCCATGGAATTTTTAGGAGGATACCTCATAGAGCTCAGCTTAAGTTTGGACAACCTATTTTTATTTATAACTCTATTTGCCGCCTTTGGTGTAAAGGGTCACGCTCAACGTAAGGTGCTGAACTACGGAATTATAGGAGCCATCGTCTTAAGGCTCATATTCATCATGGCAGGTGTGGCCGTGGTCAACAAGTTCCACTGGATTCTTTACGTATTTGGAGTCATCCTTCTGGTCAGTGGACTGAAGATGATGTTTATGAAAGAGGAAGAGCCGGATCTGGCCAATAGCAAAACCTTAAAGATTTTAAGAAAAATAGTAAGAATGACAGACGAATATCACGGAGAACGCTTTACTGTAAAAATAAATGGGCTAAGGTATTTTACCCCACTGTTTGCTGTTGTGGTTCTCATAGAATTCACAGATATCATGTTCGCCATAGATTCCATTCCCGCTGTATTTGCCATTTCTACAGATCCCTTAATCGTTTATTCCTCAAATATTTTTGCTATCATGGGTCTTAGAAGCTTGTACTTTGTGTTAGGCGCACTCTATGAAAAGTTTACATTTTTAAAGTATGGAATCGCTACTTTGTTGATGTTCACAGGAGTGAAGCTCACTATTCTAATGTTTAATCTGCATATCTCTACCCCTGTTTCTATAGGGGCAATTGCGTTAATCATATCTACCAGCATCATAGTTTCTTTGATTTTATCTAATCGAAAGGAAAGAAAAAGTAAAATTTCATCTGATGTAAAGCTTTAAAGTAATGTACGTTGATTTTTTTGCAGTTAAGAAAGGAGTACCATGAAGCAACTAGAGCAAAAATGCAAAAAACAAGGTGAACAGTTTTTGGAATATTGCAAAACAAGCAGGCGCCTAACCAAAGATAGCGTCCGAGGATACTCACACGATATCAAGATATTTAATAAATTCTTGATGGAACAGGATCCCCCCATTGTGGATTACAATGCAGTAGACAAAAATGTGTTGGACGAGTACGTGGTTTATTTACAGGACTATGCAGTAAAAACCATAAAAAGGAGAATGGCAGGAGTACAATCCTTCTTTAATTATTTAGAGTATATGGAATATATTTCTGAAAATCCCTTTAATAAATTTAGATTAAGGCTCAGGGAACCCATGAAATTGAGAGTGTCCTTGACCAAGGAAGAAATCTCTACTTTATTGAAAGTAGTTTACGACTCCAAACCCTATGAGCATATCTACAGCTTGGAGGATGTAAAGACCAATTCCTATGATTTCCTCTGGATCAGAAATGTGGCCATATTTGAACTGCTTTTCGTTGGAGGCATGAGAGTCAGAGAGTTATGCTCCATAAAATTTGAAGATGTTGATTTGGAAAATATGTATATTCTGATTCACGGAAAAGGGAACAGAGAGAGACTTGTTTTCCTGGAAAATCAAGAAGTAATCACCGCATTTACCCAATACCTCAAGGTAAGAAAAAATATTAAAATTTATTCTCCGTACATATTCGTAACGAAAAACCTAGAACAGCTTACCACAGCCGCCGTAAGAAGCATGGTCAGGCGATATTCAAAGGAATCCAATATTGATAAAAATGTTACACCCCATGTTTTTCGCCACACCTTCGCCACACTTCTTTTGGAGGAGGGAGTAGACATTAAATACATCCAAGACTTTTTAGGACATAGCTCCATCTCTACAACACAACTTTACCTACACACAAACAATCGACAAAAAAGAGAAATAATTGCAGCAAAGCATCCCAGAGGGTTGATTAATATGAACCCACAAGCCTAATTTCCTTAAATCGGGAGGCATATTGTATTGACATTGAACATACAATAATATATAATTTTATTAAAAGGAGTAAATATTATGTCTAAATCATCTTCAATGACAATACGAATAGATCCTCAGGTAAAAAGTGATGCTGATACTGTTTTAAACTACTTAGGATTAACTACATCAGAAGCAGTGACCATATTTTTGAGGCAAGTTGTTATTTCGGGAGGAATTCCATTTCCCATTAAAGCTCCAATCTACAATAGTGAAACTTTAGAAGCTATGAGAGAAGCTCAGGAAATTGCCAAGTCTAATCAGCGTAGATTTAAAGATGCTGATGAAATGTTTAATGATTTGGGTATTTAATAATGTTAAAACCAGAATACACTAAAAAATTTAAAAAGGATTTAGAACTTGCTAAAAAAAGAAATTGTAATATCAACAAACTTAAAGAGGTTATTCGAAAACTTTTATCCGAAGAAGTTCCCTTGCTACAAAATTTTCGAGATCACATATTGTCAGGAAAGTTAGAAGGTTTTCGGGAATGTCATATCGAACCTGACTGGTTACTTGTTTATTATTACAAACCGGAAGACGTTATTGTTTTTTATAGGACTGGAACACATTCTGACTTATTCAGATAATCCTAAAACCCTTTCCCTATCAATTTAAAATGTTCTAATTTTTCTGCTTATTTTATACTGCATTAATGATTTCTATTATAATTTTTTAATTTCTATCATGCATAAATTTTTTTATAAAAATATGTAATTTTTAGTCAAAAAAGTAGTATTTTCACTCGCTACTGAGGATAATGTCAAATTATCTTCTTAGTAGGGGGAAGAAATTTGAATCAAAAAAATCTAAAAAAATCCCCTACGGAAGAGAACCTTAAAGGAGGAATTTAAAACATGAGAAAAGTATTATCTTTTGTACTAGTTTTATCACTGGTACTAGGTAGCTTCTCAATGGCGTTCGCTGCGCCTTCTGTACCTACAGATGTAGCAGGATCACCTAACGCTGAAGCTATTACGGTAAACGTTAATCTTGGAATTGTAGAAGGTTTCCCAGATGGCACATTTAAGCCAGCGGAAGCTGTAAACAGAGCACAATTTGCTAAGATGATCGTTCAAGCCTTAGGCATTCCTGAAAGTGCACTTGCAGGTTACACAAAAGTAAGCTTCAAGGACATGAGCGGATATGGATGGGCAACACCTTATATCGCATTCTGCGAATCTAAGGGCATCATGTTGGGAGATGGCAACGGAAACGCTATGCCTGGTAGAGGAATCAACTCAAACGAAGCAGTAACTATGCTTTTAAGAGCTGTTGGTTACACTTCTAACTCTGCACAGTTAATCGGTGTTTGGCCTTCAAACTATGTCAGCTTAGGACAGAGAGAAGGACTTTACAAGAACGTAGCAAGCGCTACTAACGTTGACAGACAAAACGCTGCTCAAATGATTGCAAACTCACTTACAGTTGACTTTGTATCTGTAGCTGCTGATGGAAAAACTGATGCGGTTAAAGGCAACATGCTTACAAGCGGACACAATGCTGTTGAAGCAAAAGGCGTAATCACAGGTAGTGAAGAGTCTTTAATCAACCTTAAGCCATATATCGGTAAGAGCGTAACATATTACAAGCAAAAAGATAAGCCATACGCAATTGTTGCGATTGCTTCCGAAGATTCTTCAGGAGTAACTGGTAAATTCAAAGAAGATGTAACTTTAACAGTTGCTACTGATGGAAGCTTTACACTTACAGCTCCTAAATTAGTAGAAGATAACACTGATGTTGAGTTCACAGTTAAGGGTTCTGTAGAAACATTATTCTTAAACGGTGAAGAAATCACTGCTACTACTACTATCTCTTCAAAGCAAGCAATCACTGTAAACGGTGATGTAAGCGGAAAATCCATTTCAAACTTAAGCTCTTTTGCTTACTGGTCACACGTTGGAAGCAACGGTGGAGACAAGAAAGTATCCAAATCTGACATCAAGCAGATTGACGATGCAAGATTGTTAGGATATGACTTTGTAACTTTAAAGAATGGCGACATCGATAAAAACAGCTTTGCATTAATCGGCGTATCTGCTCTTGACAAGATTGCAGAAGATAATATCGTCTATGTTTATGCTAACAAAGGTGGAGACATCACAAGAGTAGAAGTTGGAACTGAAGTCGTTAAGGGTGATGTAACTTCTGTGAAATCTAGCGGTAAGAAATTCACTGTTAATGGCAAAACTTACGAGTTAGCGGACAAAACCGATGGAAGTGACGTTCCTGCTGCAGGAGACACTGTAGTATTCAACCTTGATGCAGAAGGAAAAATCTACTCTATCGATATCACTTCTGGTGCGACTAACACTTATGGCGTACACATGGGTTATGACCCACTATACGACAGAGTAAAACTTTATGATTCAGAAGAAGATGATGCCGTTTGGTATGACTTCACTAAGGATGTTGACAAGACAATCATGCAAAATGCTACTTTAGTAGCGTTCGGTGTAGATGCAAAAGGTAAGATTGATGTAGCTACAAAAGGTTCCTTCAATGGAGTATCTGCTGCAAACACCACTTTAACCGGATTAGTTCTGAACGATGGTGGTACTACTCACAGAGTATCTGCTAATGCTGCAGTATTTGCATCAAAGGGAACTCCTGCAAACGGAGATCAAATCGACTTTGTTACTACCATTGACAACGTAGACACTTCTAAGAACTTAGGGGAAATCTACTACATGATGGACAAAGATGGTATCGTAGTAGCTATGATCGTTAAGGAAGCTAACGCTTCTAAGACATCTAAGGATTCTTATGCAGTAATTACAGATTGGAACAGCGTAAAGAATGCTGATGGAGATTCTGTACAACAGTTGCTTGGATTCATCGATGGTGCGAAATTAGATAAATTGACTAAAGATAAGAACACCTTCTCAGGTAACACTGCGATTGCTGGACTTTACAAATTATCTCTTGATGCTAATGGTGTAATCAAGACTGCAGCTGCAGCTAATGGTGTATTAGAAGATGGTATTTCAATGGTAACCGGTACAGTAGCTGCTGTTAAGAGCAATGGTACTCAGTTACAAATCGGATCTACTTGGAACTATGTTGCTAAAGATGCAGTAGTATATCAGGCAGTAATGAAGAATGGTGAAGTTGATTCTTACAGAACAGCTGACACTGGTTCTATCTACACCAACTACACTGTATACCTTTACAACACAATCAAAGATGAAGATTCTTCAGGATTTGATACAGTTATCTTCGTAACAGATAAGTAGTCACTTAGATAAAGATTCTTAGTCCTCTTGAGGACTTACAAAAAGACGTCGGTAATTCCGGCGTCTTTTGTTTAAAAAGAATTGAATGGTTTAGTCAATTAGATAAATTATATTGTGAAGTTTTTTCTATCATCATTTGCTCACGAGGATGTTTAGTTGCAATAATATTCCTTTTTTTGTTTTCTGTAGTATGCAAATAGAGCTGAGTGGTGGAGATGGAACTATGGCCTAAAAGATCCTGAATATATTTGATATCTACGCCTTCTTCTAAAAGCAGTGTGGCGAAGGTATGGCGGAATATGTGAGGTGTAATATTTTTATGGATATTGGCCATTTTACAATACTTGGTTACTAAATTTCTCACCGCTTGTGTGGATAACATTCCCCCTAATCTGGTTACAAAAACATAAGGAGAATCCTTCCTTATAGTATGCCTTGTAGCTAAATATCTTTCTAACGCACGGATCACCTCTTTGTTTTCTAAATAGACTTTCCGCTCCTTATTTCCTTTCCCATGAAGGGTAATGGACATGGATTCCAAACAAATATCTTTAAAGGTAATTTTGCATAATTCGCTGACTCGCATTCCTCCGGCAAAGAGAAGTTCTAAAACAGCAATATCTCTTAACTCTATAAAACTATCAGCTGAATTATTTTCATAGACAGCCCTTAATATCGATAATGCTTCCTCTATAGTCATGCTTTCCCTCATTTTATGAGCATCTCTAATGTGAAGCCGAAATTTAATAAATGGATTAAACTCAATTTTTTCTTCATATTCCAAATAAGAGAATAATGACCGAATACCCGCTAATTTCCTACGTATGGTCTTCACTTGGTATTTGCCTAAAATTAATAAATAATCTTCCAATATATTTTTGTTAACCTCATCATAACAATGAATTGGAGGTTCATGATTAATCAGAAATTGATTAAATCGTTTTAAATCGTAATAGTATGCTCGAATGCTGTCTTTTGATAACCTTTTATGTGTTTTGCAAAAGGTTAAAAAGTGATCAGAGTCCTTAAAAATGCTAGGGATATCTTGCATTGCTAAAACCTCCTTTAATAATGGGTAGTCTTTCCAAAGAGTATAAAAGTATTCCATGTCTATTAGAAGTCAGAAAATTTAATAAATAATTTGCTTTTTATAAGTTGAGATGATATACTTTCATTAGGTTCAGAAAAAAATTTATTAGGAGGTCATCATATGAAAGGCTATACTAGCGAAACGATTAGAAATGTTGCACTTGTTGGACATGGCGGTTGTGGCAAAACCACTTTGATAGAAGCTGCATTAATGGCTACGGGCGTTACGAGCAGAATGGGAAAAGTCGAAGATGGCAATACAGTTTCTGACTATGACAAAATGGAAATTGAAAAAGGGTATTCCATCAATACTTCAGTAATTCCTATTGAGTGGAAAGATAGTAAGATTAACTTTATTGACACTCCCGGATATTTTGATTTTATCGGTGAAGTAAATGCTGCTTTGAGAGCTGCTGAGGCCGCTATCATTTTGGTGGATGCAGGATCCGGTGTCCAGGTAGGTACTGAGCAAGCTTGGAAGGCTTGTGAAAGATATAAGAAACCCAGATTCATCGTTATTAATAAAAGAGATAAGGATGAATTTGATTTCCATAAAACCTATGATGAATTGAAATCGAAGTTTGGGGATACCTTGATTCCTTTCAGCTGGCCCATTACAGCAGAGATTGACGAGTCGTTAAAAGAGGCCATTGCCATGACAGATGATGACCTTATGGAAAAATATTTTAGCGGAGAAGCTTTTACAGATGAAGAATTTCGCAATGGTTTAGTAAAGGGTATTGCAGATGGTGGCATCGTTCCCGTATGTTCTTCGGCGGTTTCTTTTGGACAAGGCATCGAAGGCCTTTTGGACATCATTATTGCATATTTCCCCACACCTTTACAACACGGTCCTTACAGAGGATTTAACAACAATAATGAGCCTGTAGAGCGACTTTCTGTGGTGAATGCACCTATGTCAGCTTTTGTCTTCAAAACCATTGCTGACCCCTTCGTAGGAAAGATATCCGTTATGAAGGTGGTTACAGGAAAGATCAACTCCAGTACAGAGGTTCTTAATGAAAGAACCGGCAAGCCTGAAAAATTAGGAAAACTGTTTTTCTTGAGAGGAAAAAACCAGTTGGAGTTAGACTATGCAGAAGCCGGGGATATCGTAGCTGTATCCAAGCTGCAGCATACTCTTTCTGGGGATACACTTTGCGATAAGGCAGACGAAGTTCGTTATTTGCCTTTGGACTTCCCCGAGCCATCCCTATATATGGCCATCGAACCCTTGGACAAGGGAGATGAAGAAAAAATCGCCTCAGGATTGGCCAAGCTGAGAGAGGAAGATCCCTCCTTTGTAGTGGAGCGAAATGTAGAAACTCATCAAACCTTAATCGGAGGTCAGGGCGAGATTCAGATAGGCATTATTATTGCTAAATTAAAAGATAAATTCGGAGTTAACGTAAAACTTGTTGACCAGAAGATTCCATATAGAGAAACCATAAAGGGTAACTCAGATGTGCAAGGAAAACATAAAAAACAATCAGGTGGTGCAGGACAGTATGGGGACGTACATATTAAGTTCTCTCCTTCACAGCAAGAATTTGAGTTTGAAGAAAAACTATTTGGTGGATCAGTACCAAAGAACTACGTTCCGGCTGTAGAAAAAGGCTTAAGAGAATCCATGGAAAAAGGACCTTTGGCCGGATGTAAGGTAGTAAATGTCAAGGCGGTATTCTACGATGGCTCCTATCACGATGTAGACTCCAATGAAATGGCATTTAAAATTGCCGCTTCCTTGGCCTTCAAGAAAGGATTTATGGAAGCAAAACCCATACTTTTGGAACCTGTAATGCATGTAGAAATTATCGTGCCTGACGAGTATACCGGTGACGTTATGGGAGACATGAATAAGAGAAGAGGTAAGATTCTGGGCATGGAACCACTTCCCGGTGGAGAGCAGAAGGTTCTAGCAGAAGCGCCTCAGGCTGAAATGTTCAAATATGCCATAACTCTCAGATCCATGACTCAGGGAAAAGGAAGCTTTACCATGAAGTTTGAAAGATATGAAGAACTTCCTGCTCACATGGCTGAAAAAATTATTGCAGAACATAAAAAGGAAATGGAAGCCGGACATTAAAAAACCTTTAATAAAACATTAAATTGTTTAGAAAACCATAGAAAAGGCTATTATGGATGATATAATAGAGAAGCCACTTATCTTTGAATGCCGTACATTTATTAGATGAGTGAGAAGTCAAGTAGTTGAATAAATATACTTGAACAGGCTTTCATATTATGGAATACTGTAATAGTCTTTTTTGAAAACCTCATATTTAATATAATATTTTGTTAATGAGAAGTTGAGATAAAGCTGCATTTACATAGAGAGGGAAACAGTTTGGGCACACAGATTGTACCTTTTTTTTCAACATTAAAAGATTGGAAAATCGCAAATGCAGGTGGATCTCAGGAGAACATAAGCCTTAATACTGGTGCACCTAAGCGATCGCAGGAGATCGATTTTGTCCAAAGTGCCGTAAAATGACTACCGGAAAATTTTGCTCAGATTGTGGTACTGAAACCGTCTAATATTACCTAGAATATGGAGCACCATTCAGTAATACAATAATCTGTGGGGTCTATATCCCTATTTACTGAGAGACTGTATCCAATAAAATAGATAGGAAATATTAGAATGAACGAGATGCCAATTGTAAGCTACAAAGGTAAACCTCAAAATGAACAAAGTAAAAAATTAACAAGAATAATAACCATATTGACATTCCTGTTATTTATCATAACAGGAATGACCATTGGTGGAGTAGCATATTTAAGCTCATTGCCCTCTATAGAAAGCCCTATTCCCTTGCAGGTGGAAAGAATCCCCATCTATGTAGATTTATTGCCCGTGGGAATCTCCGGATACATAGGTCAAGAGATGAAAATTAAACACATTGTAGTTCACGAAACAGGGAATCCCAGAGTTGGGTCTGACGCTGCTGCTCATAATGAATATATTCATAAGGCGGCTCAGAAGACACCTATTTCATGGCACTACACTGTTGACGATCACCAAATCTATAAGCACCTTCCCGATAATCAGGTGGGATTCCATGCTGGGGATAAATTCAAACAGGGTGGCGGAAATATGAATGGCATCGGCATAGAGATGTGTGTCAATGCAGACGGCAATTTTGAGCAAACCTTGCAAAATACTGCAGCACTCATCCGATATTTAATGAAAGAATATGAATTGACAATATACGATGTAAAGAAACACCAGGATTTTTCAGGCAAAACTTGCCCGGAAACCCTGATTCTCACAGGCAGATGGGAAGAATTCCTCAACATGATTGAAGAACCACCTAAACCATATTAATGAAAAAATTTCAAGTTAAAATGAAATTTATAAAAGACAATTTGAAATTACCAGAAAATAAAATACAACTCACAAAACTGCGAAATAACTTTGCGCCATGCAAAATCAAATAGTTTTAGAAAAGGACATAGAATGGCAAAAAAAAACAAGACAGTATTCGTGTGTCAGGAATGCGGATACGATAGCCCAAAATGGATGGGACAGTGTATCTGTGGACAATGGAATACCATGGTGGAAGAAAAGGTAATTGAGGTCAACGCCCAAGACAATCGCCATCGAGGCAGCGAAACCGGCAAGGCAAAAGCCAGAGAAATTACCTCCGTAAAATCCGGGGATTATACCCGAATGGATACGGGTATCGGTGAACTTAACCGAGTATTGGGGGGAGGTCTGGTGAAGGGATCATTAACCTTGATTTCCGGAGAACCGGGCATTGGAAAATCTACGTTAATTATTCAAGCTGCCGCCAAAATGACTGAAATCTGCGGAAAGGTACTCTACGTTACAGGGGAGGAGTCAGAAGAGCAGATTAAAATGCGTGCAGACAGAGTGTGTAAAGGAAACTTGGACAACCTGTTCTTGCTCGCTGAAACCAACATGGAAAACATCCTTGCTGTACAGGAGGAGCTAAATCCCGGGTTTATCATTATAGATTCCATTCAAACCATGTATTCCCAGGATTTGGATTCTGCACCCGGTACGGTTTCTCAGGTAAGAATCTGCGGCAATGAGCTTATGAAGGTGGGTAAAGTAAAAAATATTCCCGTGTTTATTGTGGCTCATGTAACGAAAACCGGGGATTTGGCAGGACCAAAGATATTGGAACACCTTGTAGATTGTGTATTGCAATTTAACGGTGAAAGAAACCAAGAGCTGAGAATTTTACGAGCCAATAAGAACAGATTTGGCACTACCAGTGAAATCGGTGCTTTTCAAATGGAAGAGGAAGGCCTAATAGAAATCCTGAACTTATCCAAAAGCTTTTTGGAAGGATTGGAAAATGGAATAGAAGGGGCTGTGGCAACTGCGGTCTACGAAGGGACAAGGCCTTTGCTCTTGGAGGTACAAGCCCTGACAGCACCTACCAATATTGGGTTTGCAAGAAGGACAGCCATTGGAGTGGAAAATGCAAGATTGAACATGATTTTAGCTGTATTAGAAAGGAAAGCAGGTTTGTCCTTAATCAATCAAGATGTGTACATCAATGTGGTAGGTGGATTAAAGCCCGAGGGCACTTCCACGGATCTTGCTGTAGCTCTGGCCATTTACTCATCCTTTTATAATATTAAGTGTTCCAATAAGACCCTAATCATGGGTGAAATTGGATTGACCGGCGACTTGCGCTCTGTGCAAAATGCGGAAAAAATCATTCGTGAAGCAGTTCGTATGGGATTTGAAACCATCATTCTCCCTCAAAAAAACTTGACAAAACTGACTGCACCACCCGAAGAGTTAAAGCTATTAGGGGCTGTGAATCTGAAGCAGGCTATTGGGTTTATTGCTAAAAGCAATGAAAGTTAGCCCAAAACTTAAAAAGAGCCCGATGAAGATATTTATGGGCTCTTTAAAAATCTAAAAACCATAGAGTTTTAGAAAGGTATTGCTTGAAATATAGTCATATTTCTTATTTCAATACTTCCGTCTTATCCTGACGGACTTCTCCGTTCCAGGCAGCTAAACCGCCATCGATGGAGATGCATTCTCCGTTTATAAATGCTGACTTATCAGAAGCTAAAAATAACATTAGGTCTGCAATTTCCTTAGGAGTGCTAATTCTTCCGGAAGGATTATTTTTTTCAAAGGCCTCTATGACCTCTTTGGTGGAACCCGTTAAAAACATCTTTGTAGCGGTGGCACTTGGGCAGATGGCATTGACGCGAATGCCGTGCTGTATATAATCTAACGCCATAGATCTTGTTAAATTGTTTACAGCACCTTTAGAAGCCGCATAGATGGAACAGTTATACCCCCCACGCTTGCCGCAAAGGGAGGAAATATTGATAATTACACCCTTTTTTCTTTCCATCATCTGGGGGATAAAATATTTAGATGTCTGGAAACAGCCCTTTAGGTTAGCGGAAATCTGTCTGTCAAAATCATTTTCCGAGGTTTCGTGAACCAACCCGCCGATAAAAATGGCGGCGGCATTGATCAAAACATCACATCCACCTATTTTTTCATTGGTGTAATGAACTAACTTTTCAACTTGTATAGCATCCGTGCTGTCACATTGGCAGAAAAATAAATTTCCTTGATCTACATATTCTTTTAGCTCCTGAAGAACCACTTCAGATGCATTGGTGCTTCTGGATGTAAAGACTACCTTGTCTCCTTGCTTTAGAAACTCCTCCACGGCTTCACGTCCCATGCCGGAATTGCCTCCGGTGATTACTATTCGTTGCATATTTTGTTACCTCTTACTCTCTGTAGCTTTTGCTGAATTCAGACTCTAATTATCTTCGGAACTAAAAGCTTAATTCAACTTATATAGCGCCTTTGAAAGTGCAAAGCTAAAGAAAATATAAAAAAACTTGCACTTTTAATAAAGTCTTAAAAAATTTTAAACGAAACATTTTTTTTAATTGTCCAGTAAGCTTAGTTCAGCCAACCAAGGCCAAGTTCCAATTTTTTCGCTTTGGTAGGTCTCCCTTCACAATCCAAACCGGCCATCTCATAATAGAGGGCTCGTGTTCTGTTGAAATCTTCCTCATTTACTACAGCACCTTCCGTCACGCCACCCGTCAATGGATCGTCAAACAGCCTGCGTGGCAAATCGTCATCCTTGGCGGTAAAACCTTCCCTGGCGTTAAATTCCCTCATCATGATCAATCGTCGATCGGCAACGCTAATCAGCTCGTGCAAATGGGTTTTCATGCCGGTGGCTGCATTTATCAAATTAGTCAAATCTTCAAAGTCATAGATAGTCCAGAAACTAAAAGTCAAGCAACAGACACTTGCGGTATCTAAAAGGCTGTACGCTCTCTGAGTCAAATAGTAAAGCCTTACCTTTTCGTCATTTAAATTCGTGTAATCCGGCTGTGGATCCAAAAGGCCGAAGCCTTGCAATTGATAAGGAATCTCCCCGGATATGGAACCGTCAAAATTGGAGGATACGTGATCCGAAGCCATGGGAATAGTGGCGTATGCCAATGCCAAAGAAGATTTTACATGAGGCATATGAGCAGGAAATTCCTTGCCTTTGACATGCACTGCATATTTTAAAGCCTCTCCGCCTAACTTTTCTGCAACTCCTTTAGTACCTTCAGCAACTAAATCTCCAAAACCCTTTCTCATAGCTGTCAATTCTGCCAATTGTACTACAGCGTCTACATTTCCAAACCTTAAATCCAAACCGTCCGTATCTTTCTCCGTCAAAAGTCCTTTTTCAAAGCAATCCATGATAAAGCCCACGGTACCACCGAAGGAAATGGTATCCATGGTATACTTACTGCAAGCTTCATTAATTTTGATAATGCCCAGCTTGTCGCTAATGCCTAAGTTAGAACCACACATACCTACGGTTTCATATTCTGGACCGCCATAGGCAGGGTCTACCACATCTGTATTGGTTACATGCCTTTTGCAGCTTTGCACGCAAGCGTAGCAGGTGCCGGGTTTTATGTAGGTATCTGTCCAAGCACTAGCCAACAAATCTTCTGTACCCTCAAAGGTTCCGCTGGTCCAGTTTCTGGTAGGCATACCGCCTGTGACAAAATGCTCATCTACATTCACATTGGTTCCCGCATTTTTAAAGCCTATATAAGCATCCTCGTTCTTAACACGTTCAATTCCTTTTTTCGATAAAGCATTGATAAATTCAGGATCTTCAAATTGAATTTTTCCGGTACCTCTTACAGCGATGGCTTTTAGGTTCTTGCTTCCCATGACAGCTCCCAAGCCGTTTCGTCCGTTAAAGTGAGCCAACTCGTTGGAAATGCAAGCATATTTTACTAAGTTTTCCCCTGCAGGACCGATTTGGCAGATTTTTACCTTACTGTCACCTAACTCTTCTCGAATGGCATCCTGAGATTCTTTGGTTACCATGCCCCAGATAGAGTTTGCATCTTTTAACTCTACTTGATCATCTCGGATACTTAAATAAACCGGGGTCTCGGATTTTCCCTTAATGACGATGGCATCATATCCTGCGGCTCTCAACTCTGGTGCAAAATATCCGCCGGCTTCACTGGTTCCGATGCCACCGGTTTGAGGTGATTTGGCAGTGACATTATGTCTGGAAGCTCCACTGACTTTGGCACCACTGACAGGACCCAGTGAAAATGTAATGACGTTTTCAGGGGAGAGGGCATCAATACCTTGAGGGATTTCTTTTAGTGCGTAGTATACGCCCATGCAGCTTCCGCCCAGATATTTTCTGTAAAATTGCTCCGGGGGTGTCTCAATGGTAATTGCCTTTGTGGTTAAATCCACATGAAGTATTTTTCCTGTATATCCTTTAAACATATTTTACCTCTCTTATATTTAGAATAAATTATTTGCCTAGCTATATCCTGCTTGCTAAAATAAATTTTGTCTTTATCTCAGTTTCTATCGTTTTTTACAATTTTTTTAAAAAATTAAATACTAAGCTTTATCCTCTAATAACTACAGATGTTTATAAATCCCTTAAGCTTTAAACATCATCCTCCGGATAAGTGGGGCAAGATCACAAAGGTGTCCCCCTCACATATTTCTCCGGTACTGTTGGCAATCGTAACACCGTTCTTTAATATGGAAAAATGCAAGCCTTTGTTGGCCGAACCTAACAAGTCACAAACCCCCTGGGTTAAGGAATCTATATTGGGCTCCACCATAATGCTCATGACATTTTCCTTAAACTTAAAGCCTAACAAACCGATAAATTTCACATTTACTTGAATCATAAGTGCACTAATCCTTTACCTTCACCAAAACCTTAAAGAAGTCAGATTCAGTAGTTACGAATTTAAAAGCTTCTTCCACTTCAGCTAAGTCATAGGTTTTACTAATGATTTTGTGGAACTCTTGATCCAATTGCCCACTTGCGATGATATCCAAGGCTCCTGCAAATGCAGATTGTGCATGGACTCTCACACCGCGGATATCCAATTCCTTTAAGAATACACTCATGGTGTCCACGGGATACTTATCTCCCGCCATGCCTACGATCATGACCGTACCTCGAATCTTTGCCAACTTTGTCATGGTTGCAATGCCGGCCTTGCTACCGGATGCCTCAAAGACTACATCAAAGCCTTTACCTTTGGTAATTTCATTTACCTCACTGTCAAAATCATCATGCATGGGATTCAGAGTTGCAAAACCTAAGGAAGCAGCAAAGTTCAGCCTAAATTCGTTGACCTCGGAAATAATGACTTCTGCCCCGGTATGACGGGCGATAAGTGCCAGAAGCATACCGATGGGACCTCCTCCGATGATGACAGCACGCTGCCCCACGGATAAACCGCTTCTCCTTACATCGTGAACGGCTACGGCGATAGGCTCCGTTAATGCGGCCAACTGAAGATCAACACCCTCCGGCACCTTATATATTTTCTTAGAGGCTACAGTGACATATTCGGCAAAGCAGCCGTTCCTATGGATGCCAAGCAAGCTCAGCTGACCGCAGACATTATCACTTCCCGAGGTGCATGGCTCGCAGACGCCGCAGGAAAAAAAGGGCTGTGCTACAACTGTATCACCAACGGCTAAATCGCTCCTGTTGGGATCGTTAATTTCCACCAACCGTCCCACGAACTCATGACCGGGAATAACCGGAAACTTTGCAGTGGGATGTAATCCCCTTAAAACATGGAGGTCGGAGCCGCAGATTCCCGCATAGGAAACTTCAATTAAAGCCTCTCCAAGATTTGGTGTAGGCACTTCTGCATCTATGAGCTGCACCTGATTTTTTTCGGGATAATAAGTGGCTTTCATTGGATTCCTCCTTATTTCTTCATAGCTATAACGGACTTGGCGGATGTTATAATTTTTTCAGCAGTTAACTCGAAACGATTTTTTAAATAATCTACGGTGCCCACTTCCCCGAAGGTATCTTCAATTCCCACTCTTCTGAGAGGAACGGGATAATTTTCACAGAGAACTTCCGCCACTGCAGAACCTAATGCATTTATGTAATTATGATTTTCGGCGGTAATAATTGCTCCGGTGTCTTCGGCACATTTAATTATTAACTCCTTATCTATGGGTTTTATGGTAAAGAGATTGACTACCCTGAGAGAGATTCCCTCTTTTTCCAGAGCCTCTGCAGCACGAAGAGCTTCTGCCACGCAAATGCCCGTTGCAAAGACAGTGGCATCCTTTCCATCCCTTAGGGTTACCCCCTTGCCTATATCGAAAGTGGACCCGGGCTCGTAGATTTGCTCTGATTTTTTTCGAGAAAGGCGAATGTAATACACTCCGTATAAGTCTTTTGTTTGTCTTACAATGTCATCCAACATGATGGAATCTACTGGTTCGATGATGGTAACCTGAGGCACACAGCGCAACATGCCCATATCCTCAAAAGCCATATGTGTTCCGCCGTTGTATGCGGCGGTAATTCCTGGGTCGCTACCTATAATCCTCACGTTGAGCTTTGCATAGGCTCCTGAAATATACAGCTGATCCATAACTCTTCTGGAAGCAAAGGTTCCAAAGGTGTGTGCAAAAGGAATCATGCCCACAGCAGAGAGACCGCAAGCCACCCCCACCATGTTGGCTTCTTGGATACCACAATTGATGGTACGCTGGGGAAATTTCTTTGAAAAAGCAGTCATTCCTATGGAATTCATAATGTCTGCATCCAGATAGACCACCTTGTCATCTGCAGTAGCCAATTGATCCATTGCTTCGGCAAATACTGCCCTCATTTCCTTTGACTCGGTTTGTATTTTATCTACAATTTTTACATTCATTTCTTACCTCCTATGCACTTAACCCGGCGATCTCATTTTGGATAAACTCTTTTGCCTTTTCCACATCTTCCTGAGAGAAGGTCATGTGGTGGTTGTATAAAATGTTTTCGGCAAAAGTGCAGCCCTTACCCTTGATGGTGTTTAAAACGATCATGGAAGGCTGACCGGTATGTTCCTTGGCCTTGTCTATGGCATTGATGAGCGCGGGCACATCATGCCCGTCAACCTCTTGGGTAAACCAATTAAAATCGGCAAACTTCTTGGTTAGATCTCCTAAATCGCAAATGTCCTCTGTGAATCCATCCAGCTGTTTTCGGTTGTAATCTACAAAGACGATTAAATGATCCAACTTTTGCTGAGCGGCAAATAAAACACTCTCCCAAACTTGACCTTCGTCACATTCTCCGTCTCCAACGATGCAATAAGTATAGTTATCTTTGTTTTTCATCTTATTGCCCAGTGCGATTCCTGCTGCCGCAGAGATTCCTTGACCTAAAGAGCCTGTGCTCATATCCACACCCGGTGTTTTATTCTTATCCAAATGGCTGGGTAGTCGAGTACCTCCCTGATTTACTGTCAGCATTTCTTCTTCGGGAAAAAATCCCTTTAAGGCTAAGGTTGCCAACACCCCCGGCCCGCAATGACCTTTGGATAGGACGAAGTAGTCACGATCCTCCCACTGTGGATTTTGAGGGTCTATTTTCATTTCATACCCATATAAAACTGCCATTATTTCTGCCATGGACATGATGCCTCCCACATGACCAAACCCTAAGTTGCCTAAGGCCTTTAATGTGGTAAGTCTTATTTCATATGCAAATTTTTGTATTTCTTTAATTTTGTCGGTTATTTTGTCGCTCATTTTGAACCCTCCTTATACTTCGAAAAAACTGTCCGGGTGCGGTCCGGTTCTTAAATTTTTATTTAAATTTCTTAATTTTAAGAGATCTTGTTCCTCTAAAATAAAATCAAAGATTTGAATGTTTTCCATAATTCTGTTTTTATTAACTGATTTAGGAATGACTCGAATTCCATTTTGTACTAAAAACTTTAATGCAATTTGTGTGGGTGTTTTGCTATACTTTTTTGAAAGTTCTACCAAAGTGCTATCTGATGTGAGATCCAAGCCGTGCATTAGAGGTCTCCAGGCCTCAACGAGAATTCGATTGTCACTACAGTAGGTAATCAACTCTTCGTCGTAGAGATACACGTTGGCTTCAATTTGGTTAACAGACGGTACAATGTTACAATCCACAAGGAGCTCCTTCAAATGATGAACGAAAAAGTTGCTAACACCAATTGCCTTAACTCTCTTTTCCTCATAGAGCCGCTCCAAGGCTTTCCAGGTATGGATAATGGGCTCTGTTCCGGGCCAGTGGATCATATAGCAGTCAATTTTGCCTAATTTTTTTTCGCTTTCCTCGAAGGCTTTTAATGCCTTGTCATATCCGTGGGAATCGTTCCATAACTTACTGGTTACCCACAATTCCTCACGGTCTATGTCCATTTCACTGATGGCAATTCCGATATCTTTTTCATTTTCATAGTATTTCGCTGTATCTATGCTGCGGTATCCTGAGTTTATGGCGTCCTTCAAAGCATTTTTTAACGTATCTCCTGTATTGAGATAGGTGCCTAACCCTATGCTGTCAACGTCCATTCCGTTATTAAGCTTAAATCTTTCCATAGCTTGCTCCTTTATGATTTGACGATTAATGCAATCATCTCTAAATCTTCATTCCCATCGTTTGTTATGTCGTGAGATTCTCCATCTGCACAATAAGCCATATCCCCTGCTGACACCGGTGTAATGACTCCTTCACAGTTATACGTACCTGTGCCGGAAAGGATAAAGTAAGATTCAATATCACCCACATGTGCATGATATCCTACCCTTTTTCCGGGTTTTAACACAATCCTACAAAAGAGGGAGCATTTATCCAGCATTTCCTCTTCGGTATTGATATCCTCTATGTACACTGAGTCGGGCTCGTTGGCCGTATTTGCTTTAATATATCCCGAAACTTTTCTTACCATATATTGCCTCCTATCGATTACACTATTATTACGGATCAGATACCACTGCCTCCTACGCTTACTTGGAAGCCGGCATCTACAGCATATTTTTTACATTTCATTATATTTTCGTCTGAGTTTTCATCCCATTGTGCAGATTGATTTACCATATCCAACTGTTCATACTTGGAGCTGCCCAATTGGTGGAAAGGAAGAATATGCACTACTTTAATTGAATTTAGGGTTACTACTTTGTCAATTATTTTTTCAAACTCTTCACCATCATTGATATTGGGGATCAAGGGTATGCGAATGATAATTTCCTTGTTTAAGGTGCTCAGCTTTTCTAAGTTTGATAAGATTAAGGCATTATTCTGACCTATCACATTCTTATGTAAGAGAGGATTCCAGACCTTCAGATCATAGAGAAATAAGTCTGTATAATCCAGTATTCTCTCAAAGCTTTGCCATGGCACATATCCGGCGGTTTCCAAGGCTATATGAAGTCCTGCACCCTTACATTTTCTCAAGAAGTCTTCCGCAAACTCTATCTGCAACAGAGGCTCCCCACCACTTAATGTGATACCACCCTTACTATTGTCGTAGAATACCTTATCCTTTAACACCTCTGCCAACAATCCGTCCGAGGTATACTCTGTCCCGGAGGGCTTTCTGGCGTCAAAGGCACAGACCTTTACACACTCCATACATCGTGTGCAAAGAGTCCTTTCAACGCCAAACTTCCCGTTGGATTTTTGATAGATGGCCTTCTGGGGGCACCCTCTTTCACAGTCACCGCATGCCACACAGAGTTCGTCTATAACCATTAAATCTACATTTAGATGAATGGTTTCCGGGTTCTGACACCATTGGCATCGCAAGGGGCAACCCAAGAAAAATACCACCGTGCGGATGCCGTAGCCATCGTGTACACAAAACTTTTGAATATTTGAGATTTTCCCTGAAGGGTTATTATTTTCTATCATCGATTAAACCTTTTAATAATATTTTCCTGCTGCACGGGAGA
>CAYWVS010000019.1:0-44315 GCA_964461765.1 uncultured Anaerovorax sp.
CACTAAAATGGCGAAGCTTTCCTTATAAATAGTGGAATTTTTGAATTGGTGAGCAAAGCTTTAAACCGTTTTGCAGAAGGTTCCTTTTATTTGAGGAACCAGTTTCCGAAGGGAAAACACTGTTGTAAGGATTCAGTTTGTTTTCCCTTCAGAAACTGCCCGAAAATAAAAAAACAATCTTCCAAAACTGTGAACTGGGCTATGTTTATCTTTTTAAAATTTCTTTACATAGAATTTACATAACCCCACTAATAATCTTTACATATCTTTCGTATGATTACTTTGCAAACTAACCTATAGTTACATAAAAATATTTTCAAGTAAGGAAGGTAAAAAAAATGAAGAAAAAAATAATTTCTATTTTAATTTTATCCGTGATGATTTTTGCCACCATGACAGGGTGTAGTAGTGGTAAAAATGACGAAAATGGTGAGAATGGCGGAAATGCTCCTGAATTTGATGCAAGCCAGGACATCTCTGTAATCAGCAGGGAAGACGGTTCCGGAACCAGAGGCGCATTTATTGAACTGTTTGGAATCGAAGAAAAGGATGCAAACGGTAATAAAAAGGATAACACCACAAAGGATGCCACCATCGCTCCCAAGACGGACGTTATGCTGACAAACGTGTCAGGAGATGAATATGCCATAGGATATGTTTCCTTGGGTTCCTTGAATGACAGTATCGAGGCAGTGTCTATTGACGGAGTTGCCGCCACAGCGGAAAATGTAAAAAACCAAACTTACAAAATTGCGAGACCATTTAATATTGCCACTAAGGGTGACCCAACGGGCTTAGCCAAAGATTTTATAGACTTTGTCATGAGTGCAGAAGGTCAAAAAGTGGTAGCTGACAGTTACATTTCCATTGATGAAGCCGCTCCTTCATATGCAGGAGATATGCCTTCAGGAAAAATTGTTATCGCAGGATCCTCCTCAGTAACTCCAATCATGGAGAAGCTTGTAGAAGCTTACAAAGCTGTAAATACCAATGCACAAATTGAAGTGCAAATGTCGGATTCCACAGCGGGAATGCAAGCTGCTATAGACGGAACATGTGATATAGGAATGGCTTCCAGAGAACTAAAAGACAGTGAAAAAGCTGAGTTAAAGGATATGGCTATAGCTTTAGACGGAATCGGTGTTATTGTAAATAAGAGCAACCCTATAAAAGATTTATCAGCTGAGCAGGTAAAAGCAATCTTTACCGGTGAAACCACAACATGGAGTGAGATATAAAACATGAAACAGAAGGTTACAGAAAGGCTGATGGAGATCATTTTCCTCATAGCAGCCATAACTTCCATCCTTGCTGTACTTCTCATATGCTTCTTCCTCTTTGCCAATGGCGTGCCCGCCATTGGCAAAATAGGAATTTTTGATTTCCTACTGGGAAAGGACTGGTCTCCTTCAGACGTTCCTCCCTCCTTTGGGATTCTACCCATGATTCTGGGAAGTATATACATTACAGGTGGTGCTATCGTTTTGGGAGTACCTATGGGATTGTTGGCCGCCATATTTATGGCATTTTATTGCCCTCAATCCTTTTATCGTTACTTAAAGCCTATGGTGGAGCTATTAGCAGGAATCCCATCTGTGGTATATGGTTTTTTCGGCTTGGTGGTTCTGGTACCTATCATACGACAGTTTTTTCCGGGAAATGGTTCCAGTATTTTAACAGCAAGTATCTTATTGGGGATTATGATTCTACCCACCATTATTGGGATCAGTGAGGCTGCTCTAAAAGCTGTCCCCCAAAGTTACCACGAGGGTGCATTAGCTTTAGGCGCAACAAAGGAAAGAAGTATCTTTTTTAATGTCTTGCCTGCGGCTAAGTCCGGAGTTATGGCGGCTGTAGTTTTGGGAATCGGTAGAGCCATTGGGGAAACTATGGCAGTTATCATGGTAGCAGGAAACCAAGCTAGAATGCCCGATGGTATATTTAAAGGTGTGAGAACCTTGACTGCCAATATCGTTATTGAAATGGGATATGCTGCCGAGCTGCATAGAGAAGCCTTGATTGCTACAGGTGTTGTCCTATTTGCGTTTATTTTGATCATCAATCTCCTCTTTGCAGTTTTGAAAAGGAGGGCACACATTTGATTAACCGAAGAACTTTTGCAGATAAGCTGAAAGAATATCTCAGCAAGCCCTTGTCGCTTTTCTTGTTTGTGTTGGTGATGATAGCTGCATTATCTACTTTTTTTATCATTGCTTATATCATTATTTATATTTTAATACATGGTATTCCCTATATTACACCATCCTTGTTTGCCTTTGAATATAACACTTCCAATGTTTCTTTGTTCCCCAGTTTAATTACAACTATATTAATGACAGGGATTTCACTGGTCATTGCAGTGCCCATAGGAATCTTTACTGCAATTTATTTAGTGGAGTATGCCAGAAGGGGAAATCGCTTAGTAGAGATTATTCGTTTAACCGCAGAAACTCTTTCAGGAATCCCCTCCATTGTGTACGGACTGTTCGGTTTGCTTTTCTTTGTAACCACATTGGGGTTAGGCTTTTCCATTTTGTCAGGGGCATTGACCTTGGCAATCATGATATTGCCTTTAATTATGAGAACCACAGAAGAGGCTTTAAAGTCAGTTCCTGATATGTATCGAGAGGCTAGCTTTGGTTTGGGAGCCGGGAAATTGAGAACTGTATTCATTATAGTACTGCCAAGTGCCGTTCCCGGGATATTGGCAGGAGTAATATTGGCTATCGGTAGAATTGTAGGAGAAACTGCTGCTTTAATCTATACAGCCGGAACTGTAGCCAAAATCCCGGAAAATCTTATGGCATCAGGAAGAACTTTATCTGTTCACATGTATGCATTGTCCAGTGAAGGGCTATACACTAATCAGGCCTACGCAACCGCTGTGATTTTGCTGATTTTAGTAATTTTTATTAATGCATTATCCAGTTTTGTAGCAAAGAGACTTTCGAAAGGATAAATTTTATGACAAATAAATTTCAAATTAACCAATTAGATTTATTCTATAATGATTTTCAAGCTTTAAAAAATATAAACATGAATATAAAGGCAAACTATGTAACCGCTTTTATAGGACCGTCAGGATGCGGAAAATCCACATTGTTAAAATCCCTTAATCGTATGAATGACCTAATTGAGGGATGTAAAATTACCGGAGAAGTATTGTTGGACGGAGAAAGTATTTATGGTACAATGGATATCAATACCTTGCGAAAAAACGTAGGTATGGTGTTTCAGAAGCCCAATCCATTTCCTATGAGCATCTATGATAATATTGCCTTTGGTCCCAGAACTCACGGCATAATCCAAAAGGATCAATTGGATGAAATTGTGGAGAAGAGCTTACGAAATGCAGCTATTTGGGATGAATCCAAGGATAGGCTGCGAAAATCTGCCTTGGGAATGTCAGGAGGGCAACAGCAACGACTCTGCATCGCCAGAGCTTTAGCGGTGAATCCCGATGTGATCCTCATGGATGAACCTACCTCCGCTTTGGATCCCATATCTACAATGAAAATTGAAGACTTGGTTCTGGAACTGAAGGAAAAGTATACCATCATCATCGTAACTCACAACATGCAGCAAGCTACCAGAATCAGCGATGATACAGCATTTTTCCTCTTAGGGGAAGTCATAGAATTTGGGAACACAGAAGAAATCTTCTCTATGCCAAAGGAAAAGAAAACGGAGGATTACATTACCGGAAGATTCGGTTGATACCAGGTGAACAAAATCGAATAGCTGAAGAGATAAAAATAAAATAATCTTAAAATAAAAATTAATTTTTTCATTTTTCACAAATTAATTAATTTAAGAAAGGATTGTAATGAGAGCTAGATTTGATGAAGAATTAGAAGCGTTAAATATAGAGTTAATCCAAATGGGTGCATTGGTGGAATACTCTATACAAAATGCGGTGGAAGCGTTGGAAACAAAAGATGCCAAGCTTGCTAAAAAAGCAATAGAGTTTGATTTGGAAATTGACGACATGGAAAAGCATATCGAAAGTATTTGTTTAAAGCTTCTTTTGCAGCAACAGCCTGTGGCCAAGGACCTAAGGCAAATTTCTACTGCACTGAAGATGATTACGGATATGGAGCGAATTGGAGATCAAGCCGCTGACATTTCTGAGATTGTACTGCGATATGAGAATAGTCCCTATACTTCCAATATCAACGATATTACAAAGATGGCAGAGGCAACCATAAAGATGGTTCACGATGCTATTGATGCCTTTGTAGCAAAGGATTTAAAGTTAGCTGATTCTGTGGTAAAATATGATGATGTGGTAGATGAGCTATTTGTAACTATCCGAAGTGAGCTAATCGACAATATTAGACAGGATTCGGGTGTAGGCGAAGAGGCCATGGACTTTTTCATGATTGCAAAGTACCTGGAAAGAATCGGAGATCATGCCACCAATATTGCGGGATGGGTGAGATTTTCCATTACAGGACGTCATTGGTCTCAGGAGATGGAGGAGGAAGTTGATTCGGAAGATATGCATAGTGGAAGATGATGATCATATACGAGAGCTGATTGAATACGCTCTCAAGGGTAACGGTTTTGCCACCAAGAGTTTTTCCGACGGCAGTGGGGTAATGGAATACATTCAGAAGAATCCCACGGATTTAATCTTGTTGGACATCATGTTACCGGTGGAAGACGGTATGACGCTCCTTGAGAGAATCAAGAAAAATACTAAGTTATCCGGACTTCCTGTAATTTTATTGACGGCAAAATCCACGGAATTAGACAAGGTAAAAGGGTTGGATGCAGGAGCAGACGATTACGTTACGAAGCCTTTTTCTGTCATGGAACTGATTTCCCGGGTAAAGGCTGTCCTTAGGCGAAGTGAAAAAAAAGCGGAACAAAATGGTTTAATTTATGGTGATTTGGTTATTGATCGAGAGAAGCGGCAGGTCACCTTAAAGGGTCAGGAAGTGTATCTTACCTACAAAGAATTTGAACTGTTGATATACCTTGTGGAGAACAAGGAAAAGGTCATGTCTAGGGATCAAATTATCAATGCCGTTTGGAGTTATGATTTTATGGGAGAAAGCAGGACTGTAGATATGCACATTAAGGCCCTTCGCCAGAAGCTCCCTGAATATGGAAAATATATTGTTACCGTCCGAAACGTCGGATATGTTTTCAGGTTTGAAGAATAGGGGGGACGTGATGCATAAAAAAATTTTTCAAAATATCTTCTTTGTAACCATAGTAGGTATTTTCATTACCACAATCCTTATGCTTGTGAGCATCTATTCCATGTTGGAGAAGAGTACTTTCTCTCATATGAAAAATGAGGCTGAGCTCATAGGGGCAGGGCTTAATTATTATGAAGACAGCGATTATATTCAATCCTCGGATTTTAAAAATACTTTATATAGAGTGACTATCATTGAGCCTAATGGAGAAGTGCTTTTTGATAATCGAGCAAAAAATTTGGAGAACCATAAAGATCGTCCTGAATTCATAGAAGCCTTGAAATCCGGAAAAGGGGATGAAAAACGATATTCCTCCACCTTGGGCAAGACCACCTATTATTACGCTATAAAGCTTGCAAACGGAAATGTCTTGCGATTGGCCAATACTCAAAATAATATTTGGGGAGTTTTTATACAAATCATACCGGCCTTATTAGGCATTTTACTCTTAACTGCTGTAGTTGGATACTTCATGGCAAGGCAAACTACAAAGAAGCTAATGTTACCGGTAAATAAAATCGTAGAACAGATTCAAGACAATGAGAAGACCATCACCTGTGATTATGATGAACTCATTCCCTTTGTGTCTAAAATTAACAGCCAGAGGGAAAAAATCAGAGAAACCATAGAAAATTTGAAGAAGGATCGAGATACCATCAGCACCATTACGGAGCACATGAAGGAAGGACTCATTTTATTGGATGGAGATGAAAATATTCTCTCCATGAATTCATCTGCCAGAAATATATTAAAGGTCAAAGGAAATGATTTTGTGGGGAAAAAGATCATTACAGCTACCAGAAATGAAATCGTAAACAAAATGGCGGAAAAGGCTGTCAAGGGAGATTACTCTAACACCATTTTGGTGGAGGGGGAAAAGTATTATCAGATGTATGGTTGTCAGGTGGAAAATAAGGATGAAAACATCGGAACCATTTTATTCTTTGTAGATATTACCTCTGATGAACTGTCCCATAAGATGAGAAAGGAATTTACTGCCAATGTGTCCCATGAACTGAAAACACCGTTAACTTCTATATCAGGATACGCAGAAATGATGAAAAATGGCATGGTGGCACCGGAACATATGACTGAATTCAGTGACAAGATTTATAAGGAATCTCAAAGGATGATTCATTTGGTCAACGATATCCTTACGTTATCCAAGTTGGACGAAGCAACAGAGGAAATTCCCATGAGTAAGGTGAACCTCTACGAGGCAGCAAAACAAACCATTGAGATGCTTGGAGAAGAGGCGGCTGCCAAAGGTGTCTCCTTAAATTTGAAAGGAAACTTTTGTGAATTGCAGTCCTCAGAAACTATGATTCATCAATTGCTATATAATTTAATCCAAAATGGAATCAAATATAACAAGGCTCAGGGTAATGTGGAAGTAGAAATCGGAAAAGAAGAAAATCAAGCAATCATTAAGATACAGGATACAGGGATCGGAATTCCGGAAGGTGAAAAGGAAAGAATCTTCGAACGCTTTTACCGAGTGGATAAATCCAGATCAAAGAATATTGGTGGAACGGGATTAGGACTATCTATTGTAAAACATATTTTAGAAATATTGAAGGGGCAGATTCAATTGGAAAGCACCTTGGGAGAGGGTACCACCATTATCATAAAATTACCGGATTAAAAGATTTTGGATGAAAGGCATTGCTGGTACACTATAATGGATATTTATCCCTGTGATACAAGAAATGAAGGGGGCGGTTTGTAACCGCCCCCTTCATTTGCGGCAATAACTGACCCTCTTTTTTTTAGCCTGTGATAACCGCCCCTCTTTTTTTAGGCTGTGATAACCACCCTTCTTTTTTTCGGGCTGTGATAATCGACCCTTCTAAAGAATTTTACAATCTCTTTACTTTAAATATAATTGTTCTATAAATAATTATTGTATTCTTTTATTAATGTACTAACTTTCCAAATATTTAATTTAAAAATTATGAAAGGGAATGAAAAATGAAAAAAATAATTATTTGTATTTTAGCGCTTACCCTTACATTATCAGCATTTACAGGTTGTGTAAGCAAAACTGATGAGGGAACGCCTGTAAGTGGAGAACTGAACGAAAAAGAATTAAACATCTACACTGCACTAGAGGACGATATCATTGCTGATTACTTAGAAGGCTTTAAAGCAAAATATCCGGATGTAAAGATCAACATTACAAGAGATTCTACAGGAATCATTACTGCCAAGCTTTTGGCAGAAAAGGATAACCCAGTGGCAGACGTAGTTTGGGGAACTGCCGCATCCAGCCTGTTGGTATTGGATAGCGTAGACCTTTTGGAGTTTTATGCACCTATAGGTGTGGATAGAATTTTGCCTGAATTTAAAGATAAGGGAGAATCTCCAAAGTGGGTAGGTATTGATGCTTGGGAAACCGCTTTCCTAGTAAATAAGGATGTGTTAGCCGCCAAAGGCATAACGGATATTCCTACAAGCTACGCTGATTTGGCAGACCCCAAATATAAAGGACTTATCGCCATGTCAAATCCTGCATCTTCCGGAACGGGACTCCTAACGGTAAATGGAATCCTGAGCCTCATGGGTGAAGAAGAAGGATGGGAATACTTAGATAAATTAAATGAAAATGTAGCCGTGTACTTGCATTCAGGTTCAGCACCTGCCAAAAACACTGCTACAGGAGAATATGGAATCGGTGTATCCTTTGGATATAGATGCATTAAATCTGCAAAGGATTTAGGGGATAAGGGTGCAGTGGTGTTTCCTTCAGAAGGCTCCGGATGGGATGTGGAAGCCAATGCCCTTATTCGTAAACCCGAAGGCATTAAAGATATCGCATTGAAATTTTTAGACTGGGCTATCGAGGATGAAGTGATGGCAAAGTATGCTGAGAACTATCCTATTATAGCTACTGGTGTAGGTAATAATATCCCTGAAGGATACACGAAAAACCCTATAGATCAATTGATAAAAGATGTAGATCTGAATTGGTGTGCCGAAAACAGAGATAGAATTCTTACAGAATGGACAACCAGATACGATGGGAAAAGTGCACCTAAAGAGTAAAGGGTAAATGTTTTATAAATAGGGGCTGGTGAATCATCCATTTTAAATAATGAAGTAGTAATTCCCGCAGATAAATTCACGAAATTGCAAAAACATATTACTTTTTGCTAAATCAGCCCCAATTCTCGTGAAAGAAAAAAGGTGATCACATGGATAAGATTATCAGGATTGAACAGATAAATAAATTTTATGGGAAAAATCAAGTTCTGAGGGACATACAGTTGGAAATTAACAAAGGGGAATTGGTATGCCTGTTAGGTCCTTCCGGTTGTGGGAAATCAACTTTATTGAGAATTCTGGCAGGATTGGAGCTTCCCAGCAGTGGCAAAGTATTTTTAAAGGGTGACGACGTAACGACAACTCCTCCGGGAAAGAGAAATTTTGGTATTGTGTTTCAGTCCTATGCTTTGTTTCCTAACTTGACTGCCTTTGAAAATGTTGCATATGGTTTGAGATGTAAAAAAATATCGGAAGAAGCAATTAAAAATACAGTAAATCATATGTTTGAAATTATCCGCCTTGAGGATGCGAAATACAGATATCCCGCACAGATGTCAGGTGGAGAACAGCAACGTGTGGCACTGGCCAGAGCCTTGGCAGTAAATCCGGACTTTCTGCTGTTGGATGAACCTCTATCGGCTTTGGATGCGAAGGTAAGGTTGAAGCTTAGGCGGCAAATATGCTCTATCCAAAAGGAATTGGGCTTGACTACCATCATGGTAACCCATGATCAGGATGAAGCCTTGACTATGGCCGATCGAATCGTAGTGATGAACCGAGCTGAAATTATGCAGTCCGGTACCCCTGTAGAAATTTATGAAAATCCTGTAAATCACTTTGTAGCTGACTTTATCGGCAGTATTAATTTCATCCATGAAGACTCTGAAATTTCAGCTATTAGACCTGAACATGTACACCTTTATTTTGAAAGGCAAAGGGATTCCCATCATGCTGTCATTAAAGGCATCGAATTCCGAGGTGGCGTTTATCGAATTTTAGCTGAATTGACTCATATCACCGGAAATCAGGAAATACTCATAGATGTGTCTGCAAACCTTATGAATCCTAATAATATTTCTTGTGGAAAAGAAATTTATATAGATTTTAAAAATGATAAAGTTTTAAAGTTTGCTTAATTAAATTAAGCAACATCTTAGGAGAGGGAAGAAGATAGTATGAAAGGTTTATTTAATTCATTGGATCGAGAAAGTATCATTCAAAGATTTATCGTGGTTGCTATTTTCTTTCTCTTGTTTACGTTTTTGATATTACCCTTAAGTGTTCTTTTTATAAGAGCCTTTCAAGATAATAAGGGGCAATTGATTTGGTTATCACAATTTGCAACCTACTTTTCTTCTCCCAATATGATTCGCTCCCTCTTTAATTCTATATACATATCGTTTTTCTCAATGATCATTTCCGTTTCACTGGCATTTATCATGGCTTATTGCATTTCAAGAAAAAATATCCCCTTTAAAAAGAGCATTCAATTTATTGCAATGCTACCCTTATTTGCTCCCACCATGCTTTTGGGCGTGTGTCTTATATATTTGTTTGGAAATCAAGGTTTACTGACGAAGTTGGGTATGGTAATACCTCTTTATGGAAAAGTGGGAATTATTATAGCGGAGTCCATCTTTTGCTTTCCTGTTGCTCTCATGATACTGATTATCGCATTCTCCTCCGCAGATTATCGGTATTATGAGGCGGCGGAAGTAATGGGGGCAAGCCCTTTAAAAAAATTGATTACCATAACATTACCTAATGTAAAATATGGCTTGATCAGTGCCATGTTTGTCTGCTTTACCTATAGCTTTACAGATTTTGGAGCACCTGCCATAGTGGGAGGCAACTATAATGTTTTGGCAACGGATATTTATAAACAGGTAATAGGCCAGCAAAACTTTAACATGGGAGCAGTAGTGGGAATCATCATGATGATCCCCGCAGTAGTATCCTTTTTTGTAGATCGATATGCCACTAGTAAGCAAGGTGCAACTCTAAATGCAAAGTCTACTTCCTATATTATAAAACCTCATTTTCCTTCAGATGCAGCGGCGATAACTTACTGTAGCCTGATTTCAACACTATTGATACTTTTCTTTGCCATATGCTTATTCGCATCCTTGGTGACCATGTGGCCTTACAATTTGGACTTAACCTTGTCTCATTATGATTTTAAGAAGGCTCTGGGTGACGGGGGAAATTTTATCCTCTTTAACTCCATTTTTGTGGCAGGATTGACGGCTATCATTGGTACTATTTTAGCCTTTTTAGCGGCATATGCTGTAGAGAAGGTTCAAGTCATGCCCAAAATTCGAAGGGGAATCTACTTTCTTTCTATAGCACCTATGGCCATACCCGGAACTGTGGTAGGATTATCCTTTGTGCTGTTTTTTAACCCCAGATTTTTTTCCATCCCCTTTACCCAGTATTCTTTGGTAAACGCAGGAAATATACTCTATGGTACATATGCCATTTTGGTGGTTGCCAATATCATCCACTATTTTTCAGTACCTTTTGTAACGGCTTCTACAGCTTTAAAAAAATTGGACAAGGATTTTGAAGTGGTCTCTCGTTCCTTAAATGTTCCTTTTTATAGAACCTTAAGAAAGATTACACTTCCCTTGTGTAAAAGTGCAATCTTTGAAATGATGGTATTTTATTTTGTCAATTCTATGATTACCATTTCTGCAGTTGTATTCCTATATACACCATTGACCAAACTAACGTCAATTTCCATTTTAAACATGAGAGATGCAGGGGATATCGCAGAGGCAGCCGCCATGAGTATGTTCTTGTTCTTTATTAATTTGGGAATCAGATTGGTGTATGAGATATTACGAGCTCGTCAAGCATCTTCAAGGACATAACTCTTGAATCCGTTAAATAGATGAAACTATAAAATTCCCATTAGTAGACAAGCTTTAAATTCGGTTATATTTTCCTTCCCAATAACCCCTCAAGGCTAAATTTCCTCTGCCAAATAAACCCCTTCAGCAGATTCCAATTCCTCTAAAATCTCATATCGATTTTTTCCTTTTGGTAGCCTGAGGCAAAGGTGCAGACCAATAAAACCCTCGGGACCGATTTCAGAACGGCTGATGTTTGTTTCATGAACTATAATATCCTGAGAACGAATCTGGTAAACCAGATTTTTTAAATGATATATATCATTAATTTCTAAATAAATATCCATGGCTCTAGATTGTTGATAAACTCGATGCTCTAATTTTGGCAATAATGCCAAACTGATGTATACCAATAATGAAGCTATGATAGCACCCATGTAAAAACCGATGCCGATGGCTAAACCGATACACGCAGAGGCCCAAAGTCCTGCTGCGGTGGTGAGACCTTTTATTTTATGCTTACCTGTGACCAAGATGGTTCCCACACCAAGGAAGCCTACCCCTGTAATGACCTGAGCTCCCAGTCTGGTAGGATCGCTGGTGGAGGCCATAGTTTCGCAGACAAATTGATTTGTAAGCATGGCCATGGCGGCTCCTACACATACTAATATATGGGTTCGAAAACCTGCAGCTTGCTTGTTGGCACCTCTTTCCAAACCGATGACGCCCCCTAGGAATACCGCCATTATTAGTCGAACAAGGATGGAAAGGGTAGTAACCTGTTGTAAATGTAAAGAAGCAATATGCCAAATTTCTATCCAATAATTCAATTTATTCACCATTTTCCCTATTGCAATATGCTGATATATGGTAGTATTATATAGAAAAGTGTACTTTTATGCAACTGCTGTATGAAAAATAATATTCTTTCCATACTATGACGGGGAGTAAATATATGTATAGAGAAATTAAAAAACGAAAGGTTATATTGGAAAGCCGAAAGCCTTATGAAATTGATATTGTAAATTACATCAACGAATATAATCTGACGGATTGTATCTATACGTCTATGAAGCTGGATGGAAGCGCCATAACGAAAGAAGCCGTCAATAAGATTTTAAAGGGAGAATTTGTGGATAATGCAACCCTTGGGGATCACGTTCTCATTGAAAATTATAAAAATACAATGCGAGCATTATACCAAATGTTGGATTTAAAGATTTCCCTGGACATAAAATGTATCAATAAATTTTATAAGATTTTGTCAGGAGAAGAAGAGCCGGAGTATCGAAAGTCAAACCCGGTTTTGTTCCAATATGACTACAATCCACCCCATCCTCAGGATGTAGAGGAGCGTTTACATCTGATGATGCAATGGCTTTATCGGCAGGATGAGTTTTCTAACCCCATAGAAAAGGCAGTGCTGATCCATTGTAGAATCATAGAAATCTACCCCTTTGAGAAATTTACTGAAGCCATAGCTCGAATGTCTATGAATTATATTCTATTGTCAGAGGGTTATCCGCCGGTGGGAATCACTCTCAGTGAGACGGAATACAACGGTGCCATTGCCGGGTACCTGAAAAATGAAGAAATCCAGCCTTTATATCACTCCGTGGAACGAAGTATTTATAATAAGCTGGAAATCATTTTGCAATTGACTAGTATTGATTAATGTTCTGATTTCATTGTTTAAAAATATATATTTTAAGAAATTTATAACTATTAATTTTATTAAAATTAATTTTTTAATAAAAATTTTCCACTAATTCCAATTTTTATGAACTTATCCCCAGAATTCGCCGGCTTTAAGCACTTTTTTACCTAAATGTTCATGTCCATTTTTGTCTTTCGCTAAGCTTTGATTCATGATGGCTCGGATTTTTAAGGATAACGCGTATAGGTTGATGAATCCTTCTGCATCCTTTTGGTTATACACCTCATCCTTACTAAAGGTAGCGAACTCTTCGTTGTAGAGGGAATAGATGGATTTTGCACCTGCTGATGTGGCAGAACCCTTGTAAAGCTTCATACGAACTACTCCGGTAACAATCTTTTGTGTGGAATCTACAAAAGCATCGATAGCCTCTCTCAAAGGAGTAAACCATAATCCGTCATATACCAATTCTGCATATTTCATGGACACAATATTCTTATAAGCGGTAGTGTTTCGATCAAGTACCAATTTTTCTAAGGCTTTGTGAGCAGCATATAAAATGGTGCCTCCCGGTGTTTCATAAACGCCTCTGGATTTCATGCCTACCAATCTGTTTTCCACTATGTCAATTTGACCAACACCGTTGTCTCCACCCAGTTTGTTTAACTTTCTCAGCAAATCTACAGGATCCATATCCTCACCGTCAAGGGCTACGGGAATACCTTCGATAAAGCTGATCTCTACATAGGTAGGAGTTTCGGGAGCCTTTTCAGGTGGCACACTGAGTACGAAAATATCATCCTTATGTTCGTTCCAAGGATTTTCCAAATTGCCACCTTCGTGACTGATGTGCCAGATGTTTTCATCTCTGCTATAAATTTTTTCGGCGGTTTGAGCGATGGGAATGTTGTGCTTTGCAGCATATTCGATACAATCCTCCCTAGATTTTAAATCCCAAATTCTCCAAGGGGCTACGATAGCAATAGAAGGGTCTAAAGCTTTTATGGTAGCCTCGAAACGAACCTGATCATTTCCTTTTCCTGTGCAACCGTGGGCGATGAGATGACTGTCTTCCGCTTGTGCGATTTTTACCAATTCCTTTGCGATCAAAGGTCTCGCCATGGAGGTTCCCAGTAAGTAATCTCCCTCATAAACTGCCCCGGCCTTTAAAGTAGGCCATATGTAATCTGTAATAAACTCCTTTGTCACATCTATAACATATACATTGGAAGCACCTGTATCATAAGCTTTTTTCTCGATGGCTTTAAAATCTTCCTCTTGTCCTACGTTAATACAAGCGGCAATTACATCATAATCATAAGTTTCCTTTAACCAAGTTACGATAACGGAAGTGTCCAGACCTCCCGAGTAAGCTAATATTACTTTTTCTTTTGCCATAATGTTTTTCCTTTCTTTTAAAGCCTGTTGGGCTGATTATATAAATGTAAATTTCAACATAATTTACACTTTTGTTTTTGTATGAAAACAGTATAACATATTTAAATATTAGAATGCAACTAGTAATTTATAATTATGCAAAAAAATCTTTTAAAATGAATAATTATTCATTTGGTTATTTGTGCAAATTAAGTTTAAGTTTAAGGAGTGAAAAATCAAATGATTTCTTAGATTTAATGATTGGAATTCATCTTGCAAAAGTCCTATGAATTTAATATAATATAGGAAGTAACAAACACTAACATACATGACAATTATAAATGAATTTGATCTTTTACATAGACGATATCACAGGAGGAGGAGCAGGACATTGAATATAGAAGAAGTTTATAATCAATTTTTAAAAGTAATAAAAAAATCAAGAATTAAAAAACATGTTAATATGACCAAATATACATCCTTTAAAGCCGGGGGGGAGGCTTCCTTGATGATCACTCCCAAAAACGAAGAAGAATTGAGTAACGTGGTGAAGACCATTTCCGAAGTGAAGTGTGATTACTTTATCATGGGAAATGGAACCAACCTTTTGGTTCGTGATGGAGGATTTGACGGAGTTATTGTCCGTATTAGCGATTATTTTAACAATATCAGCTTGGAGGGAAATACCTTAACGGTGCAATCCGGTGCATTGTTAGCTACTGTAGCCAGAACTGCCATGGTTCATTCTATGGCAGGCTTGGAGTTTGCCAGCGGTATTCCGGGAAGCGTAGGCGGTGCTGTAGCCATGAACGGCGGAGCCTATGGCGGGGAAATAAAGGACATTATAATAGAAGCTAAGGTGATGGATAGTCAGGGAAACATCTTTACCATGACCAAGGATGAATTGGATTTAGGTTACAGAACCAGTGCTGTACAAAATAAAAATTACATAGTTTTAGAAGCAAAATTTATGCTTGAAGCCGGGGATAAGAATGTGATTAAGGAACGCATGAAAGCTCTCACAAAGCAGAGAAATGAGAAGCAACCTGTACAGCTGCCAAGTGCCGGTAGTTTTTTTAAGAGACCGGAGGGACATTTTGCGGGTAAGTTAATAGAGGATGCCAGCTTAAAGGGGCTGACTTTGGGGGGAGCTCAAGTCTCTGACATGCATGCAGGGTTTATCGTCAATATTGGCAATGCCACGGCTACGGATATTATAAATCTAATGGCCCTTGTCCAGACTACAGTAATGGATCAGTCGGGCATTTTACTTGAGCCGGAAGTGAAGATCATCGGTAAGCTATAATCAGAAGCACAAGAAATGGAAAAATGATAAAAAATAAAATACAATGTAATAACTTATAATAATAATATAAGATGAAATTTTAAAGGGCGAATCATAATAAAAAAGGGGAAAAAAAGAGAAAGTGAGGGAAAATCATTTGGAAAAAACCGCATTAAAATACAAGTTGAGTTATGATCTTCATACCCACACCGTATTTTCTCACGGTAAGGGGACTATTGAGGACAATGTGATAGCCGCCATTGGGATGGGACTTCAAGCTATAGGTATTTCTGATCATGGCCCGGGTCATGTGACTTATGGGGTAAAGCGGGATGCTTTTCCCGTTATGAGAAAAGAGGTGGACAGGCTTTCGGTATTATATCCTGAAATTAAGATACTGTTAGGTGTGGAAGCCAATATTATCAACCCTTCAGGTCTCACGGATGTATCCCGAGAGGATAAGAAATATTTGGATTTCTTTTTAGCGGGCTACCATTATGGAATCTTTGGAGAGGACAAACTAAAATCTTTATTTTTACACGGGGAAAATTGGGTTTATTCTCATTCAAAACTTGTTCGAAAAAATACCAAGGTTTATAATACCGAGTTAGTAGTCAATGCCATTTACAACAATAAAGTAAATGTTTTGACCCATCCCGGCGATAAGGGCGCTTTTTTTATGGATGAAATTGCCAAAGCCTGTGCTGATACGGGTACCTTGCTTGAAATCAGCAATTGGCACAAGAATTTAACGGTAAGTGAGATTCGTCAAGTAGCAAAATATGACGTAAAGTTTATCATTAGCAGTGATGCCCACTCCCCTGAGAAGGTCGGTACCTGTGACCGTGGGGTGGAGAGGGCTAAAAAGGCCAATTTAGATTTAAGTAGGATTGTTAATCTGGAGGTGAATGAATCGTGAATGTAGTAATCGTTACAGGACTTTCGGGTGCGGGAAAAAGTCAGGCTATCCATTGTATGGAGGATTTGGGTTATTATTGCATAGATAATATGCCCCCCGCCTTGATTAAAGATTTTGTAACCCTCTGTTCTCAAGGAAATGCAAAGATTGAACAGGCTGCATTTGTAATCGACATTCGTGGAGGAGAATTTTTTGATCAATTAAAGCATAGCTTAAAAAATCTCAAAGATATGGGTTTTGAATATAAAGTCATGTTCTTAGAGGCATCGGATGAAGTGCTCATTAGGAGGTTTAATGAAACCAGAAGAAGTCATCCTTTGGCAGAAAGCGGTTCTATTTTAGATGGCATATCCAAGGAAAGAATGCGGCTAACGGAAATTAGAAATGACTCAGACTTTATTATTGACACATCTAACATGAAATCGGCAATGTTGCGTGAAGAGATTAATAAGCTGCTAATCATGGGTCAAAATTCCGATACATTTACTATCACCGTTAAATCCTTCGGATATAAAAATGGCATTCCCTTAGACGGGGATATGGTATTTGATATGAGGTTTATACCCAACCCTTTTTATTTATCCAGTATGAAAAAGCTTACAGGAAACAGTAAAAAGGTTCAGGATTACGTAATGAAATTTCCCGAGACCAAAGAATTTGTTAAGAATGTGGATAAATTGATCAATGATTTGATTCCTCACTACTGTAGGGAGGGAAAGTATCATTTGGTTTTAGCTTTTGGTTGCACGGGAGGTCAACATAGGTCTGTAACCATGGCTAATATTTTTTCAGATATTCTTAAGAAGCAGGGAAAGCGGGTCATTAAGGTTCATCGAGACTTATAGAGCTTTATCTCTTATACATTAATTCTATTTAAAACAAATAATTGGAGGGAAAACACATGGAGAAATTAATTATAACCGCCGCCATTTGTGGGGCTGAGGTGACTAAAGAGCAGAATCCTGCCGTACCTTACACTGTGGAGGAGATTGTCAGAGAGGCAAAGTCTGCCTATGATGCGGGAGCCTCTGTTATTCACCTACATGTGAGAGAGGATGACGGAACCCCTACCCAAAGCAAGGACCGTTTTCAAGCTTGTGTGGATGCCATATTAAAGGTTTGCCCCAATGTAATCATCCAACCTTCCACCGGTGGAGCTGTAGGCATGACGGATTTAGAGAGATTGCAATCCACTGAAATTAGCCCTACGCCTGAATTCGCCACATTGGATTGTGGAACCCTTAATTTTGGGGGAGATGAAATATTTATCAACACGGATAATACCATTCAGAACTTTGCAAAGATCATGAAGGAGAGGGGCATTAAGCCGGAGCTTGAGGTTTTCGATAAGGGAATGGTGGATATTGCTTTAAAGATAGATAGAAAAGGACTTTTGGAGCATCCGTTGCACTTTGACTTTGTATTGGGTGTACAGATGACTGCCACATTGAGGGATTTAGTGTTCATGGTGGGAAGTATTCCGGCGGGATGCACATGGACTGCTGCGGGCATCGGTAGGAGCGAATTTGAAATAGCCGCGGCTGCTATTATCATGGGTGGTCATGTGAGAGTGGGTTTTGAGGACAACCTTTATATAGAAAAGGGTGTGTTAGCAAAGAGTAATGGAGAGTTAGTAGAAAAAGTGGTTAAAATAGCTACCTTGATGGGCAGAGAAATTGCATTCCCTCAGGAAGCGAGAAAGATATTAAGTATATCGGAAAAATAAAATGGAAAAAATGTCGTTTTCTGCTGAAGTGAAAAATGAAATGACTCGTTTGAAGCCTGAAAAAAAGTGTTGCCAATTGGCAGAGATCGCAGGCTTTATTCGTGTTTGTGGTGTTATTCGCTTGGGTGGAGGAGGAAAAATAAGTTTGAATATTACCACGGAAAATCCTGCCATTGCCAGGCATGTAAAGCAGGGGTTGGAGGAATATTTTCATGTAAAGGCTGAGTTGCTCATTGGGCAGACCAACATGTTGAAAAAGCATCATGTATATGGGCTGACGGTGGGGAGTGAAATGAATGGGGAACAGATTTTGAGGGAGACGGGGATTCTCATGGTAAGGGAGGGATGCAATTATATCAGTGACGGGATTTTTCCGGATCTGGTGAAGACAAAATGTTGCAGAAAATCTTACCTTCGGGGGGCGTTTTTGGGGGCGGGTTCGGTGACGGATCCGGAAAAATCCTATCATTTTGAGATACTTTGCAATTCGGAGCAGTTGGCATTGGATTTGAAAAAATTGACAAACTCTTTTGGTCTCCACGCAAAGCATTCTCAAAGAAAAAAAAATTATTTGATCTACCTAAAAGAGGGAGAGCAAATAATGGATGTATTAAACATCTTGGGAGCTCACGGTAAGCTGTTGGCTTTTGAAAATACTCGAATTATCAAGGAAATGCGAAACAAGACCAATCGCATCAGCAATTGTGACAATGCCAATTTGGACAGGATTATTACGGCCTCTGCCAATCAGGTAGAGTTTATCAGAAAAATAGAGGAACAAAAGGGACTGAATTTTCTACCCCCCAAGCTTTATGAGGTAGCACTTCTGAGAAAGGAAAATCCCGAAGCATCCTTATCAGAGCTAGGTGAGATGATGGATCCTCCTATAGGAAAATCAGGAATCAATCACCGGTTAAAGAAAATCCAGGAAATTGCAGAAAAATTTGTTTTATAAAATTAAATCAAAATTATTTCAATTTAAAAGAACTATCGTCACAACTCATTATGTAAACTTTGCAGCTTAGACATCGAAAGGAAGGCAGCATGATACTTAGCATGGACCTTAGTAAGGAAAGTAACGCCATATATAGCATACATAGCAAGGAAAGTAACTCCATATATAGCATACTTAGCAAGGAAAGCAACACAATAGTTAGCGCCAGATATGGTAAAGTGTTGAAGTTTATTATATTAGGTCTCCTAATTTGGTTGAGTTCCGGTAGGATAGCTCTTGCCGAAGCACCGGAAAGCCAAGAAATGAAACTTCCTGTATTGCTATATCATCACTTAGATGGAGGAAAAAAGGCGGAAAATGCTACCATTACGGAAGAGCGATTTAGAGAACAAATGGAGTTTCTACAGGAGCAAGGCTTCACTCCTCTATTATCTCAGGACATATTAGAGATCAGGGACGGAACCCAAGCTTTCCCTGAAAAGCCTATTATGATTACATTTGATGACGGTTATGCTTCTAATTACGAAAGAGCATTTCACATATTGGAAAAGACAGATATGAAAGCTACCATCTTTGTCATCGCATCTTACATGGATATCAAAACTCCCAATCAAATTTCTAAGCTGACTTGGGATCAGATGAAGGAAATGTACGAAAGCGGATTGGTAGATATTCAAAGTCACTCCTATAATTTACATAATTTCGATAAGTCTGGAATGTATCATAAGATGGGGGTTAATGGTATGGCCAGAGGCCTCATAGAAACGGAGGCTCTTTATGATTTGCGAATTGGGGCGGATCTTTTAAAAAGCAAGGAGCTCATTGAAAGTAAGGTTGGTAATGAGGTGATCGCTTTAGCTTATCCCTACGGAGTGTACGACCCATGGTGCATAAGACCATTGGAGCGTACAGGAATCAAACTGGGATTTGTTTTAGGCGGGGAAATGGCAAATATCAACAACGACCCCTTTCGCCTAAAGCGAATCAACGTAACTATGCAAACCGACTTGGAATATGAGCTGCAACTTTTGACAGGCATGGAATCTGATAACAAAGATCAAAATATAGCAGATTAATAGCAATACAAAGCGCCCGTTAAACATCGGACGCATACAGATATTAAAAACCTTAAAATAATGGATTATTCAATATTCATAAATTTTCAAACTTATAAGGGTCTAAGCAGCAATATTTAAATAGAAAAATACCAATTAACATAATTTTCTATATATAGAAATCACTTATAAACTCTTTAAGGCATACAGATAAAATCCGTAACCGGCAGGGTAGGGATGAGCTTTACTGCTCATAAATTCCTTCTGTTCCTTTAAGATGCGAAAGAATTTTTCGTATCCTGTGTGATGGTATATTCGGGATAAATTATAATACATTACCGAATTGCCCGATGGAATGGCTCCGTCATAAGTTTCCTTAATATCGAAGATTAGCTTCTCATTGTCTAAGCCACTAAAATGAAATCCTTTATGATTCTTGTCATAGTAATCGATGATTACCCGATCAGCTAATTCTAAAGCTTTTTTTAAATAATTTTCATCTGACGTAGTTTCAAACATCAAAATAAGGGCATAAATGAGGAATGCATAGTCATCTAAAAATCCGTGACATCCTCTTTTACCGTCGGTAATATTGGTGAAAAGAGTAGTTCCATCTATTAAGTTTTCTTCTGCAAAACAAAGGGCTTTTTCTGCCATGGAAAGGTATTTAGGGTTGCGCAAAATCCTGTGACCCTCTGCCAAGGATGCAATCATCAAGGCATTCCAGGAGGTCAATATCTTATGATCCTTGTGCAGAGACATTCGGTTCTTTCTATATTCATAAACCTGAGGAAGGAGATCATCCATCTTTGGAAAAGGTTGCTCTTTATGCAATAAATTAGGAATGCTTTTGTTTTCAAAATTACCGACTTTAGTAATGTCAAAGTGACGGTTAAACTCCACTCCCTGGGTATCACCCAAGACGTTTAGGATTTCATCAGGAGTAAAGACATAGTATTTTCCCTCTTCTCCTTGGCTGTCCGCATCCTGGGCTGAGTAAAATCCTCCCTGAGGATCCGTGAGTTCTCTCTCCACATAGATAAAGATTTTCTCTGCCACTGAGCGATACAATGAGTTTCCTGTTTTTTCAAATGCTGTTAGATATGCCAGAGAAAGGAGCGCGTTATCATAAAGCATTTTTTCAAAATGAGGTGCAAGCCACTGACTATCTGTGGAATATCGGCAAAATCCAAATCCTATATGATCGAAAATGCCTCCTTTATACATTTGCAAAAGGGTTTTTTCTGCCATAGAAGGAGCAGTTTTCAACAAAAATAATAAATTATGTGGAGAAGGAAATTTGGGGGCTTGCCCAAAACCGCCATTTATAGGATCAAAGGTTTTCTCAAAGATGGAGAGAGCTTTTTGAATTAATTCCTCATCGGATATTTCTCGGGAAATATCCATGATATTTTCCTGACTCAAAGTATCTATGAATTCTTGACTATTTATCATAAGCTTTTCTTTTTGGACAGACCATTGATTGCTAATATGATTTAAAATCTGAATAAACTTTTGTCTTGGGAAATAAGTGCCGGCGTAAATTGGCTTTTGATCCCAGGACATAAAGATGCTGTTAGGCCATCCACCACCTCCGGTAAATGCTTGGCATACTCGCATGTAAACGTGATCCACGTCAGGTCTTTCTTCCTTGTCTACCTTAATGCAGATATATTTTTCGTTTAGAATTTTCGATACCTCTTCATTTTCAAAGGACTCGTGAGCTAACACATGGCACCAGTGACATGTAGAATAGCCGATGGACAAAAATATGGGCTTGTCTTCCTCCCTTGCTTTTCGAAAGGCTTCTTCTCCCCAGGGGAACCAGTCAACAGGGTTGTGAGCATGTTGTAAAAGGTAAGGGGAGGTTTCGTTGATCAATCTATTAGTTGCTGTTGAATTTGTCATAGAGCATCACCTTCTTATGTTTTAGTTACTACATAGGATACCCAGTTAGATAACAATTATTTGACTTGGTTTACAATAATTACAACTATTTAATAACGGTTTTAATCCCTTATAAAAGTTTTCACGAGTCCCGGATAAGATATAACCACTGTAGTATCGTTCTATATAAAAATTTAAATAGGAATTTCCAATACAAAATTTGCCGTTACAGATTTAATTACATATTAAGACTACAAATAACTAAAACTATGTTTATAAAATATTTTTCTATAGAATAAGGAGGTAAGACATGAGCAAGGACAGCCAACCAGATAACAAAGAAGCCAGAATGAAAAAAGCAAAGGGTCAAACACCCATCACCAGAGAAAATCAAAATCAGAATAAAAATGCAAAGAAACAGTCTATAAAACACAATGATGTCTAAATGTAATTGTAAATCATAAATTAAATAAAAAGGATTAAATTTTAGTGAATCAGTAAAACGATAATAGTTTTAATCATTTCAATAAAATAGTAGTTTTAGTACTTTAAATAACGCTTTTTAGAACTAATAGTGTTTTTAATACTTCAATAAACCTTATATATTTTTATAATTTCAATAAATGAAATTATAAAAGTCCTTTAATAAATAAAGAAATTTTAAGTAATAAATAACAATTTTAGATAAACAAAAGAAGAGGAGGTAAAATTATGGCTAAAGCAGGTATGAGAAGACCCGATCCCAAGGAACCCCATGGAACAGAAAGTAATCATAAAACGCATTTTCAAAAAAATAAGCAAAAACCTGTGCCCGAAATACAGGGAAAGGCAAAGTACGGGCATAAAAAAGCAGATGACTAATACTTAGATATCATTTAAAAAGAAGCCGGTGTCATAACCCAGAAGGATAGGCAGTCAGAATCACCGTTATTGACAAATTTATGGGGGAGGGAGCTTTTAAAATAAATGCTGTCACCTTCCTCCAAATGATGTATATCTTGACCTATAATAATATCTAAACTACCTTTGAGAATTACTCCACATTCTACTCCCTCATGTTTTACAAAATCAGATGCACTTTCCTTTCCGGATTTCACCGTAATTTCATAAAATTCTAAATCTTTTTCTATTTCAGGTGTAAGTTGTTGGTAAATAGCATTTCCTTCATTAAATTTAATTATTTTTCTATCAGATTTACGAACAATTAAATCTTCATGAGAAGTATTTTCTTCAAAAAAATAACCCACATTTACATTTAAGGCCTGAGCTATTTTCCAGAGATTCTCAACTGAAGGCATAACCAAATTGCGTTCAACCTGACTGATTAACCCTGTGCTAACCCCGGATTTTTCGGAAAGCAGGGAGATACTTAGACCATTTTTCTTTCTAAGTTTTTTGATTTTATTGCCTATATTTATATTCATATTAAAATTATCCTTCCATTTTTAATAAAAGTATATCATAATAAACAACATTATCAATAAATTAATTTTGTTTATATTCTATATTCTTCATTTTTTTAATTCATTAATATGATGATTATAATATGAAAATCAATATAATGAAAATAAAACCTAAATTTTTTAAAATAATTTCAATATTTTAAAAAAATACTTGACTTTATTCACGAAATCTTATATATTTATCTTATCTTATTAAATATTTTGAATATTTAAAATTTTGTATTATTTTGAAGGGAGAATAGTAAAATGGAAGTTACATCATTTATAAAGCCGGAAAATACTTGGGTATTATGGGCTTTTATGGTAGGTTGGGCTGCCATAAGCATTTACTTGGAACAAAGATACCAATGGGCATCTAAAATGTCGGGGGCAATTATTGCACTGATCGGTGCTATGGTGCTTGCTAATTTTAAAGTTATTCCTACTGACGCACCAGCTTATGATGCCGTATGGAGCTATGTGGTACCGTTAGCTATTCCAATGTTATTATTTAAATGTAATATTACAAAGATTTGGAAAGAATCCGGTAGACTGCTATTTATTTTTATAGTAGGTGCTGTTGGAACTTTAGTTGGAAGTATATTAGGATTTAATTTGTTTAAAAACTTTATTCCTGGATTAGAGACAGCAGCATCCATTATTTGTGCTTCTTACATAGGAGGAGGTGTCAATTTAGCTGCTATGGCAGATGCTCTTACGGCACCGGGAGAATTGGTCTCCGCAGTGGTGGTAGCGGATAATCTCTTAATGGCAATTTACTTTTTCGTCTTAATTGCAATTCCCTCAATTTCTTTTTTCAAAACCAAGTTTAATCATCCTCACATAGATCAAGTAGATAAAATTGAAAAGCAAGAAGGAGAAACCATTGCTGCAGCTTACTGGGGACGAAAAGAAATATCTCTTAAAGACATTGCTTTTACTTTTGCTACCTCTATTTTTATTGTGGCTCTTTCTACCACTTTGGCAGGGTGGCTGCAAACCATAATACCTACGGATAACAGCATTGGGCAAATATGTGTTTTATTTTTCGGAAACAAGTACTTAATCATAACCACACTCACCATGTTACTGGCAACCTTTGCCTCAGAATATATGGGAAATATCAGAGGCTCACAGGAAATGGGTACTTTCTTAATCTATATTTTCTTCGTAGTAATCGGAGTGCCTGCCTCTATTATTTTGATCCTTACCAAGTCCCCAATGTTACTTGTATATGCCGCTACCGTGGTTCTGATAAACATGCTGTTCGTATTTGTCATAGGTAGATTATTCAAGTTTGATTTGGAAGAATGTGTGTTGGCTTCCAATGCAAACATCGGCGGACCCACTACAGCAGCTGCAATGGCTATTTCAAAGGGTTGGGTTAATTTAGTCGGTCCAGTACTTTTGGTTGGAACATTAGGATACGTCATAGGAAACTATTTTGGATTGTTGCTTGCTAGCATTTTGGGAGCTTAAACTATGTATTTTGATGCACACGCAGATGTGTTTACCGATATTACATGCAGAAGATTGTTAGGAGAGAAAAATGTCTTTGAAAAGCATCATTTTGATAAGTATAAAAAGTCAGGCATTGATGCAAGTATCTTTGTAATATGGGTAGATCCCCCTTATGATCGAACTCCGGTGGCTCGATTTCAGCAAATCATAGAAAATGTTGAAGCGGAACTAAAGGAAGCAGATAATGTAATTTATCAAGTTAAAAATATGGAGGGCTTTGCAGAGGCGAAGAGCCAAGGAAAATTGGCAGTGATGATTGGAAGCGAAGGACTTTCCTATATTGGAAATGATGTGAGTAAATTGGAGTATCTCTATCATCAAGTGGGTATTCGTCATGCCAGCCTTACCTGGAATGAGGAAAATGAACTTGCTACAGGTGTAAAGGGCGATCCTGACAGAGGACTTACGAAGGAAGGAAAGGAAGCTATCAATAAAATGGAAGAGCTTGGAATGGTTGTTGATGTATCACATTTAAACGAGTCTTCCTTTTGGGGGGTGATGGAATTGGTTACAAAGCCAGTCATCGCTTCTCACTCCAACTGTAAAGTTCTTTGCCCCATAATGAGAAATTTATCAGACGAACAAATCATTGCCATTGCTCAAACCGGAGGTGTGGTAGGAATGAACAGCTATCAGGAGTTCACTTCTTATGATCCTGAGAAGAGAAATTGCCTGGGTCTTGTGGATCATGTGGATAGAATAGTGGAATTGGTGGGAATCGATCATGTTGGGTGCGGTTTTGATTTTTCCGACTTCATAGACCATGAAACCATGAGTTCCTATTCTTCTGAAATACATCAACCGGGAATTCTTGATTTAAATAGTGCAGATCAGGCTTATAATTTTATCAATGCTTTGGAGAAAAAAGGATATCAATCTAAGGATATTGAGAAAATCAAAAGTAAAAATTTTATGAGAGTTTTTAGACAAATTTTAAAATAATAAATTTATTAAACTTAAAAGTATTAAGGGATTAACCGATTTAACGATTAATCCCTTAAGTTAGCAGCTATAAGTTTGATTTAATTGAACTTGTAATCCTTTATTCCACCATTTATCTGAATAAACTATTCCGGCATTTTCCAAATATCTGGAGGATCTTAAATCATAAGCGATTTTTAAACCATCTACATTTTGAAATCTATCATTTTCTCTTTCTGACTCATCCAAAGTCATTTCGAATTGTGGTCCGCCTCATCCAACTCCAGAAATAAATATTCTTACGAATGGATTATCCTTACCGGAGCTTTCCATCAAGTTCTTAATATGATCAGCTGCTTCTTTAGTAACTTCAATCATATCAGTCACCTTCTTTCAAGGCATTTTTTCAAATGCATATATAAAATGTTGTACAACATCATTACTTATCATTTGCATTCTAAAATCTTTTATTCTTTATTGAGACGGCTAATATTTTCTATAATTGGTATTTTTACAGTAAGCAGAATATTTAAAACAACGAAGAATTCCTAAAATCAATTACAGGTTATTGATCCACACTATTAAATTTTAAACATGTAAATTTTAATCATGACTTAATATTCCGTTGCCACTTATGGGAATGATATCCCCTAGGAATTTAGGCTTAGGCTTGATGATCATTTTAATGAAGTCCTTATTTCTGGCTAAAAATTCTCGAAGATCTCGCTTTTGTTGACCAAAGTAAGACTTTTGATCTGCATATACCCCAAGGGGAGATATGCCAAATCCTTCGGCAAGATATAAAGATCTATATAAGTGATATTTTTGCGTTACAACTATAGCCTTTTTTACATCAAAGATGGCATCAGCTCGATACATGGAATCGTAGGTGGAAAAGCCTGCATGATCCATAAAAATATCCTCTAAGGGCACGCCTTGCTCCAATACGTATTTTTTCATGGCATTTACTTCATCGTACCGCTCCTGCCCATTATCCCCTGAGAGCAGTAATTTTGGAGCAAAACCCTCCTTATATAAGGCGATACCTGCTTCTAGACGATCCCGCAGCATGAGGTTTGGAGAGCCGTCAGGCAGTAGACCTGCTCCCAAAATCAGGATACAATCCCCTTTAAAGCTATCTAAAGCCTGCAATGTTTCTGAGGGTAGGGTAGTGGAGGAATCCTCAAAACCGCCTACAATGAGGCTCTTCCCAACAGTAACCATTTTGGTATTTATGGTTATAGCCGAGAGGCAACCAATGAGTGTCAATCCTATCAGAGCCCATATCAACATGAATAGGGGCTTGCTTTTACGACCGGTTTTTTTCTTAAGCATTTTAGAAATCCCTTTATAATTGATTAAATGGTTAAATTACGATCTATAGCTGACCTAAAAAATACTGAACCACTAAAGAGACCACAGCTACCGTGAACCAACAGCAAAGACCTAGGCAAATTGGTTTGTAGCCATTGGTTATCAACTTTTTTAGATTGGTATTTAACCCGATGGCAGACATGGCCATTACGATTAAAAACTTACCACCCACCACCATATAGTGTGAAAATTCAGGAGGCAGCCCGGCAAATGTGTTGATCAAAGCCGTAATCAAAAATCCAATGACAAACCATGGGAATACCTTGGAAAATTCAAAGGTAGCTTCCTGTGAAGAATTGCCTAATGAAGTGGATTGACTCGCCTTTAAGGTTTCTTGTTGAACTTGTCTGGATGTGTAGATGGCCAATACTAAAGTGATGGGTACAATCATCAAGGTTCTGGTAAGCTTTACGATGGTAGCAAACTCCAAAGCCATGTTATTTCCGGCAGCTGAGCTCCAAGATACCCCTGCAGCAACTACGGAAGACGTATCATTAATAGCCGTTCCGGCCCACATGCCGAAGCCCATATCGCTCATTTGCAATAAGTGTCCTAAAGGGGGGAAAATAAAAACTGCAATAATATTAAATAGGAAGATTGTAGAGATAGCATGTGCCACATCTTCATCCTTAGCTCTGATTACAGGGGCTGTTGCAGCAATAGCAGAGCCGCCACAAATGGAAGTACCCACACCGATTAAGGTTGTCATTTTACCATTCATGTGCAAAAGCTTTCCAATGAAATAGGCTATCAGAAATGCTGAAGTTAAAGTGAATATCATGATAAGGAGGGATTGTCCCCCCACCTTAATTATGTTAAATAGATTCATTTCAAATCCAAGGAGGATAATGGAGTATTGCAATATTTTTTTGGAAGTATATTTGACTCCTGTAGCCATACTTTCCTTTAGTAAATTTGGAAAAATCATAATTAAAATCATTCCAAATAAGATTCCAAATACGGGTCCACCCATCAGTGGGAATGCTTTCCCCAAAAACCAAGAGGGTAGGGCAATGGAAAAGCACAATAGAATTCCGGGAAGAAGTTTTGTGGGTTGTAACATTTTTTTCCTTTCATAGTGGTATAATGTCGTATTGTTGATGCCTAAGTATGCCTTTTTGATTAATAACATTATATCTTTTTGGTATAGCAGATCATAAAAATATATTAAAAATATATCATACTTTAGGGTTTGTTTCAATGAAAACATTATGTTACTATAGTTTAAGGTTTAACTACCTATTTACATAAGAGTACAATTATATTTCTTTTGTAATTTTATTGCAACTCTTCAACTAATATGATATAGTAAAAAACATCAAAATGTCTGTCGGAGGAAGGGGAATGTACAACAAAAAAAAGATAGTAATTGCAGATGATAGTGCTTTTATGGTAAAAGCCTTAGAGGGCATATTGGGAGATGAGTACGAAACCCATTGTGTTTTGGATGGTGAAAAAGTTGTGGACTTGGTAAGAAACGTTAAGCCTGTTTTAATTTTGTTGGACATTGTAATGCCAGGTAAAAATGGTTTTGAAATTATTCGTGAACTTAAAGAAGATGAAGCCATTAACAGCATCCCTGTAATATTTTTAACCAGCTTAGGTGACGAAATAAATGAAGAAATGGGATTTTCATTAGGCGCGGCAGATTATATTTATAAACCACTGAAACCCGGGATTGTAAATGCAAGGGTTAAAAAGCAGGTGGAATCTTACATAGTTCATCAAAAAGCACTTCTCAACGAGCAGTGCTTTAAGGTCTTAGCAGATCAAACGGGAAAAGTGATTTTTGAATGGGATTTTTTAGATAACAAAATAGTAGCACTTTCAAATTTCGAAACCCTTTTTGGTCGTTCCCCTTCCACACGAAATTCAGTAACTGATGCTTTGGATGCTAAGATGATTCATTCTGATGATCACGATGCTTTTCACTATTTATTTGATACAATTTTAAGCGGAAAGAATGTTTCAGAATTGAGGGTACGCATAAAGGATGCAGAAGATATTTTTCATTGGTGTTCTATTTCTGCTATCGTTGTAAACGATTCGAATGGTAAGCCCCATAAGGCCATTGCCTCTTTAGAGAACATAGATGAGCGGGTGGAAAAGGAAGAGCATTTGCGTAGAAAAGCAGAAATGGATCAATTAACGGGTCTTTTTAATAAAATTACTACTGAGTACTTAATAAAAGAAAGCTTGAAACACCGGTGTTTTGCTGATGACAAATATGCTTTGCTCATTATCGATATAGATAATTTTAAGAAAGTAAATGATACGTTGGGACACTTGTATGGTGATTCTGTATTAAAGCAACTTGCCAGTCATTTAAAGCCCCTGTTCCGAAAGGATGACATTGTTGGTAGGGTAGGGGGCGATGAATTTTTTGTATTCCTTAAAAATTATCAGTCTGTGTATTTTCTTGAGAAAAAGTCTGAAGAAATTTGCCGTCTGTTTCATAAAACCTTTCAAGAGGGTAATACCTCTGTAAATGTTTCTGCAAGTATCGGTATATCACTTTGTCCGGAGAACGGTACTGTGTTAGATGAACTTTATAAAGCGGCCGACATAGCTCTTTACAATGCAAAAGCAAGAGGCAAAGATCAATATGTCATATTTGACGGTAATAGCCCAGATACATATCAATCCTCTCGCACGGAGATAGATGCTTATGAGAGGGGCAATACCGGTAAATAAGAATGTGATAGTACAATTAAGACTTGGATTTTTTCAATTGAATTATAAATATTTTTCTTGTATTGCTATAAAAAATTTGTTAAAATTTAAAAAAATGCGGGTGTAGTTCAATGGCAGAACGTGGCCTTCCCAAGGCTAAGGTGAGGGTTCGATTCCCTTCACCCGCTCCAAGAATATGAGCCAAAAAAGCTAACAGGGGCTAAAATCCCGATGAAATCAAGCTTATTTGGCTCTTTTTCATGGGAAAATTAAATCTTTTTTGAGAGTACAATTAATACAGCAAACAATTGTAGCAAGCTATATCGTAAATACCCTTACAAATTTGAATGTTTTTAGAAATGTTGTAATTTGGAGAACTTTGTGTTATATTAACAGTAACTTTATTTGCAACTCGTCCCATGTGTCAATTAAATGTGATAAATTATTAAAGTAATAATTGATACCACAGTCAAAAGATATAAATAATAAAAGTGACCACAATATAATGTGTTAATTTACTAATTAAATGATATATATAGTATGGTGAGTTACGAATATTTAATAGTATTAGGCTTTTGACCCCGGTATCATAATATATATAGTTTGTTGAATTTTAAATATTTAACAATATTAGAATTAAGCTTTTTACCTCATTATCATGATAATAATAATAACTAAAATTTGGAGGTTTGTTAAGTGTATAAATTTGCGCTCTGCGATGATATTCCACAAGAATTGCAAAAGTTAGATACTTTACTTACAACGTATAAGCAAATTCACACAGAACGTGAATTTACTATACATCCTTTTATCTCCATGGAAGCTCTTTTAATGGACATTGAACTCAATGCAGAATTTGATTTGTTGTTGCTTGACATTTTTCTGCCAAAGAAATCAGGAATTGATGCTGCTAAGGAACTTAGGAAAAATGGATATGCATGTCCAATTATCTTTCTTACAACTTCAAAAGATTTTGCACTTGAAGCTTTTTCAGTGCAAGCAATTCAATATTTATTAAAGCCAGTTTCTCAACAAGACTTTTTTTCTGCTTTGGACTATGCATTTCTTTATATGAATGAAAAGAAACTTAAATATCTTAATGTTAAATCCGATGGAGAAATAAAGCGGATTGCCTTTCGAGATATCCTTTTTGTTGAGGCAAGGGGCAACTATCAATATTTGAGCTTATGGGACGGAAATATAATAAGGGTTAGAATGACTTCAGCCGAAATGTATGAAGAGTTAGGACAATATTCCTGCTTTGTTCGCTCAGGTGCATCTTTTATTGTAAATCTCTCACACATCTCTGGCATAAACGCAAAGGAAATAATACTTGTCAACGGTGCAAAAATTCCTGTTCCAAGAGGCGCTTATGCGGCATTGAGGGAGCAATATTTCAGCTATTATTGTGAAAGGTAGGTTTATAATGACAAAACTTGAAATGTTAGGTGTTTTTTTAACGTATCTATTTCATTGTAGTACTTACTTTATGATAACAAAACAAAAATACGGCAAAGAAAAATCTATTTTTATTTGGTTTATGATTGTCATATTTAGTTTAGGATTCGTTTGGAGTTTATCTATAAGCCCATTAGGTCATTATACTGCAGTTTCAATCAGTTATGTGGCAACTCTTGCAATTTTTGCAACTGCTTTTTTTGTCTTATCAGGTGACAACCTCCCAAAGGCTATTTTTTTGTTTACGGTTTACAGCATTTTTTACGTTATGGTGCAGTTCATTAGCGGATATATTGCTTTTTTATTTTTTAGTAGAACAATACTTTCACTTATTATTATAAGAAGTTTGATTTACATTGTAACTCTCTTGCTTTATTATTTTTATGGAAAAAATCGTTTTGAGTTAATAAGTCAAAATATTAAAGTAGGATGGTTGCCACTTAACATGGTTTCCGTCTTAATCTTTATATATTTAAGTTATATTGTGTTTCATAAGTTTGGCATCTATGATAATGGCACTGTAACTTTATTCTTTCTTATGACCAGCATAGTTGTTGCCGTTTATTTTGTTATTTTTAATACAATCCGCTATATGCATGAAGCAGCTGTTAAGGACCAGGTACAAATGCAAAGTGATTTTCTTATGTGGCAAGTGGAAACAATGCAAGATGCAGTGCTCGATGCACGCAGAAGCCGTCACGACATTCGTCATCATAACCTTTTGATTGCCGAATATGTAAAAAACGGTGAAACTACTGAGCTACTTAAATACTTAGAGCAATATGAGGAAGAAGCGGAAAGCCGTATTGTAGAAAGGCTGTGCGAAAATATTGCGGCAAATAACATTCTATCGGCTTATGCCGAAAAGGCAAGGCAAAATAATATTGACATTCACTTTGATGTTGTTATGGAACAGAATATCGGGGTAAAGGACACTGATCTTGTAGCCATTCTTGCCAACATGCTTGAAAATTGTATTTTAGGTTGTATTCGTTCTGAAAAGGAAAATCAAAAAATTGAAATTTATATTGCAAAAAAATTAAATAAGCTTGTTATACAAACTCAAAATACTTGTGCAAAAGACATTGCATTTAAAAACGGACTGCCCTATTCTAAGGACAAATCCAGTATTGGCGTTTCAAGCATGGCTCATTCTGTTTCAAAGTACTCGGGAGAAATTGATTATAAATACAAAGATGCAGTAATGATTACCCGTATTTTGCTAAACTTAAATTAGCTGCGAATTATCCCTAAAATAATACATATTATCCCTAAGACCGCACAAGTTGCGGTCTTTTGTTATGCTTAAATGAGAAGTTTTCAAAGTAGCAAGCAGTAAGAATGGAGGGAATTAAGTTTGAAGGTTCTGGTTATAGGAGGATACAATTACTTTTCTGCAGCAGTTTTAATGCGACTAAAGCGTGAAAAGCATAATACATATATCATTTGTGGTAAAGGTGATGATAAATCGGATGCCAAACAAAAACAGAAAGCCGATGTAGAATATCGTTTTAATGCTTCTGACAGTAATATCTCTCATATTATTGATGATATAAAACCCGACAGTATTATCATTATGGGTGCATTCGATTCAATTTATAAGTGGGAGCATTTTAAAAGCTCGAATGAGTATTTACGTGGGTTGTCTAATATCTTGGGAGTAGCACAAGATGCATGTGTAAAAAAGGTTGTGTATCTTTCTTCATATGCTTTGGACCAAGCAGAAATACCTTCCAAAACAGCCATTGCAGTTACAACCGGAGAAGATCTTTGTTTACGCTATAATCAATTTGATAACATGAAGACATTCGTGCTACGTATGCCTTCAGTCTTTGGTATACCCACAGCTCTTGATGAAAGTTGCGGTGAATTACCAAGCATAATATCCAGCTCTTTTACCAGTCAGCCTTGCTTTGGTCTCTCTAAAGAAATTGACCCGCTGTATATTTCGGATGCTGTTGAAGCAATTTATAAGGTGATTTGCAGTTCAAGCGATGATAAGCAAGTATATGAATTGAGCAGCGGATATAAGCTTGATACCGTTGCTTTAAAAAATAAGCTTCAAGAGGCTTTGGCAGATGGAAATATAGCCGAAACAGATTTTACTGATACCTTTAAGGTGATGCAAGACACCCCGGGTTTTAACAGTGATTATTCCTTTAAGCCATTTATGAAATTGGATATGGCGATCCAAAGCATATGCAAAGCTCACATGGATAATAATTGGTCTGTGAAAAAAACAAACAAACCCAGCCCTGAAACGAGTAAGAGCAAACAATTTATCCCAAAGGTTAAGGAGGTAATTACAACAGCACTTCCTTATTTTGAGAACCTTTTGTTATTTGCGCTTGCAGGATATTTTATTTACAAAGGTGTCCCCAATCCGGCTTTGCTGCTTGTTTTTTATATTGTTCTGACATCCGCTGTGTTTAATCGTGTGCAGATGTTTATTGCTATTATAGTTTCGGTTATTCTTTATACGCTATTCCAATCCAGCGGTTATTCTCTTTATCAAATTGTGAGTAACTACAATTACATCTTTACTGTTCTTGTTATGATTGTCAGCGGTTTTATCGTATCGTCACTAAAAGATAAACTATCATCATTACAAGAAAATAAAGATTTTGTTATTCAAACACTGGAAGAAGAAGTATCAGAGCTTGGGAGTATGCTGAGAACCAGCCGTGATATTAAGGCAGAGCTTGAAAATCGGTTACTGAACCATTCCGATAGCCTTTCTAAAATATATGATATTGTTTCACAGCTTGATGCTGTGGAAACAAGAAAGGTTTTTAGCGGAGCATTAAAGGTCGTGTCTGATATTATGCGGTCAAAGGATATCTCCATTTATATGTCGGGAAACAATTCCAGTTACTTTCGTAATGTAGCTAGCTCTACACCAAAAGCACGAGAGAGTATGTCGAATTCTATAAAAATAACCGATTACTTAGAAATGTACGATGCGCTAAAGAATGAGAACGTATACATTAACCGCACACTCGACCCATCACTACCCATTATGGCACTGGCCGTAAACACAGGAAATGAGTTTAATGTGATCATTATGCTTTGGAGCATTGACTTTAAAGATTTAGGACTATATCATGTCAACCTTTTCCTTGTTTTGAGAATGATTATTACAAGCTCTATTGCAAGAGCATACCAGTATGAGCTTGCTACACACGAGAAAAGATACATTGAAGATACAGCAATTTTACGCAAGGAATACTTTGCCGAGATTCTGTCTGACCAAAAAGCACTGCTTGAAGAAACCGGTTCTCCATTTCAAGTTATTAAGGTTCTATATGAATCAAGGGATATTACAGCACTAAGCCCAGCCCTTTCAAGCTCCTTGCGAACCACGGATTATATTGGCATTGGTGAAGATGATTCTGTAATGGTCATCTTAGGAGGAACTACAAAAGACGATGTACATTTTATTGAAAAGAGGCTCAACTGTAAAGAAATATTTATTGAGCACATTGTTTGTTAGGAGGGATATGCTTGGAAATCGTCATTAAACTTATTCTTGTCAATTCTATTTTGACATTTATATATATGCTGTTTGGACTTTTTCAAAAAAAGAATAGTGACCGGCAAAAAACAATGCTTTTGACAGTCTTTTTTTTATTATGCCCTATAGTGGGTATTAGTTGCTTTTTTATTTCAACCCTTGTCTATTGGCTGCGGCCATCAAATTCTTTAGATATAACCGGAATTTATTTTAATGAAGAAAGAATCAGCTATCATAAAAAGGAAAATTATCTTGATGAAATTGATGTAACTCCCCTTGAAGATGTACTTCGTATTTCAAGTGTTAAAGATAAAAGAGAAAAGCTGCTTGAATCCATTAAGAGTGACATTAACGCCAATATGGTCACATATAGTGCCGCTGTACTAAGTGAGGATAGCGAGGTTTCGCACTATGCGGCAGCAATGCTTTCTAAGGCCCGGGATTCATTTGAGCGCAGTTTAAACAAGCTTGCACAGGAGTATGATGCAGACCGCACCGATGATAAGGTAAACCTTGCGTACATAGAAGCAGTTGACCAATACCTTTGCTGTGGAATTAATCTGTTTTATGAAGAACGAAAAAAATATTTGTATTCATACAATCAGCTATGTGAAAACTTATACACCCATAACCCGGAGGCACTTTCAGAGAAACTTTATGCCGGAATGATTGAAAACTACATTGAACTTGGTGAACTGAATAAGGCTCGTGAATGGACGGCAATTTTTATTGCTGTTTTCCCGAAAAGTGAGAATGCGTATTTAGCTAAGTTGCACTTTTATTTTCATACCGGCGAAAGTAAAAGATTTTTTGAAAGCCTGTCGGAGCTAAAGGCATCCGGAATACCAATTAGCGCTAACACAATAGATTTAATTCGATTTTTTATGTCAAAACCTATTTTGGCACAAAGGAAGGAGGAGTAAGCAATTGGAAATATTAACATTTATTCAGATATCACTCTGCTTTTTTGTGTTGTATATCTTTTTCCCCAAGTTATGCTTAGGGTATCTTTGGAAAGATAAGGGTATGTTTTATAAGCTTTTTTATAGCTTATGCTTAGGAAACATTGCAATGATTTTGATTGTATATGTTTTGTTTTTCGCCGGAATATACAACCGCTTCACCCTTATTACGGCTTTGATTATTTTTGCCGGTTTATCCCAATGCATCGGCGGGAGAAAACGGATTTCCCAGCTTATGGGCATCCTTTCAAAAAAATATACACTTATTAAGAGCGGCAGTTTCTCATTTAAATCCCTCCTAATCAACTTCAAATATGAGTATTTTAGAGCAAAGGAACATTCAAATCGTAAATATTTACTACATGGTACTTTCATTTTACTCACTGTGCTTTGTGTAGGATACGGGCTTTATGTTCGTCTCTATCCCACCATTGGAGTATCTTTTTTTGGCATTTCTGACCTATATGTTCATTTAGACTGGCTCAGAGATATGCAGGACGGTGTGATTTTTGGAAACGGCATATATCCCTTTGGGTATCATAATATTATCATTGCTTTCAACACAATATTTCCATTTCCGCTTGCTACAGTGCTTCAGCTTTGGGGCGGTATTAGCCTCATCTTATTTTTAACAGGGTTCATATTTTTTGTTTGTAAGCTTTTCAAATCATGGATTGCACGGCTTACTGTGCTTTGGGTGTTTTGTGTTTCAGATATTTTCGTTTACTTTAGGTACATAGATTTTCGGCTAAGTCAAGGATTGCCTCAAGAATATGCTTTGATATTTGTGTTGCCGGCGGTTATTTTTCTTTCGGATTATCTTAGAGAGCATAAAAAGATCAACCTTATTGTTTCAGCCCTTTGCTTGGCACTGACAGCACTTATTCATTTTTATATGACAATTATTTTAATCCTTGCTTATTTAGTATTGTTAATCATCAATTTTAAAACGGTTTTTAATAGAAAAACCATTTTAGCGCTATTGGTTAGTTATGCCGTAGCAAGTGTAATAGCTGCGACTCCCATAACTGTAGGATTGCTTGAAGGTATACCCTTTGAAAAATCAATTGGATGGGCGTTGGGCGTAACGCAAACCGCACCAAAGGACACCATTTCAAATAAAGACTTTAACGATAATTTTTTCTCCGAAGCTGAAAAAGCAACAAATTTTTTTGAAAAAATAGCTTTGCTTTGCAAGGAGGAAGTGATACGTGCTTTATTTCCCAATAAAGCACTGGTTGAGTTTGGTATGGAAACGGACATAGACAGAGGCTACATTATGCAAAATGGGCAAAACAAATATGTTTATCCCATTTTAATTAGCATCATTGCTGCAGTCGCACTGATTGCTTGGGGGATTGTCAGAAAATGTCCTTATACCAAGCTTCAGCTATGGCTGTTATTGTTTTGTATCCTGCTGTTTATCTTGAGTATTGCCTATCAGCTGGGATTTCCACAAATCATTGTTTTAATGCGTCAACGCACAATGCTTCGATTGATGATAATTCCCTTATTTGGTTTTTTGCCGGAATTTCTTTCAGTGATGATAGCGGTTTTACATAAAAGAAAAATTAAAATTTTGCCTCAGATAGCAATTGCAGTGATTATCATTCTGTTATGTTATGATTTGTTGTATTTAAGGAATATAGCAACAAAAGCTGTATCTATGCAGGCTCAGTATGAACAGACGGTTGATGTATTGAAAAGAATCCAAAGTGAGTTTCCCAAGCATACCTATACGGTGATAGCAACAACCTATGAAATGCCGCTTGTGCGTAACGAAGGGTATCATTATGAATTGATTCGCTTACTAAAAACCATAGACGATCCCCCGGTTATGGGCAAGCAATATATTCCCACAGAATATGTTTTTATTATCATTGAAAAAACGGTATTGCCGGTTTACCGCATTTCTGACCCCACCCATCCTCAAACGCTTATAAAAGGCGAAGCTATTACTGATAGTGATGGGTATCTACCGCTACCCGATGACAAAAGCATTAATGCCAACGAGCTGGGCGAGTTTTATTATGCAAATTTACAAAACCGCAAAATCATAATGGCAAAAGCAGATTTGTGGGCAAAGGAATACAAAAAATATTTCCCCGATGAAATGTCCGTTTATTACGAGGATGATGACCTTGTTGTTTATATGTTAAGACAAGATACATATGTACTGAATAATTTATCTATTGATTATATGAACACCGAAAGGGGGAAAGAGTAGTGTCAGTTAAAAGGTATTTTATGTTTGTAGTTTTATTCATTATCATTTTTTCCTTTGTTTCGGCAATAACAATGGATTTAAACATAAGCAGTTCTAACCATGTTATCCCTACTTGGACAAATATGTCCGGCAGCTTAGATTCCGCATTAATCTCTGCCGACAAGCTGAATTCTCAAAAGGCTTATTGCATTGCAGGAGCAGACGATATGGTTTACAAAACTGCATCAAAAACACTTGATACAATTAGAAAGCCATATATTCGTGTTCAGTCAATTTCTGATATAGATACTACACTGCAATATGAGTGTTTGATTGTTATAGACAGACAGCTTGCCGATGCAGATATTGATTCCATTCGTGAGCTCTTGGCAAATGGGATTCCGGTTATATTTGCACAAATTCCAAACGAGTCCACTTTATCAAATAGCGCAACTCTTTCTCTCTTAGGGATAGAGCAAATTGGAAAAGAAAGGGTTCCACAGGAAGGTTTTCATATTATTGATGGCTTTCTCATGGGCGGACATATGACTTTTGAAAAAGCTGAAACATATGCACATGAGGTCACATTGACTTCTAAGTGCAAAACCTATATTCGTGCAGATAATAAAGACCTCTCAATCACCAATGAAGAGCAAACTGCCTTGCTATGGCGAACTTATCATCAAGGCACACCCCTTTTTGTATTTAACAACACATTTTTGTACAGTGATGAAGGCATAGGGCCTCTGGTCAGCGTTCTCTCTTTTCTTGAGGATGTTTTTGTATATCCTATTGTATCATCTTTTTCGGTTACATTGACTGATTTCCCCCTTGGTAACGATTATGATACACAAGCGAAGCTTATTTTCGATAGAGGAACCCAGAGTGCATTACGTGACATTATATTCCCCGATTTCGTACTATTGTCCTCAAAAGCAGGAGTAGAGCTTACTTTTTACTGCAAAAGCAGAGGCGTAGAAGAAGGTTTTTGGAAAAAGGAAATGCGAAAGCACCGCTATATGCTATATGAAAGTGAAGGTAACACCGCTCCGGGTCTTGTTACACAAACGGGCTTTCGCAGCAAAAATTATAATGAGTTTCTCAATCGAGGGTTGGTTACAGCTATGGGATTTATTCACCATACTGTAAGTATGGAGGATGCATTTATTCCGTCCCCCGAATACGATTGGAGGCTTTTAGCAAAAGATTTTACCTCCGAGCTAAATGCTATGTCTGTATATTTTCCGTGGCTTAATCAACTTAGCCACGACAAAGCAGTGCAGGCGCTCAATGCTTATTATTCTATTAAACCGAAAATTACTATAAGCAATGACAGGTTGAATATTGAATGTGAAAATTTTAGAGGCAGTGCCGTGTTTATTGTACGACTTAAAGGGGAAGCAGAATTAGCTCAAAACAGTATGGCAGATGTTGAGAAAATTGAGAGGGGTATTTATAAGGTGACAATGCACACTCAGAATGCTTCCTTTGAAGTAAAGCATATTCGTACCCCATAGAAAGTAGGTGAATTTATGAAGGTATCTTTATTTATTGAAGGATGCTATCCATATTTAGTGGGCGGCGTTTCAAGCTGGGCCCACGCATTTATAAAAAATATGCCTGACATTGAGTTTTGTCTGCATACCATTGTTGTGGACAAAAAGCAAATGGGCAAATTTGCTTATAAACTTCCGAAGAATGTTACCTCTGTCAATGAAATTGCATTATACGATGATGACGAGGTGTTTAAAGACAGAAAAATAAAACTTACAAAAGCAGATCGACAGGCACTTTCCACATTGCTTATGGGTGAGCGCAGCAGTGACTGGAATGGGATATTTTCACTTTTTCGCAAAAACCCCGACTTATCCATTAACAAGCTGCTTATGGGAGCCGATTTTTTGGAGGCCATTACAAGCTATTACGAGCAAAAGTATTCCCACGTTGTGTTTTCGGATTTCCTATGGACAATGCGTTCGCTTTTCTTACCGCTGTTTCACTTATTAAAGTGGCGGCCCCAAAAGGCAGATTTATACCACAGCTTTTGCACCGGATACGCTGGGATAATGGCAAGCTATGCTAAGAACACCTTTCCTGAAACGCCGCTTATTATCACAGAACACGGCATATATACCCGTGAGCGTGAGGAAGAAATTATTAAAACCGATTGGGCCAAGGGTGTTTATAAAGATATTTGGATTTCAAATTTTTACAAGCAATCATCCTGTGCTTACAGCCAAGCGGACCGTGTGGTTGCACTGTATGAAAAAGCAAGCCGTTTGCAAATTGAAATGGGCTGTGAAGCTGAAAAAACCCTCGTAATACCAAACGGCGTGGATGTTCTGTCCCATGACAACATTCCCCAAAAGGATAAGGACGACACATTCATCAATATCGGTGCGGTTGTTCGTATTACACCTATTAAGGACATTAAAACTATGTTAAGTGCATATTATCACGCAAAACAAAATGTAAGCAATCTGCGTTTATTTATTATTGGCCCACAGGATGAGGATCCGGAATATTATTCCGAGTGCATAAAACTGACAGAAAACCTTGGTATTTCGGATGTTGTTTTTACCGGCAGAGTTATTGTCAAGGAGTACATAGGTAAAATGGATATGCTACTATTGACAAGCATCAGCGAATCACAACCACTTGTATTGTTAGAAGCTATGTCCGCACGAAAGCCTTGTATTGCCACAAATGTAGGATGCTGCGCAGATATTTTAAACGGAACCGAACAGGATAACTTGGGTGCAGCAGGTATTATTACCCCTATTATGCAGATTGATGCCATCGCCAATGCAATTGTAAAGCTTGCCTTAGATGAGGGATTGCGGCAAAAAATGGGAGAAATCGGTCGCTCAAGGGTGATACGGTATTACAGGCAGGAACAATTATATGAAGCATACACAAAATTATATGCTCAGTTACTGCCTAAACTCCCGGATAAATTTGAAAACATACTTGAACCTAAGATTTATGAAAAGGAGGTGCTTGTATGGCGGGCATAGGCTTTGAGCTTAAAAAGATGTTCAACAAAAAAGGGGTTCTAAATACCTTACGCGGTGCGGCTTACTCCACGCTAACCACTGTGGGTCCTATGGTTATGGTTATAGGTACGATTATTGCTATTAACATTATTTTTAACTATAACGCATTACCTTATGCTCAGCGTGATTTATTATCAGCCGGGATTCTCTATGTGTTTGTTTTTTCGTTGATTGTAACCTCCCCTTATTCGGCGGTACTGTCGCGATATATAGCAGATAGAATTTATGATAAAAATTATGGTGCAATATTACCATCTTACTATGTGGGGCTTGCTCTTTGTGCCATAACAGGTGGGGCACTGGCTATTCCCTTTTCTATGCATGGAGTTTTTAAGGGAAGCATCGACCCTGTTTTTATGCTGCTTTTATACTTAATGTTTATGTTGATGTGTATGGTTTTTTTAACAATGTCTTATATCAGTGTTTTAAAGGAATACAAGCGAATCGCTGCAGCTTATTTTATCGGAATGCTCATTGTATTTGGTATAACCTTTCTACTTGTAAGAGTGTATAAGATGCAGCTTTCATTTGCAATGCTTTATGCATTCAATGCCGGTTACTTATTTATAGCCCTTCGTTTATATTCACTGCTTAGACTTTTTATTCCCCAGTCTGGAAGGAATTACCGACAGGTGTTCTCCTATTTTAGTAACCACAAAGCTCTTTTTGCATCCAATCTGCTGTATACCTTGGGATTATATATGCACAACTTTGTGTTTTGGGATTCTACTCTTAAAATTGCTATTGCCAACACCTTTGTAACCGCTCCGTCCTACGACCTTGCCAACTGTTTTGCAATGTTTACCAATATTTCGTTTATGGTTGCTTTTGTAGTGAAAATAGAAACAAACTTTTACGATAAATATAACACGTATTGCCATATGCTTGTTTGCGGCAATAAAAACGATATAAACAATGCAAAAAAACAAATGTTTTCCTCTCTGACAGAGGACTTAATCAGTGTGATAAAGCTTCAAGCACTTTTTACTTTTTGTTTTATTTTACTCAGTTATATTTTATTCCCTGCCATTGGCATGGGAGGTATGGTCACCTCCATTTACCCCACCCTTGCAGTTTCATACATTACCGTTTTTGTCAGCTATGCCTTTGTGATAATGCTTTATTATTTTGATGACGAGGGCTTTGCCGCATTAAGCACAGCGGCTTTTGCATTTGGTGTTTTTGGTGGAGCATTACTTGCCCGACAACTTGTACCGGAGCTGTATGGCTTGGGTATATTCGCTGGCTCATTATGCGGATTTACCGTATCTGTTTTACGGCTGAGCTTCCTGTATAGACATTTGGATAATCACATTTTTTGCCGAGGCCATATTGTAAAAACAGTAATTAAAAGGCATAGCAATACTATAGTTAAAAATGAATTTAACGCTTGAAAATAAATTGACACACGACATAAGATGCTGCCGCCGTTGTATTGCGGTTTCCAAGATTATAGCTTATCTAATTCCATAGCCAGGGTGGAGGTAAGGTGATGAAAAAAATTAATTTAAATAAAAAGACCAAATTTCTTTTGATAGGTACGGGAATTGTTATAGCATTGACCATGTTTGCAATTTTCAGCTTTACGTCAAAATTGGTTGAAATGGATACCAACTCAACTGACAACAGTCTTCTATCGATAACACTTTGTAATACTGCAGAAGTACGAGCAGTGTTTGACCGATATATCAGTACCCTTAAAAATTTAGCTATTGTTATTGAGAGGTATGAAGATTTTAAATCTCAAGAAGTTCTTTCCCTATTGACAGATGTGGTGAAAAACGAAGGATTTGAACACATTGCCATTGATTATGCAAATGGAAAAAGCTACACAACTGACGGACATATAGTTGATATAGAGCAGTTTGGATATATAGACAAAATCAAAAACGGAGAGCCTTTTGTTTTAGATGTAATTAACGCAGTTGTAGATGGAACACCCGTAGTCGGTATACTTGTACCCTTGCACGACAAAAATGGTGAACCTATAGCGGCCCTGCGTTGTGACGTTAAAGCTGATACACTCTCTGAAATTTTTAATAATACCTTTTTTAATGCGGATGGTTATTATCGTCTGATAGATAGCAACGGTAGGGATATAGGGCAAAATAAAAGGGACAAAGCACTTATCCCCGATGATAATTTCTTTAACACAATTCAAAAATTAACTTATGCTGATGGCTATTCAGCAGAACAAATAATGAAAGCATTTACCGATAAGAAAAAAGGATTTATAAAGTATTCATATAAGGGACAACACCGTTTTGCATACTATGCACCCATTGGCATCAACGATTGGGTATTAATGATGGTATTACCAAAACATATTGTTGAACAGCGTACTAACGCATATATGAATCTTGCCTTGCAGTTGATTTTCCAGATTGTTTTAATATTATTCATTATTATGTTGTATGTCTATTTTAGCCAAAAGCACTTGAGGAACAAAGCGCAGATTAGTGAGCGATGCTTTAAGGCTCTCGCTGCTCAAATCAATATGGTCATTTTCGAATGGGATTTTTCACTTAACCGAATAAGTTCTATGACCAACTTTACGCAACTATTTGGAAGAGAAGCATATACACAAAATTCCCCTGAGGATGCATTAGCCGTCAATGCCATACATGAGGATGATCGAGAAATATATACAAATATTTTTAATGCAATTACAAGTGGAGCGAATATTACGGATAAACGTTTTAGGGTTATAGATGGAAATGGCAACTACCGTTGGTGTTCTCTTTCCGGTGTTGTAATCACAGACAGTAAAGGAAACCCATATAAAGCTGTAGCTTCACTGGAAATTATTGATGAGCAGATACAAAAAGAAAAGGAACTCCGCCAAAAAGCAGAGCAGGACCAACTCACAGGATTATACAATAAATCCACTACAGAGCTTTTAATTAAACGTATTTTAATTGATCGCCAGTACAACGACACAAGTCATGCCCTAATGATAATTGACATTGACAACTTTAAAAATGTCAATGACAAGCTTGGACATATGTGCGGCGACCAAGTGATAGCATACCTTGCGGATAAACTGCAGAAAATATTTAGAGCAGACGACATTGTTGGAAGAGTTGGCGGCGATGAATTTTTTGTATTCCTAAAGAACATTAATGGCATTGAATTAGTAAAAAACAAAGCAAATGAAATATGTTCTGTTTTTGATAAACTAAAAGTAGTGCATAGGGTCCCGAAAATGTGGGCAGCGGGA
>CAYWVS010000020.1:0-43642 GCA_964461765.1 uncultured Anaerovorax sp.
TCCTTTCTGCCTATTGCCACCACCGCCTTGGATGAGCGAAGGTTAAGGCTACGAAGGAGGTGCTTTAGGTTGGAAAAATATGGTGGGATATAAATTCTGATGAGGAAGTGATACATCAGGCCATCTTCCTTATTCCGCCCATCACTATTGAAGAAGTATATAGGGCTGTGGGAGAAGAACACTTTTATTCAAGTCTGAATTTACCGACCAACTCTTTTAATAAGGAGGCTTGACCGGATAATTCTTCACTTGCAGCAGCACTTTCCTGACTTGTTGCAGAGTTTGTCTGAACAACAGAGGAAATTTGATCTATGCCCAGAGTAACCTGTGATATGGATCCGGATTGTTCTTGACTGGCTTCTGTAATGTCAGCAATCAATGCGGTTGTTTCTCTCACAAGATTAACGGCATTGACCATATCTTCAGCAGTAGCATTCGTTAAGCCAACTCCGTTATTGATTGCATGGACTGAGTCTTCGATTAAAGCGGTAGTATTCTTTGCAGCATCCGCTGACCTTCCGGCAAGGTTTCTCACTTCATCTGCAACTACTGCAAAGCCCTTTCCGGCTTCACCGGCTCTGGCCGCCTCAACTGCAGCATTAAGAGCCAATATGTTGGTTTGAAATGCTATATCTTCAATGGTTTTAATTATTTTTCGAATTTCACTTGATTTAACATTTATTTCATTCATTGCTGTTGTAAGTAGCTCCATTTGATGGTTGCTAGCTTGAATGGCATCGGCAGCTTGTCCAGACATATCATTAGCCCTTGAAGAGTTTCGGGCATTTTGCTTCACTTGATTGGAGATCTCATTGATGGATGCTGATAATTCCTCGATAGAGCTTGCTTGTTCAGTTGCACCTTGAGCTAATGCTTGAGCACCGAAAGAAACTTGCTCAGATCCGGAAGATACTTGATCTGCAGCAATCCTAATCTGAGATAGAGTATCTGTCATATTTCTTGTAACCTTGTTTATAGAAGCCTCAATCACTTGGAAATCTCCCACAAAAGATTCCTTAGGTTTTGTTAAAACAAAACTATTATTTGCAAATTCCCCCATGGCATAGGCAATATCGTCAATATACATTTTTAACATGGATAAAGCTTGACGCAAGCTTTCTGCCATTACACCCAATTCATCTTTGCTTTGGTAATTAAGCTGTGAACCAAGATTTCCCATTGACATTTCTTTTGCTACATTTTCAATTTCCTTCACTGGTACAAGAATGGATTTTCTAATAAGAAGCCCTATAATAATTGCAAATATTACTCCAATAACTAAAATGAAGAAAACTAAGTTTTTTGAAAAGTACATTTGAGAATTTGCATCGTCTTTTTGGTGTGTTGCCAACTCGTCAACGGCATCACTTATTTTATTGATAGATTCGATAGCTTTGTCAAGAATAGGTAAATAATTGTTATCAAAAATTAAGTATGCAGAGGCAGCATTCTCAGGTGTTTGTTCTTTACCTAAAATATTATATATTTGATCTCGATATCCTGCACCTTGACTTAAAATATCTTCAAATTCCTTAAGTAAGGCAGGATCTGTACGCATATTTGCACGATATGCTTCAATGGAATCCGAAAGTGCTTGGTACTCAGATTTTGCCTTCTGAATTAAATTCTGAACCTGATTATAGTCGGTACTTGCGATAGCTTGTGTTAAGAAACGCTCAACAGAAACTAAATCACGTTGCATCTGCCATATATATTTAGTATTTGGTAAGGTTTTTTCAGAATATTGATTTATAACTAAATTCAGATTTCTTAACCCAACAAAGGCAGAAAATCCTAATACGATTAGCATAATTATAACTACACCAAACCCGATTGTTAATTTTCCACTAATTTTTAAATTTTTCATAATGTATTTATCCTCGCTATCCAAATATTATTAAGCTTTAAATAAAAATAAGATTAAAATTGCTATTCAATCTAGGTTCATATTTTTTCACATTTGGAATAATCTAAAAATCTTTGTAACTATAAAAAATTTTAATACAAAGTATTTTGTTTAATTATTATGTTAAAATTCCAAAGTTAAAAATTTTCCATAAATTTTTAGTTAATATATGCAAAATTATAATATTTATTTATAAAAGCAAAAGAAAAACAGATGTTTCAACAATTATAACATCTGTTTTAATTTACTTTGTCATATAAAAGGTTTGCCTATAGAACAGTAGACAACATTTACAGAGCCTCTATAAAGGTTTTCGGAACCATGGTTTTTCCCTTCTCCAATTTGACAGGACCATCTAATTTTTCCATTCTATCCAATGGTTTAATATCCTTTGTGTTGTGGGAAAAGGTAAACTTGTCACTTCCGATGGTAATAACTACTTTAGCATCATCCTTGGTTAAGGTAATGGGTGCTTTATTGGATGTCCAATTTATTTTGTACCCTTTTGCCTCAGCTCCTTCTCTTAATGAAGCATATTCTATCGGCAATTTTTCAGTGACAACACCGACTTCTTCCTTTGCCTTATCTGAGGTTAATTCATCTGCAGAATTAAGGATTAACACCATGTCCGGGTTAGTTTGAGCCGGCAAGCTTAAGGTGGCAATATTATAAAATACCAAGCTTTCTGCAAATTTTACATCTTCAGGTTTATACAATCTTTTGGAATTCTTAGAATCTATGATTTTAGTATTTTCATCCAAGTGAATCTGTAAAGATTTTTCCCAGTTGAGAAAATCATCGTTATAAACAGAGAGATCTATGGAACCGTCCTCAGTATTAAGGATAAACCCAATAGCTCCATTTGTTTGAGGCGGCAGACTCATAGTCATAGGTGCCATTTTATCTATCACAACAGCTACCTGGGAATCCTTTTTTATGTCGACCAACTGCATAAAATTCTTTGTCTTTTGATCAATAACGAAAACCGGTTCACTAACATGAAAGACCATACCCATTTGATCATTGGTAATAGCAATTGTGGTAAAATCCTTCTGCTTTGAAATTTCTGTAACCTTACCGTGAACCAACATGTTTTTTCCGGTGCTCTCACCGTTTTCAGATGACTCCACAGCAGGTGTGCCATCATTTCCCACCGCCACACCGGGCTGTCCTACTGCGGCAAATGCAGTTGTTGACATCAAAGCCATAACAGTCATAATACTAATAATCATTTTTAGCGAACAATTCTTTTTCATCTCATCCTCCATTTAATTTGTTTTTTATCATGTTATTATGACGATTAGATTACAGCAAAAGTTCCTTTACTTAAAAAAATAGGCTAAAAAAACTTAGATAAAAATGTTTTAAATTTTAAGAAATGCCTTAAGACCGATGAAAATTAAAATAAACCCTCCTAAAACCAAAGCCTTATTTCCTAAAAAATCACCAAATTTTTTCCCGATAAGAATAGCGCAAAGGCTCAGGGCAAAGGTGATAAGACCAATGATAACAACAGCATTTACAATGTTTATCTGCATGGCACAAAAGCCTACTCCTACGGCAAAAGCATCGATACTGGTTGCAAAGGCTTGCACGATTAATAAACGCAAGGTCAAAGTAGCGGATTGATTCTTTTCGTCATCTGCCCCTCTCCATCCGTCCCAAACCATTTTGCCACCGATATAACCTAAGATAATCAGAATGACGATTCCAGAGTATTTGGAAATAAGTTCAGCAAATAACCCTCCTGCAAAATAACCCAAGAATGGCATGAGCCCCTGAAAAAAGCCAAAAAATATAGGCATGAGCAATTCTCTCGATCTACTCATCCTGTTAAAAACCATCCCGTTAGACATAGAAACCGCTACTGCATCCATACTTAAACCAATAGCGATTAAACAAATTTCAAATAAATTCAATGATTTACCTCTTATACATTATGCTTTTATTCATTAACCTTAAACCTGTTTTGTTTGCCTAATATTTCCACGTTTTTTATACTTATTCAAGACCTACCCTATTTATTCTGCATCCTTTGTTCCCATCATTAAAGTCTGCTCTATGGCTGCCTTTATCTGCTCCCCAATGTTTTTTCCTTGTTCTTTTGAAAGATCTGCAGTGATCACAGGAGGCAAAATAGTTAAATTGACACAACCCGGCTTAATCCATCCTCCATTGGCTTCCATGATTTTATAGGATCCATCTATTACTATAGGAACAATGGGCACTTTGGACTTTAATGCAGTTCTAAAGGCTCCATCCTTAAACTCTCCCAGGTCTCTTCCCTTACTTCTCGTCCCTTCAGGAAAGATAATTACAGATTGCCCCTGAGATAGCAAGTGCTCTGCTTCTCCCAAAATCTTCATACACTGTCTGGGGTTTTTCCTATCGATAAAAAGACAGTTAAAAAGCTTCATCCAAGAGGAAATCATTGGCATTTTTTCCAATTCTATTTTTGCTACAATGCTTTTAGGTTCATCTAACTTCCCCAGAAGTATAGGAATGTCAAAATTCCCCTGATGGTTGCTTACAAACAATGCCCCACCCTTGGGAATGTTTTCTAAACCATGAACCTGAGTTTCTACACCTGCCACCTTTAATAGACTCTCTGCCCATGTTTTCACTACATTATGGACGTACTGCAAAAGCTTTTCCGGTTCCCATTCATTTTTTATCTTTTTTGCAAAGTTATACTGAGGCAGTATTTTAATTAAATAAATCCAGAAATATAAAAACCAAAGAATTGTCCTCAATATTTCCCTTTCCGGCATAAAGGCCTACTTGATTTTCTCAATTCAGAATAATCATAATAATAATACTACTTAATCTTCAATTTTAGATTTTTCTTTATAAAATTGAGCGAATTTATCGTCCTCTTTATTGATATGTATCGTCAACCAATCACTTAAAAACTTAAGAATCTCCTTGGTAGTGGCGGGAACATCTAATTCCTTTTCCTTTAATTTTATACTAAATCTTTTTAATTCAAAAGCCATTTGCTTATGTAAGGCTGCATGATTTCTACTATCAGGGTACCCCGAAATGGTCATATAACTTTCTTCTGCTTGAAAATGTACTGCTGCATAATGTTCAATATCCTGCACCAATTTAAGTAAATCCAGATAGTCATATCTTTTTTCAAATTTCATAGAGTACATATTTATTAATGAAATGATTTCCTTGTGCTGCTTATCTATTATGTCAATTCCCGTTAAATATTTATCATTCCAGGGTAATACAAACATAATTTTCTCCTTTTAAATTTTAGTAATTGAAAATAAAAAATCAAAAATATTTTTAAAAATTAGTTAAATATAAATAAACATGGTAAAAACAAAAGCATTATCTATTATACTTCAAAAATGTTAAAATTTAAAGCATTTTTTAAAAGAAAAGTAATAAAATTGATTTCTTTTATTAATGGAGTAAACATTGAATTAATGTTATAATTATTTATATTCTCATCAAGCATTTTTTATTTATGGAAAAAGGGGTACTATGAAAAAACTTCATCTTCAGTGGCTGTACATAATTGTAGGAAGTTTGACTTCCATTCTATTGATTTTCATGGGAAGAGGCTCATCCGTCTTTGCTGATTTTTACTCACAAAATATTTATCCATTGATGGTTAATCTAATAGGAAGATTTAGCAATATATTTCCATTTTCCATCTTTGAATTTTTAATTTACGTATTATTTATAATGGTAGGAGTTTTTGTTATACTTGTTATTACCTCTATTTTTTCATCAAAATTTAGATTTAGATTTTTCGGATTTATGAAGAACAGCTATAAAGGATTGTTATGCGGTCTCACCACTCTCCTTTTGCTTTTTACACTGGGGTGTGGTATTAATTATGAAAGAAATTCCTTTTCTGAGGACGCAAACCTGCTGATACTGCCCTCTTCTCAGCATGAATTGGTGGTACTGAGCCAAATTTTAACTGAGGAATTGAAGGTTCTTTCCAAGGAAATTTCAGTAGATAATGAAGGTTTACTATCTTTAGGGGAAAATAAAAAATCAGTGGGAAAAGAGGCAGTTCGTTCAATGAAGGAATTATCCAAAACAAATGAATCATTAAAAGGATATACACCAGATCCCAAACCCATCCTTTCCTCAAAGGCTATGTCCTCCCTTCACTTGAGTGGCATCTTTTCTCCATTTACTATAGAAGCAAATTACAATCGTGATATACCGGATTATTTAGTTCCCTTTACCATGGGTCATGAGCTTGCACACTTAAAAGGCTATATGCCTGAGGAGGAGGCAGGATTTATAGGTTACCTGACTTGTATGGCTTCTGATGTTCCGGAGTTTCGTTACAGTGGTGCACTTAATGGATTAATATACGCTTTAAATGCCTTATACGCATATGGAGATCAGGATACATATGCCCAAGTTGTAAGCCAATTGCCGGAGCAAGTAAAGTTAGAGTTACAAAACAATCATGAATATTGGAAAGCTTTCGAAGGAAAAGCCGCTCAGGTAGCCAGCAAAGCAAACGATTATTATTTGAAGGCAAACGCCCAGGAAGATGGGGTGCGAAGCTATGGGAAAATGGTAGATTTACTCATAGCTCATCACCGTGTGGAGATTATGAAAATAACCGGTCAAGAGGAAATTTAGGATGAAACTAATATTTGGTAACAATAATCATTTAAAGTTTCATCTTGTTCAAATATAAAAAACATATTTTGGTATTTTTCATTGAAATACTGTTTGTTAGAGCCTTTATGTCCGATCAAATTGGAAAAGCACCTTGGGTTACTCCTTAAGATTATTTCATGGATTTTTTGCTCTACAGATTCTTCCTTTTGAAGCTTTTGAAAAAAAGCATTTATTTGCTCTTCCACGGATTCCCTTGCCAATTGAGACTCTACAAGCTGTCGAAAGGCAGGGTGATAGGTGTTTCCCACATTACACCCCTGAATGTTGATGAAGTCCGAGCTTTTAAGTCCTACCCGAATGACGTTTATCCCAGCCTCAGTCAACATTCGAAACATTTCCTTAGTAGTATAGAGAGCTTCCTCTTGGGAAAGTCCCTGGTAGTCTCCCCTTTGAAACATGTGGAAAAGCTCTGTTTCAGGCAGTATGATGGTTGGATATAGTCGTGCAATTTCAGGCTTAATTTTAATGGTTTCCTTGACAGAATACATGCATTTTTCGTGACAATCACCGGGTAACCCTATCATAAGCTGTATTCCCAAGGTGAATCCAAATTCTTTTATCAAATCGCAAGCCCCATATACTACCTTTGTATCGTGCCCCCTCTTGGATTTTGCCAAAACCTCTTCATGAAAAGATTGAACCCCCAACTCTATGATATCCACACCGTATGTTTTTAAGCGGTTTAAAATTTCTTTATTTATATAATCCGGTCTGGTGGAGATATGAATCTTTTGAATGTGACCTTTTTCCTTCCACTCTTTTGCAGACTTTAAATATAACAATTGTAAATCAACTTCCAAACCTGTAAAGCTGCCTCCGTAAAAAGCCAGCTCACAAGTTTCGATATTTTGGGTTTCTATAGTTGACAGCCAAGTCCTTACAATGTTATCCATTTGTTCTAAGGAAGGGGCTTGATCCTTAGCTGTAATTACCTTTTGATTACAGAAAACACAATCATTTTTGCAGCCCTCATGGGGAATGAAAATTGGGATAATGGCGTGCTTCTTCATTTTTGATACCATACATAGGACATAACTATGGGTGCAATGCCTATTACTGCAGCAGTCCCTATGAGTATAAAGAAATTGACGGAAGGGTTAAGGACAAAGGCACTAAGGGCAATCAATAGACCCCCTATGACCCATAAAACTCCGGCAAACCGATGGGTTTTATTCCAAACCTCTTCACTGGATAAGGTCCAAGGTGTCTTGATCCCCATAAAAAAGTTGGACTTAAACTTAGGCATAATATTTCCCAGGAAAATAAAGAGCAGTCCTACCATTATGGGAATTATTCTGCCTATATTCATGGTGCCCGGGTTGATGCTTTCCATGACAACTACCCCTATTATCAAAGCAAAGAAGGTGTTGAACATAAGGATAAACATATTATACTGACTGTTAAATTTTTTGTAGTTTTCTTTTCTGGGATCTATTTTAGGCAATGCCATAAAAATTAATGTCAACACAATGGGAATGCTTGCCAAAAGCCAAATGCTACTTTTTGCTCCATATCTGTTAACCTCTCCGCTTATGCCCCAATTCATAGGCATCTGATCCGGCAATTGACTGTAAAAGATTGCAATAATAACCATTGGAATCAATGCGACAATAAATTCGAGTAGATAATTTCTTTTTGTTTTCATTTTGTTAGCCTCCTTATAAATTGTTTAAAATTTAAATTTGAATTTTGAGTTTATTTCAATTTTTTATTAGTATTTAATTATATTTTTTTTATGGATTAATGCATATATTCAATATAAATACCCATATGGATAATATTAAGCCTATGTGTCCTTGAAGCTCTTCATCCAAGAGATCACTTCTTCAAATACACTCATGTTCAGCTCATAGTAAATAAATTTTCCTTCTTTCCTATCTGATACCAGCCCTGCATCTCGGAGTTGAGCCAAATGGTGGGAAATGGTAGCTCCCGTCATATTGAATTCTGCGCCGATATCACCTGCTGACATTGCACCTTTCTTTAAAAGGTTTAAGATCTCCCGCCTGGTGGGGTCGGACAATGCTTTAAAAGTTTCATGAAATCCCAAGTCATCACCTCATTTCGATGTTCATCTAAATGTATTATACGAAAACCTTTACTCTTTGTCAACAGTTATTTAGAAATTTATCTAAATGTTTATTAAATCTGTCTATTGAAGTTTTATTTTTAAAAAATTTTAAGTCAGAAAAAATAAAACGATGAAATAAAGATTCTTATTCCCTGATGCCCCCAAGGTTTTTTCTGCAAGATAAAATTCCCCACTTGGAGGTGCGGGCCATTTTTAATTTTACATTAAACACCCCCAAGGGGCGAATCCTTACATATTACGACTCTTTACAAGGTACGACTCTTTACAAGGTACGTTCTTTGATATTGTGTCATTTTTCTCCGGCGATATTTTCTACATTAAAAAAATCCAGTTATACTTTTTTTAAAGTTATAACTGGATTTTTAATATTTTTTATTTGATTCTTTTTTAATTCAAGCTTATTGTTTTTTTTATGCTTTAAGGGCTCCTTCGGTTCACATAAACCCAACAGCCTTAATCAACTACTAATTAGCAGGCTCCATTACGATAAACGCACCCCACTCCATATCCGGATCATAGGTATTGCCCCAGTCATAGATAAATCTTTCATAGGATTCTATGACATATCCGTTCTGATTGTGGTCAGTGGTATCATATGGATCAGCTAAAATCAGAACGTCATCTTGGGTACCTTCCGTTCCCATATCGTCGTAACCAATAATTACCTGCCAATGTCCGCCCCATTCATGCCACATTATCATTACCGGGATATTCTTAGAAACATAATAAGGAATCATATCGGCTAAATCCATATATTTGCCGTCCGCCTTAATTCCACACTCCATCAAAGAATCTCCGTCAACCAAATCGTAGCTTGATTTTACTTTCCATTTGGTATCTAAATTTTTAATTACATTTAGCATTTCTTTTACATTGGTTCCGGGAAGATCATCGGTTTTTTCCCTCTTGTTGGCCAAATCAATTTCCGTCAAATCTCCCCTCTTTCCGAACCATTCCAGTGTCATAAGCATGGAAGTAACACCACAGGTATACTCTGTAGCCTGTTGAATGGTTTTGAAATTTTCTAATACTTGAAGACTCTTGGTATCCTTTAAATTATAAGCATCTACATACTTATAGTAAGGAGAATAATTATGGTCACCCGCCCTAAAATAGGTGGAAGCAGCCGGACCCCCCAATCCATTTTCATCAAGCCAAACTTCAAAGGCATAATCTTTTGCAAATTCTTCCAATTGCTGAGGTAACTTATCCCCGAAGGCGATCATATTGTCATTTGTAAACTTACCTATGTTGGTTCTATCTTCTGTTATACCCACACCCTTTGCCGGTGCCTTATAGGTGTAACCCTCAGGGCTTGCCACAAGGAAGATACAGCTATCAAAGTCGGGGTCAAAGGAAACGCTCCAGTCGTAGATAAATCGTTCATATGACTGAATCAGGTAACCACCTTGTTTGTGATCAGTGGTATCATAAGGGTCGGCAAAGATGAGAACATCGTCCTGAGTTACCTCAGTTCCCATATTGTCATATCCGATGATAACCTGATAATGCCCTGCCCAATCCTGCCAACCAACGATCATGGGGATTCCTTTTTCTAAATAGTAAGAAATGGCTTCTTGTAGATATAAGGCTTTGTCTTTTTCCACTTTCAGCATGTAGTAACCATCTTCATCTTCATATAAGTCGTAAGAAGAAACTACATTCCATTTTTGCCCAAGCTTCTTCTCAAGACCATCAAAGATATTCATCATCTGTTTTAAATTGGTAGCTCCACCAAAGTCTTTTCCCCTAATGGAAGCCAAATCCAATTCATTGAGATCGCCTCTTTTGCCAAACCATTCCAAAACCATCAAGGCTGAGGTTGGTCCACAGGTCCAGCTTGTCGTCTGCTGTGTGGTTTTAAAATTGGTTAATATAGTTAAATTGTCGTTGGATGTAGCCTGATAAATTGGAGGTTGTTCATAGTACTTTGACGGTATAATGTCTTCGGTGCTATCTGTAACAGCCCCATCTAAACCGTACTCGTGAATCAATCTTGAGCCATAAGGAATCTTGCCGGGTTGAAGGTTTTCTTCCTCTGTTGTGAGTCTGTTTTTCATGGTATCATCTTCAAAAGGAACCCATTCACCGTCGGAAACTGCTCCTATAGTTTGGTCTACAGCTTCATTGAGCATAAGAGCAATATCTCCTCTGTTTGCTCCCTTCTTTCCTTGTTTTTCATCCGTGATAATGCCCAGCTCTTTTGCCTTTTCCACATAATTCTTAGGCCACGTACCCTTCAAAACATCGTTGTTATATCCCAGTGCTCTGATAATCATGGTAATGGCTTCGTCATAGGATACGGTCTGGTTAGGCTTAAAGGTCTTGTCGCTGTACCCTGTAATAATGCCTAAATGGTTGGCATAACCAATGTACCCTCTGGCCCAATTCTTGCTGCCCACATCTGTGAATCCTCCTGAGTATAAGAGAATTCCATCATCATCCATCTCTAAAGAAGCAATGATAAATTTTGCCATTTCGGCTCTGGTAACAGGCTTTTCAGGTTGATATGTACCATCGGTGTATCCATTTACAATGCCCAGTTCCATCAAGGCTTCCACCGCTTCTTGATAATCTGTGTCTTTCACATCTGTGGGTGTAGCTGCAAATGCCATGGAAAATGTGCCGAACACCAAGGTGAGACTTAAAAGAAGTGGTAATATTTTTTTCATTAAGGTTCTCCTTCCAAAATTGACCATTATAGCCATTTGCTATCTCCGGACAAATTGTCGTAGCCTGGGTGATTGTCAAATCTTACGATACCCACTTGAAGGCGACCATTCACAGCTTCCGTAACCTTGGCATGCCCTATGGTTCCAAAACCCCCACAAAGCTCAATCATAATAACTCCTTCATCAGCTAGCTTTACCGCCTCTTCACAAGCCATCTGATAGCTACCTACCCCTGCCATAATCATTTCGCCTGCTCCCAGATCAATCACCGCTCTCTGAGCCCCGTCTTTCAGGGCATCACTGATAAACATAAATGCTACTTTTCTTTTCATTGGAATCCTCCCTTTTTCTATCATGCCTTTACAGCTTAAGGTTTTTATCTATGCCGTAAAGACCATTATATATCTTTGTAGCTCAGAGTTCCCAACGCTACAAAGATGTGCTTATTTGTACTATCATAATACTTTTTTCTATATATGGCAAGGTGTGATTAAAGGAATTTTTGACGATCATAATTCTTTATTTCTTTAAATTCATCTTTTAGCAACATTCACTTTCCTACTTTCCACCCCTAATATCCTCTACAGTTTTTTCCACAAGAGAAAAATGCTCGAAAGTGGTTTGTCCCCCTTCTCCCATAGGTGACTGTGCAACCATACCCACCTTGATGGTTTCACTCATGGGAATATGGGTTAGACGTACCATCATAAATCGTTCTCCGTCTATGGAATAATGCACGGCAAACACATTACCTTTTCGTGATAAACGTAGCCATACTTCATTGCTTTCTATATTTACACCGTTGGCATCATCAGATTTTCCGTTGGTCATTACGGTTACTACTGCTTTTGTGCCTAAATCTGTATATTCAAAACAAGCTTTAGCCCATTTTTTCTCATCATCAAGGGCAAGTAGAACACCGGCATCATAGGTACTGACAAAATTGGCAGAGACCTTTGCCTGCATGACAAAGTCACCACTTATTTCTTGATAGACGAAAGGAGCATTAGCCAAAACCTCATCTGTTTCGGGATTGACAAAATAATCAGTGTTTGGCAATGCCGTCATAATGATCTTACTATTTTCCATACTATACACAGCGTTATTTATAACATTAAACTTCATAATAATTTTTCACACTCCTCTAAGTAATGAGCCTATTATATTTGATTTTCAGAAGTATATCAAGTAGAATGAGGGTTGTGATGAGAGTTGTGAATGAGTGTATAAATTTGCAGGAGTTTAGTAATACGATAAAGCAATGTCTGATTTAAAAAGTTATGCTACTCTTATTAAATGGACACCGGAGGAGCTACTAAATAACTCCATTGGAATTATTCTCATGGCTTACAAAAGGATTTAGAATAAAAGTTAGGTTTTACTACCTTAAAAAATTACACTGCTCTCAAACTAAAAAAATCGAAGCTCTAGAAGGGCAAAAGTTTTACTACCTTAAAAAATTACACTGCTCTCAAACATAGAATCAACACTTTGCCGAGTTATACGAGTTTTACTACCTTAAAAAATTACACTGCTCTCAAACAATGTCTGCACCATCTATTATGATACAAGCAGTTTTACTACCTTAAAAAATTACACTGCTCTCAAACAGCTTGCATAGCTGTATAATACAGCCTTTTGTTTTACTACCTTAAAAAATTACACTGCTCTCAAACTTGCGGATTATTGTTAACATTTATTTGATTGTTTTACTACCTTAAAAAATTACACTGCTCTCAAACTGTAATGGGATTGAGTACAAATGTATTTCAGTTTTACTACCTTAAAAAATTACACTGCTCTCAAACTACATCCATTACTGTCTGGTAGCTCATATAGTTTTACTACCTTAAAAAATTACACTGCTCTCAAACTATATTCGGGTCACTTGCCTTTAACATTAAGTTTTACTACCTTAAAAAATTACACTGCTCTCAAACGAATAGATGGGAGAGAATTAACTCAATGTAGTTTTACTACCTTAAAAAATTACACTGCTCTCAAACGTGTATAGCCTGTCCTATGTATTTGTCGAAGTTTTACTACCTTAAAAAATTACACTGCTCTCAAACTACATACTAAGGGATACGGAACTCCCAGAAGTTTTACTACCTTAAAAAATTACACTGCTCTCAAACGTAAAAAAATCTGGCACGTACGATGTGCATGTTTTACTACCTTAAAAAATTACACTGCTCTCAAACTAAACAAACCTCAACTAATCTTTAACACCAGTTTTACTACCTTAAAAAATTACACTGCTCTCAAACAGTTAATTAGTGACTATCATAAATACTAATGTTTTACTACCTTAAAAAATTACACTGCTCTCAAACCATGACCTGATGATATCAGATTTGTAAAGAGTTTTACTACCTTAAAAAATTACACTGCTCTCAAACAACCAAATCAAAACTCAGACGGAAGAATTAGTTTTACTACCTTAAAAAATTACACTGCTCTCAAACTATCAGACAGAAACCAGTGCATCAGGGGATAGTTTTACTACCTTAAAAAATTACACTGCTCTCAAACCTATACTTGTTTCAAAAAGTAAAGGGGTTTGTTTTACTACCTTAAAAAATTACACTGCTCTCAAACCTCAAATTTAATTAAGTGTTTAATGCAACATTCCTGCTTAATGCCGTAATTCATAAGGTTCTGTTTAATTTATCATAAATAATTACCTTTTTCAATAATCATTTATAACCTCACATAAATCTAAATCTATCAAAATATGTTTTTCCCAAGGACAGTCCTTAGCCTTATATTTATTTTCTAACAGGAGTACATTAAATTTTTTATAGCTTACTTCTTTGTATAAATCCTCTAACTCTTTTTTATCAATATAAGAAAGAAGGTTTACAAATACAAAGCACTTAGCTAAAGAAAGTTGTTCATAAATTTCCATGTACTGGGATAATTGCTCTACCAAGTGAGTTTGTTCTGTATTGATGTATAATCCCATTGCTTTTAGTAACGAAGTTATTGATATTTCTTCGTTGAACCCTAACGGTAAACACGACTCATTTATCAGTAACGACAAATATTCTAGAACTTGGCTTTTTATATTTATAGTTTTCAAATACAATTTTTCATCTAATGAATTCTTCTCTAAATCCATAAAAATTTTAGAAATAATTTTTTTATTAGCAAAATCTAAAAATAAAGGATCAGTAATCAATTCTAATTCCTTTGACATATTTAAAATCAAATCACTATTTGAGAGAATCAATTCACCCCTTTCACCTTTTGTTTGAAAATAAAAATCTTTAATAAACTTAACGAACAACTGAGAATTTTCAATTGTCAGTATATTAATTGAGTTCTCGCTAAATATTATAGGGTTGCTAAAAATTGTGTGAGAAAGAATCATAAAAACACCACCCTGTCCGTACTATTAATTAACGTAGAAGAATAATCTCCTACGACAAACTCTATTTTCGAAAATTGTTTTTCTGTAATACAAAGCATTTGCACTAATCCATATTCCGGCTTATTTTTTCTTACATTATCCATGATGGCATTTGATGCAGTAGAATTTAAAGCCAATTTCGTATAGACAGATTTTTGTATCATTAAAAATCCACTTTTAATAAGATATTTACGAAAACGGCTATATTTTCGTTTTTCTCTACTACTTTCCATTGGTAAATCAAAAAATACTATCACTCTCATAAACCTGTAACTCATTTTCTAAAAAACCTCACCAAAGATAAATCCCCTTGGTTTAAAGCATCAAAAATACTCTTACAATATATTTTAACAACGTTCGTTATATAATGCTCTGCTTCATCAATTATTAGAGTTTTACTCAACAATGAAACAATCTGCATCTTTTCTTCCTTCTCAAACTTCTCAGGCCGCATATGATATACCAATTCATCTACGATTGGTCTAAACGGTTCCATCAGATCACTTCCTAAGTTAAATGGGTTAAACATATTGTCATGAAAAATACCGATCTGGGTTAGATATCCATTTGCCACGATCTCCCTATTCACAAGTGATAAAAATAGGCTATAACCATAGTTTAAACTTGCATTGATAGGACAATCTAAAGCCCTTGAAAATTCCATTCCAAAAAGTGCATTAAAATAAACTTTAGCGGCATGACCTTCTCTGTTAGTCCCGTCATTAAACGTTATCTCTCTCATATAATTGTCCAACTTTTCAAAAGCAAGATTAGAAGTACACTTCAGTAAAGTCCTCTGCCCATAAATCTTTTCGCGGATGATGTGACTCCATAATTCACCCTTTATTGTGGGAGTCCAAGATATTTGCATTTTTATTTTTATAGTGCAATCATGACTACCGTTATAAGGAATTAACTCCGAGGACGGATTTCTTTGTTCATCACAAAAAATCACTTTGACCTTTTGTTTTGTAAGCTCTGAAAGGAGAGCCGCAGTTATCGAAACTGCTGTACTCTCAATAATCAAAACTGATATTTCAGAGATATGAACCTTCATGGTTGTATCTCCTCGAACCACTAAACTATTCATCTGTAGATCCAGTTTTGCCCTACTGGTTACCACTACTGTTCGCCAACTCATAGTTTTAAAAGGTCCACTTCATTAGAGTACAATCCGGTTGGAGATTGATAAATGATAATAGCTTTTTGACAATTACTTATATTTTTATTTTTTGTAACAGTTCCCGCTTGAGATGAAGCACCGATCAATTTTAGGTCTGCTCTGGCAAATACACACTTTGTCAATACAAGGATCTGTAGAATCACCGCACATTGTTCTTCAACCGGTAGAGAAATAAACTTTTCTCTACCTTTTTCCATAGCCTTTACCTGAGAAGCGGGTCGCTTTAAATATATGGGTTCTTTATGTTTGTCTAATAACTGATCATAAATTAACAAATTCATTTCTTTTGATATATTATCATATTTTTCATTTATTTTTAATTTTTTATCTTTTTTATATTTTTCTATAAACTTTGAAATCTTTTTAATATATTTTTCTTTATCATTATCTAAAATTAATTGTACAGCTGGTTTAAAAGTAATTGAATCATTGCTTCTTCCAGATATATGCATAACAAAACCATCTAAATTAAATAAAGTATTAATTTTTATTTTTGGAATTAATATTTCCGGCATTAGCAAGCCCAAACCGTGAGGTTTATTTTGCACACAATAATTTAAAAGCTCCTCAGGATTCTCTTGAATCTTTCCCACATATCTTACCGATACATACTCTATAGTCTTAATGATTTTACCCTTTTCGTGATGTTTTACTAAAAAATAGTATGCACTTGAGTCATTTGTGTAACCACCATATCGATCAATATTATTAAATCTTTCATCTTCTCCTTTTAAAGGAATTTCACCTTTACCCTTTTTTAGTGGCATCTGATCATAAAAATTACTTTTGTTTATATGGGAATAGCGAGTAAATTGCAGTCTCTTTAAATTCATTACATGCAAAACGGTTTGTATGGTTCCTTCTTTTCCTGCTTTCCAAGCTAAGCAATCCCCCCTTTTCACATCGTAATCAAACACCCTATTGAGACTATAACTTCTTGCTGACGCCTCCTTTATAAAATTTAAAGGGTTCTTGGTAAATTTTGTATTATACACATTTCCTACTACTATGTTTAAATACGCATCGCGAGCATGGTGGTAATCATTCACATCTCTCACCTTAAGGATATTGATTATTTCTTGCCTAAAGTCGGAAACATTTTTAGCTTTTACATAAACAATCTCCGTTCTATCTTCGGAGTATATTTGAGATAAAGCTTGTGCCACAGCTTTGGTAGATTGTCCCGTTTCTACAATCTGCCTGTTTATAAAACCGGCTAACTCGGAATCTGAAAAATCATCACTCCTTACCAACCTTTCATATTTCACCTTACTTATAAGCTCAGCTTTGTAAAGGTATTGCCATAGCTTTAATACATCATTAGTTTTGATAGATGGGGGAATTGGGTAAATATCATCTTTCCGCTTATTAATGTTTTTTTCTACTAAAACTTTATTATCAATACTATCATCTTTGGTTTTTGATCTAGGATAAATATGATCAATATCAAAATTGCTATTAGATGACATCAATTCATCTAAAGGAATAGGTTTTCCACTATACATGCACCTACCCATTTGAGTATAATAAAGGTATAATTTGTCAGATCTTAACTGACGCTCTTCTTTTTCATTTAATGATTCCATTAAAGATTTCTCTTCTTTACAAGCTTTATAAAGATCTAATAAATGTTTTTTTCTGGAAACCTTTCTACCTTTATCGCCTTTTATGCCTTCTTCTCTTGTCACCTCAATAAAAACCTTTTTAGGGGGAGTGCCGATTATCTTTTCAATTTCTTTTACTATAACAAGTGTTCTCCAAATTCCCCTCTTTACGGCCGGTGAACAGTAGAGACCCTCCACCAATTTTTCATAGGATAATTCCCTAATCAATCCATTAATCTCAGCATTATGAATATCTATATGGTTAGAGAATGTCTTTTCTTGACTTAGTAATTGCTTGAAATTTTCATTGGTTTCATAGAGCGAAGAGATGATATTACAGACTTCGCCGGTTTTGGGTTCTGTATGATATATCTCAGTTAACAGTTCTTTTGAAAATCTTCCCCATCCAGAGTATTTTAAATTACAAATTTTTGTAATTTGCTCTTCTTTGAATTTTTCTTTACAAAGTGTTATTATCCTCTGTCTAAGTATTTTATTTTCTCCACCAAAAAGTACTATTGATTTAATGCATTCTTCAATTATTTTTTCATCCCATTGCTGTGGATCTAATATATGTTTAAAGTCTATATAGGCTTTAAGTGTAGATTTCACATCATCTTCTATACCACTTACCTCATCGTCCTCTGTAATCTTTCCAAGAGTCATTAAATAAGTTTTTATGTCTTTTCTTCGTATCTTTCGTTTTTTACAGCAAAGATTTTCAAATATATCTTTTTTTGTTTCTACATCAATTTTTATACCATTTATTTTTAAAGTGTTTATTTCATTAAGCATTGCAAATTTACTATAAAGTAACGAATCCTTAGGAATTACATCGCAATCAATTAAATATGTACAACGGTTAGTCATTCTTCTTATAAATCGCTCGCCACTTGCAGGCAAATCTACTATTTCCTCAAAATTCCAAGGAGTTATAGAGCCCTTATTCTTTTTTACAATCCAAGCAAATCCCCCCTCCCCATTCTTAGAATGGAAATCATTTAGTGGCCCGACATAATAAGGAATTCTAAATACCATAATTTTTAAGATTTTGTCCATCACAGTAATTTTATCTTCATCTATCTGTTTTAAAAATCCATAATGCTTACTTGCATTTTCTAAAATCTTTTTTAATTCACTTAAATGCAATTGATTAGGGATTATACCATTGTCCCCGGTGGTTTGCTTTGGCAAAAATGTGTCAGCTTCTATTTCCTTAAGTATCCTAATTTTTAATAAATTGTCCTGATCTAATGATGAAATTATAGATTTAGTATAGTCATAAAAATCATTTTTTGAACATGCACTTTTATTATTTTTTTCCATTGAGATTCCAATATATGCACAGTAATTATTTTTTGAATTTAAATTTTTAAACATCTCAAAATAATCTTTTTTTGATAAATATGATTTATATAAATTTTTAAGTTTTTCTAAATCATTTTTATGTTTATCATAAGATTTTACTTTTGCTAAAGATATAGTTTTTTCTCCCATTAGTATTCCAGAAAGAATCATCCAATCATAAATTCCTTTAACTGCATGAATCAACGACATACGCTCCCCTAATAAAGATTCATACTTATTTTCTGATTCACTATAGTCCGATTTTGAAAATTGAATGTCTTTTAAGCTTTCTTCATCATAGAATTTATCGTAAAATAATTTAGAAAGGTTTGCTTTATTTCCAACCATTAAAGTAAAGATTTCTGATTTTATTTTATTTTCATCTTTCCCAAATAAATTGAGTAGTTCATTTTTCTTATCTGTTTTGCTTATATGTGATCTTAAAATTTCTAACATTTGTTTTAAATACTTTTTATCTAATGTAATTTCAAATTCTTCAGCTAAACAATTATTAAGTACGTCAAATAATTCTTCAAAGGAGTTTTCAACAGAAAACTCCTGACCTTCTAACAAAAAGTGTCCCCTATTTTTCAAAATATGTGCCACTGCAAGGTAAATTAATCGAATATCAAAACGCTTTTCTTTATTTTCAATTAATTCTTTTCTCAAATGATAAATAGTAGGATATTCTTGATGATAATGCTTATCTTTATAATTAGGATCATTAAAAATACTATTATACTGATCTACTGTTTTATCATCATGCCAGAACTTGCTGTCTTCTAATCTCTGGAAAAATTCATAGTCTACTTTGCATATTTCCTCATCAAACAAAGCTTTTAGTAAAGCAATCCTATTTTTCTTTCTCTCTGATCTCCTTTTACTGGATCGATAACCACGCCGTTCAGATGCCGGCTTGCCTTCTTCAAAAAGGTGAAACCCCATAGCATTCTTGCCCCGCAATTTGATAACGTTATACTCTGTATCTGTTACCGCCCACCCTACTGAATTTGTTCCAATATCTAAGCCTACATAATAATCTTCATTTTTTTTAATCATTATTATTGACACTCCTTTTAAAGTATGTTATAAAAATTATAAGTCTTACTACCTTAAAGACTTACACTGCGAGTTCAAACAAAGATTTATCTTAATCGCCCGAAAGGGTTCCACAGTGTGGATTAATGCCTACCTTTGGTAGGTTTTTTAATTATATCATCTAATAGTTAAAAGATAAATAGATATAATTTTTAAATTTAAAAGTTTTATACTTTTACCTTTTCCCTTCACCCCTCCGCCAAAAACCACCCAAATTTTACCGAAAAAATTTCCTCCCTTTGTCCCAATTATGATAAACTGACATTAAGTATAATTTTTTAAGAATTTAGGAATGTGAGGTTTTAGTATGGGTAATATCAGTTTTAAATTCATTTTAACCATTATTTCATTTGTCTTTCTCGTAATATTTGCCGTACAGAATTCAGAAATTGCAACGATCAGATTCCTTGTCTGGGAATTCAAAGTCTCAGAAGCCATCATTATCATCGTGGCTGCCGCTGTAGGTGCCCTCATTGGATTCTTGGTCTTTATGATGAAATATTTAAAGCATGGCAAGCTTACGAAAGCCGATAGAAAGGCTCATGAAGAGGCACTATCCAAAAACGGTGAATTGCAAGCAAAGGTTGCGGATTTAGAGCAAAAACATGCAGAGCTATTGGCTGCCCAATCTCCTGAAGTATCTACAACAGAAGAACCTTCTTCCACAAATCCTGCAGATACACCTGCAGAAAATGCATAGGAGGAAATGAATTTATGTTTAAAGATAACACGCTTTGGATTGCCAAAGGCGAAAACCCGGTGTGCATATTGCCTAAAATGGCAAACCGTCACGGGTTAATTGCCGGTGCCACTGGTACAGGTAAAAGTGTCACCTTAAAAGTATTAGCCGAATCCTTCAGCGATGCCGGAGTTCCCGTATTTTTAGCCGATATTAAAAGTGATTTAGCCGGTACCTGTAAGCCCGGTATGGACAATGAAGGAATGCAAAAGCGGATTGCCAAATTTGGAATTGAAAACTGGGAGTACAAGGGATACCCTACACAATTTTGGGACGTGTTCGGAGAAAGCGGACACCCCGTCCGAACCACCATTTCCTCCATGGGACATATATTGTTATCTAGGCTTCTTGGTTTAAACGATACCCAGACAGGAGTTTTAAACATCGTTTTTAAAGTAGCCGATGATAAAAAACTTCTATTAATCGATATAAAAGACTTAAAAGCCATGCTTCAGTATTGTTCTGATCATGCAAAGGACTTTCAAACCACTTACGGTAGCATTTCTGATCAAACCATAGGAACCATCCTGAGGAGCATTCTCAACTTGGAGCAACAAGGAGGTGACTTATTCTTTGGAGAACCTGCCGTGGACATCATGGATTGGATGAAGGTGGACGGAGATGGACATGGCTTTATCAACATTCTTCATTGCGTAAAGCTCTATCGAACCCCTCAGCTCTATGCTACCTTTATGCTTTGGTTACTCTCCGATTTATTTGAGATTCTTCCTGAGGCCGGTGATGCGGAGAAACCAAAGATGGTATTTTTCTTCGATGAAGCCCATCTGCTGTTCAACGATGCACCAAAATATCTGTTGGATATGGTAGAGCAAGTGGTACGACTGATCCGTTCCAAAGGTGTAGGAATTTACTTTATTTCACAGAGCCCCACAGATATGCCGGATTCCATATTAGCACAACTAGGAAATAGGATCCAACACGCTTTGAGAGCTTACTCCCCCGCAGAACAAAAAGCGGTAAAATCAGCCGCGGAAACCTTCAGAGAAAACCCGGCATTTAAAACTATTGATGCTATTACCGATTTGGCCACCGGGGAAGCCCTTGTATCATTCTTGGACGAAGAAGGTCGACCACAAATGGTGGAAAGAGCCTACATATTGCCTCCTCAAAGCTTAATGGGCCCCATAGATGACAATGTGAGATTCGACATGATGTCAAAGAGTGGTTTGGGTCCCAAGTACGATCAAGTGGTAGACAACGAATCTGCCTTTGAGGATTTACAAGATATAGCTGAAGAAGAAGCCAAAGCCCAGGAAGAGGCAGCAAAGGAAGCAGAAAAGCAAAAAGAAGCAGAATTGATAGCCAAAGAGGATGCAAAACAAAAAGCAAAGGATCACGCTCGCCATACAAAGACCGTTGTGGAAGTTGCCGCCGGAGCTGCTGTTGCAACCTTGAGCCGTGAGGTTTCCAAGGAGTTGGTAAAGGGAGTGGAGCAAAGCTTAGGCCTAAAATCCAAAAAAAGCTCCGGTAAATCCCAAAGCTCCATGGGAAAAAGCGTAACCAATTCTCTGGTACGAGGTATTTTGGGAGTTTTGAAAAAATAAGCTCTTACTTTATTAATATGGAAATCTAATGTCTTATGTTTCAAAAAATCATCACAAACTAAATCATATTCTCTTGTAGGATAAAGTGTTTTGTTTTATCTTGTTAAAAGTCTTTGCCGATTTGGTGTATGCCATTAAGTATAAAGCCCGAAAAAACTTCGGGCCTTTTTGATTTTATTATATTTAAAAAAGATACTATCTTTTAATTTCCCCAGCTTTTAGCCAGTTTCACAATTAGGTCTTTCAAATATTCCACGCAAGGACCACATCTGGTCCAGTATTCTATATCGATATCAACGATACCGTCAATATATTTTAAAGCGTCTCCATAATTGTCTGATTGAAACTTTACAGCCACCGGATTATACCATCCATTAGCCATTTTTATCATAAGGTCTTTCAGGTATATCACGATAGGGCCACATCTTTCCCAATAGGCCACATCGATCCCTGCGTGTTCTTTAAAAAACAACAATGCTGCACTGTAGTCTTTTATTTCATCAGACTGCACATAAGTTCCAATCTTATTGGGAATTCCGCTGATGGCAGCTACATCTAAAAAACTGCTGCTGGATTGATTTTGCCTGATTTCATAATGGCAATGAGCGCCAAAGCTGTGACCTGTATTGCCTTCAATCCCTATCAGTGTTCCCTTTGTAACTTTATCCCCGGTTTTCACCTTCCACTCGGAAAGATGTCCAAAAAGGTAAAAATACCCCGTTTCATGGCCTTTCAATTTGACATAACGTCCCATTCCACCGTCGGGATAAGTGTCTGTGGTAGCAGCTACCACATCGCCTGACACTGTGGCATATATATTTTTACTGGTTACTCCCACCAGATCGATTCCTTGATGATCTTTCCCCTTAAAAGGTTGAGTTACTCTGAAAGTTCCTTTAAATGGACTATCCATAATGTTTTGTCTCCCTTAAATTGCCTGGTTTTGTTCTCAAAAATCCTATATCGGATATGATATACTATTAAGGAAAGTATCAAATGGTGACTCTATTACAAATTAATACATGTTTCTAAAATACCTTTTATGGAGACGTCTATCACACTTCCCGCTACACATTTCAAAATAATACATGTTTCTAAAATATTTTTGATATTTATTGAAAATAAATATCAAAAATTTGACAAAAAATAAATTTTTTTATGATAAAGTAAAACTTTAAAGTTAGCCGCTACACTTAATTGTGTAACGGCTTTGAGTTTTAAGAGATATAAATTTTATAAATATAAATCGTCTAATTAAATATTAGGAAAATGAATGACAAAGTGATTAACAAGATTTCTTGGACAGGCTCGCAAAACCCTCATAGATCCCACTGGAAGCAAACCCTAAAATTATTCCATAGATTAAGCACACAGAGATAGGCTGATCCGGAAAAATGCTGGGTATAAATGCTCCTATCAGTCCTCCTAATAATCCATTAAATATGGGAATATATTTGTTTTGTGCCACTTCATCAGGAATCCAACGCTTTATAATCTCACCTACTCCTAAGCAGATGATTACGATTAATAACCCCCCCTGCGTTAATAAACTGCCGATAAAATTCAAAATTTGTTCGGGTGTCATATATTCTTCATCCTTTCTATTGTTGCTAATTTTCATTCAGTTAATTTTGATTAAATGGAAAAACGTCAAATAAGCTTACCTTTCAGCAAACCAGTGACTTTTTCCATAATTCATATATATGTTCACTTTGAAAAACTGATACCTTGTTCTTTATAAAGATATTGAATCTTCATATACTTGTAATTCATTATATTTCTTTATAGTTATGATACCAGGGGTCAAAATCCTATTATTATGAAATATTTATAATATGTTAGATGGAATCCTGATTGCTTGGTCAAACCTGGACAACTTAATCTTGCAAGAATCAACATATTATGCTATTCTATGACAAAGGATTGCCGTTTGGCGGTTGGTCACTCTCTTGCGAAAGGGGGTGATATCTGTGAAGGTTACTCTTTCGGAGCTTCTTCAGTTCTGTTTAGTAATAATCGGCGTTATCACCATTTGTTTGTGGATACGCTACTAACATAACAGAAACCGCCTAATCTTTCGGTTAGACGGTTTCGTTTCTTAACATCTTTGTTTTGGATCGACCGCCCTGCGAAAAGCGGTAATCCTTTTATATGCCTATAATAGCACCTTCCATGACCATCGTCAACAAAAATTACTGCGTGCAGGAAATTCTGCGAATGGGTGATATTTGGTTTTGTAGAGAACTCAAAAAAGAGATGAGTGCCACTTCAGTTTGACGGCTAAGCAGCACTCTAAATATTTGTTATTGTGAGTCAGCCATCTGTCATGGCTCCTCTTTACTTATTATTATACACAAGTTTTAAACGTGTGCAACCGTTTTTATCTCTCGCCGTTTTTATCTCTCGCAAATGAAGTTTTTGAGGCTACAATTATGGATGCAGAAGGAAAACCCATAGACCCAAACTCAAATAAGTGTGCCAAAAATGTGCCTTTTTCCACCAACACACACCATTTTGTAGGCACTTTTACCAACTTTCAGCCCCATGTTGGATTTAGGAGGGCAGGGGGAGAGGCGCAATAAAAAAGCGTAGTAATGATTGAAATTTCAATTTTTACTACGCTTCATTTTTGGAGGCGACACCCAGATTTGAACTGGGGAATAAAGGTTTTGCAGTGCTTTATATTTCTTTTCGCCTTTTATTATATCGTTTTATAAGTATTCATATTTCAACGTTTTACAATGGAAGTCTTTTCATATTTCCTTAAGTTTTAAGTAACTTTTTATATTAATAAGACACCAGTAAGACACCTATAAAAGTTTATGTATTTTTAATTGTCCTCGCAAAATGCTTTAATGATTCTCTTTATTTCATCATCTGAAATATTTTCTTGCTCTTTCTTGTAATAAATTGTTAATAGTGCTATGACCTTGTCCATCTTCTGAACATAATAAATGATGCGATAGCCATTGGATTTTCCAGACTTTGTATCATTATTTGCCATTCTGACTTTATATACAACCTCTTCACTGGAAATATTCATATTTTGAAGAGGACTTCCCACTAATTTTCCTGCTTCAAGCTCAGAAACAAATTCACCAATTTGTGATGGTAATTTTCTGTAACGTTTCTTCTTTACAAGATATTCAATATTTTCTTCAAAATGCTCTGTAGGAAAGATCTCAAAAATTTTTATAGTTTCACTTATCATCTTCCTCAGCCCACCTTTGCCATTTCTCTTTATAATCAGAGTATGGCTTTAATGTTTTTTTTCCGTCTTTATGGTCTTTTACTTCTTTTAAAGCACCTTTTAACGAATCATATACATTCCTTTCCATTAAGGGATTTTTTGTTGTATGCATATCCATCATAACCACTCCTTTCAAAACAATAATACTACAGTAGTATTATTATACTACTGTCACAGTTATTATGCAACAAACTGGGCAGAAAAAATTCTATACACTCTAATATAACTAAGGCTATTAAGAGATTACAATTTATTCCACATTTCTAACATTTAAAAATGATAAGCCAATAATTATCTCACCCTTGACAGTAGAAATTGCCATTCCGTTAAAATAATTGTCTATCTCAAAAAGTTGATTTTCACTAAATTAAATATTACAATTGCCATCTTCATCTACTGAAATTATAACTCTTATAATCAGATTTTTTGAACCATCAGCAGGATTACTTTTTATATATGCTTTGTTGTCACCATAGTCTAAGTAGAATATGCTTCTGATAGCCTCAATTGCGTTGTAGACCTTCGCTTTTTCTTCCTTCTTAAATCTTATATCTACCAATATCTTCAAGTTCAAATTGGCTGTCTGCCAAAGCCATTGGATATTTTCGATTGTGAATTTCCTCCTCTGCAAGTTTTTCATCGATAATTTCGAGCATTAAGTCTGCCACATCTTTGCTTGACCTCAATTTTATGCCTTTTTCCTTTGCAATACTTAATATTTGCTCCTCAAATGTTTTCATTTTTATCCTCCTATATTCTTACTTAATTCTTTGCTATAACTTATAGTATGGCATTATCTGAATCCACCAGAAATAACACAAAACCCATACAATCCGAAATCGCTTCCTTGATTACTTAATCCAAGCTTTGCGGTAATACTATCCAGTCCATAATTTTTCTTATGTTCAACTCGGCAACTTTTACAACAAATAGGTGTAGCTAAGTCATTACTTTTAAAATACTTTTCCTCTCCTTCACTAAAATCAAATGGTTTTCCACAATCCTTGCAGATAATGGTTTTACCTTTGTTTGTAGAAATAAGATTTTTCACATTTTGACTTCTTTTCATTTTTATCCTCCTAAATTTTTTACATTTTTGGCGTCACATATATAGTAATGGGATATGCCAAAAGTTAACCTAAATAGTTAATTTTTTTCTAAACACAAAAATAACCACCCGAAAATTTCAAGTAGCTAATTCTTTTGGGTAGGATTATATTTGCTTTGTGCGAATTGTTTTTTATATATAGATTACAACGAGATTAGAAAAAGTTTGGTTTTTTGGTATTTATCTGCTTTGTGCAAATTGTTTCCTTATATATAGTAATGGGCAAATCAATACCGCTGCGGTTTTCAACTATATAGTGCATAATTAAAAGGGGCAACCGCTTACATAATATGCGAAAGTCGATTTACTAATTAAACAATTTATGAAGCAAAAACCTCTTTTAGTTATGTAGTATGCATGATAAACTTAAAGAAATTGTAGCGGAGGTAATAAAAATGATTTACAAGGATGATGAAAATCGTTATTTGACAAAACAATTACTTATTGAATTTAATAATGCTTCAATTCGAGAAAAGCGAAGTAATAATTTAAAACCAGAATTCTTAGAATCCTTGCCTGAAGCAAATTATCCAATTAAATTTTGTATGTTTCACACTCGAGATGAAGTTCGAGTATATGTAGTAGGAGATGGCTACATACTAGGATTATTAGATATGTCTGTAGATAGATACAATCTAATTCCTAATGCACTGAAAAATAAAGATGGTTCTTTAGAGTTAAAGACTGAATCTGAAATACGCACCGAGTTGCCCTATGGGGGTAAAGAGTGGACGGAGAAAGTATATAAAAAACCATACCGAGCTCAAGCATCTTTTAGAAAAATAGTTTTAAATGCCTATGATAATAAATGTGCTATATGCGGAGAAAGCAATAATGCGCTTTTGCGAGCAGCACACATTAAAGATGCTGCTTGCGGTGGTACTGAAGATATTAAAAATGGAATCTGCTTATGTGCAAATCACGAAATCGCTTTTGATAAAGGTCTATTAATAATACATCCAAACGGAGCAATACAACTAAACATGGAGGACCCAACTGTTAGGGCGGATTGTATTACATTTCCAAACGATCCTGACAAATATCCATCAGAAGAACTCCTAAAATGGAAATATAATAAAGTAAACTGTAAGTAATGTTGCATATAAGGTTATTGAAAATCAGATATTTCAACCTCAAACCCCACCAAACCATTAGAAATGTACCATTTTTATCGCAGCAAGTGAAATTTTTAGCTGGAGTGTGCCCAAAATGCGCCCTTTTCTACCAACACAAGCCACTTTTAAGGCACATTTACCAACTTTCAGCCCCATTACGGACTTGAAAGGGCAGGGGCTGGACGCAATGAAAAAGCGTAGTAACTATTGAAATTTCAATGTTTACTACGCTCTCATTTTGGAGGCGACACCCAGATTTGAACTGGGGAATAAAGGTTTTGCAGAAACCCAACTATATTAACACCTACAAACGTTGATTTAACAACATTATCAACAATTTTAACCTGTAATTTTTAGTTAATACCTTTATCTTTAAATTACTTAAAATATATCACACAAAATATTGATTGTAAATTAAAAAGTTATTTTTTATAAAAATATTATGAAGAAGTACCCTTTTTCTCTTAGGGTAAATTAAGAGGTATATGGGGAGGGTTAGAACGTTAGTATGTAAATTTATGTTAAAAATGGATAATATATCATCTTTTCCGTAAACGGTAATTTAAGGAATAGTTCCTGTAATTTTTTGCTAATTTATGTTTAATTTTGAATTAATTCTTTCAAGTGTATTTGAAATTTTCGAAAGTTCATTAACATTTTGTTCCATATTGTCCATTAATTTTTCTTCTCTTTGGCTACTTTGTTTTCTACTATCAATGAATAACCATACAAAAAGTGTTGCAAAGATTCCTTTTTCAAGTGCAATACCAATCAGTGAAGCTATAGCTGTTTCCATAAACAGTTCTCCTTATCTTTCTATAAAATTACAAACACTTTTTAGAAAAATAAACTAACATTAAAACTCTACTATTGGTAAATATTTGTAAAATATTAATTCATATTAGCAAATATGATTAAATCTGTCAAGTTATAATTCTAAAGCGGATCTGTAACTAAAATGAAAACCTAAGTGCAACCCCTATATGGAAATTTGGTTGCACTTACTTTTTCAATTAACCTTTTTCATCTGTAGGTGAGATAAAATTTTACTGGCGGTACCAGAATTTACTAATTCATTTTCACCAAGCTATTAAAAATTTTATTTAATAAATTTTTATCATTTATCAAATAAATAAAATTAATTTTTCATACGCATAAAATTTTAATAACGATTACCAAGCTAATCCTAATTGCATTTTCATTTGTACAGACTTTTCTATTAATCCATCTGGTGAAGCAGTTGCAACAAGATAGTAACCGGTATTCCCTTTGATGTTCTGTAGCGTAACTGTACCTAAAGCATTGTTTACCGTAGTTATTTGATGTGTACTATCAGGCATGGTAATTGGAGTATTATTAACGTTAACCCATTTTGTTGTTATAACCCATGAAGCTGGTACTGGAACACCGTTTAAATACTTCTTAAATGTAGCTGTATATGTTGTATCCTGCAATACTTTAAAAAATCCACCACTATCAGGTTCTACACCATATGTAATAACATCATTGTCTACAATAGTTACTGTGAATGATGTAAAAGACTGTTTACCCTGTATTGAAGCAGATATTAATGTTGTGCCTATAGAAACAGGGGTACATAATCCAGTTTCATCTATTGTAGCAATATCTGCATTGCCACTTTCCCATAATACAATGCATGGGTATTCCTGTGGATTATTATTAATTATCTGGTATACAGTTACACTAAATTGGTATGGTTTTCCAATCTTGATTTCTTCAGTTGGATTATTTATTTGAATGTTGTATGTTGCAACACTATCTTCATTGGCTATTTCTGTTTCAAAATTATCATCAGGTGCAATTGTATCCACTTCAGCAGTGATTGTTATTAATTCATCAAGTGTTCTATCCACTCCAATTATCTTGTAAGCATTGCCGTTTTTAAGAAATCTATTGTTAACTTTTATCTGATTTGAAATATTTGTTGATGGTAATGTCACTATTATTTTTCCACCAACTTCAATGACTTCCCCTTTTGTTGTTATGCCATTTGTGATTGGTTCGTAGATTGAGGGTATAGCATAAACATCACCATTTACATTGAAATTTGTGGTGAATATAATCCTGCGAATTTTAATAATTTTAGTTTTGTCATCAACATGAACTTCCATTGATATAGCAAGGAAAGTTTGATTACCAATTACCACAATAGATGGTTTCCTGTTATTCACAAAATTGTGGTTAGTAATCATGATTCTATCATCAAAATAAATTGGTTTATCTGACACTTCTTCAATGATGCATCTGCTACCAATACCATCTATGGTGCAATCAGTACCGAATTCATCAATAATAAAATCAATTCTATCTGTAATTTTCATCATGGTTAACACCACCTTAAGCAAGAATTTTCATCTACCAATAGATTGAATGTTTCACCGGTTACGGTTTTTCTTTCATATGCAAAGATTGCAGTATACTTGCTAAATACCTTGATTGGGTTCATGATTGCATATTGTTTAGTACCAATGTTAATAAACCCATCCTTTGGAATTTCTACATCATTTGGAAGAAATATTTTGTAAGTGGAAGTTAATTCTATACCATATTCAAAAGTGTTTTTATGCTTAGCATACGGCTGAACATCTGCCATACATTTATACACTTCCTGATATGACTTATCCAAGATGGTAATTTCTTTATTGTAAAACATATTAGATTACCCCAATTTTAGGTTTAGGAAGTGACTTTTTTATACTTGTTGGAATGCCAACAACTTCATACTTAATAGCAACTTCACCTTCTGATTTTTCTTTAAATCCAAGTTCGGAAGCGTTACTATATAAATATACAGCAAGCGAAGAAATCGTATTAATATATTTAATGTCTATTTTATCTACATTGCAATATTCCAAAGCCATAATTACGGCTTGTTCAATGTAAAATGATAGTAAATCATTCTTTGAATCATCAATTATAGAAAGTAGCATTTTAACTTGTTCTAACATTGCTGAAGTAGATGGTTGTGATTGAATATCACTTAAGTAGATGTATTCAAAACCAGTGCTTGACAATCCAATTTCACTGGCATTTATAATTTCAAAACCCATTATTTTTTACTCCTTTCAGAAGAATAAAGGGTAGTAAATTATTCTACTACCCTTAAAATATTGTTACGCTTTCTTAATAATTTTAACAACTTTAGTAGCATCTACAAGTGCAAGTAAGCTTACTTTTCTCATGATGATTGTATTCTTTCTTGCTTCTGCATCTCTTTCTTGCTCAACCTCAGAACCCTTTTTAACAAATAGTTTTACAGCTTCTTTAGTTGCAACATAAGCCATACCATCAGCTACAGCTTTAGAAACAATTACAGGAATACCAGAAATAGTTCCAATCATTCCATTGAAGATAATTTCACCTTGCTTGGCATTCATGAAATCAGGATCTTTTCTTAAGTCAGCTTTTTCAGAAGGATTAATAATTAAGAATAACCCATTTTCATCTTCTAAATTCATTTGTGCAATGGCATCTACAACAGTATCATAGGTAATCGTTCCAGTATATTCTTGGTTTAAAGTAGCTTTGTTAAGTTCGGTGAAGTATTTAGAAGTCATATCATTCACCATAGTAGCAGCTCCGCCAGTCATACCATAATCTACTACAAGATTATCCTGCATATAGTCTTCATCAAAGTAATCAAATACACCCTGTGTAACTTCTACCTCATAAGGTGCTGTGGTAAAAGTAAGTGAACCCCTTATGGTATTCTTAGCACCTTTCGTAAGTTTTTCTACACCACCATTGTATGTATAGGTATTAATCTTCTTAATCATTCCGGCGGATTGTGTCAAAGATTCATCAACGGTAACAAGTCCCTGAACGTTGATTTTAGTTGTCAATAATTCTTCTAATTTGCTTTCAAGTACAAAATTTTCATATAAAGTATTCATTAATTTAAACTCCTTTGTTAAACGTTGCAGGATTAGCCTTATACATTGCTTGCATTTCTGCAAGTGTCATCTTTTTCCCGCTATTGTTAGTTTGTGTTGTGTTTGTAATTGGTGGTTTAGATTTTAACCTATTTTCCACTTCTAATTTAACGGCATTCTTAAATGCCTTGTCTAAAATATCAATGTTTGTCATCATGTCTTCGGCTTTTTCAGACACAATAAAATCAACAAGGGAAATATCTATCCCCTTTAATTGCAGTATCTTACTTGCTTCATTCTTATTTTCCAAAAAGGTTAATTGTTTTTCCCTTTCTGCAATATCCCTTTCCTTTTGTTCAAGTTCATATTGAAATTTCTGTGCTTCATCCATTTGTGCTAATTTCTTAGCTTGATCAATAGCAAGTTTATTTTTCTTTTCTTGCTTTTTCAATGCTTCCATAACCCTTCTATCTGATTCGCTTTGTAGCATTGCTTGAACTTCAGTTTCCGTATATGTTTTAACAGTTTCAGAATGATTATTTTCTACCCCTGTTTCAATTGTTTGGTTTTCCATTTAAATCTCCTTGTATCAGTTTTGATCTTGTTATCAACCCTAAAAATTATAGTTTGTTCTTTAATGTCTACACCCTAAAAGACAATTTTTTTCACTAAAAAACTGCCTTTCGGCAGTTTCCTGTTAAATGTAATCTGATAATCTATCTAAAAATTCAGAAACATCGCTCCCCATGACTTCCTCTTTGCTTGTGGCTTTGTCTACTCCATCTAAAGTTGATTTAAATAGTTCTTTATTTTCAGCAGCCATTCGCCTTTTATATTCCTCAATAGAATTAATGCAAAATATTACATTATTCTTAAGTTCATGTAACTCTAAATCCCCATATGCTTTGCCTTTTGGTGTATTAGCAAAATGAAATGTCCCTTTTGCCATGCGAGCACGTCCTTTGGAAGCCTCTTCTGTTAGTGATAAAAGATTTAAATACATAATTTCAAAACTCATAGTCACACCTTGTATAATGATCACATAATAAATTTCATTATACATTTTCCTTTCGTTTTTCTTTTATTATACCATATTTCAATTTTTTTGTAAATATTTTACTATTTAATTAGCTTTTTTACAGTTGTTTTTAACCCCATACGGGAATTTTTTCATATTCAACGCCGGTATTATCTTTTGTATATCTTATGAAATCATCAACTTCTTCTTCAGTGATAAATTCAAGTTCCCTATGAAGTGTAATAATATTATCATCTTCCATAACGTCAATATTAGTAACTGCCGTCCATTTAATAATTTGTAGTTCTTCCATATTTCCTCCTATTATTTCCATGTAGTTGGTATACTTGAATAATTTGATAATGATATTGCATCATTTCCTGCACCACCAAAACAAGTTGTTTTTATACCAGTTAATCCTATGAAATTCCAAAGTTCTGGAGCTATTCCTTTTGTTCCTGTAAATGTTGTTCTATAAAAACAGTTCGTAAAAGTAACATTTTTTCCATTAAATCTATTTATATAATCTAATCCAAATATATCATTTCTTAATTGTAATGCAGTACAACCATAAAAACATCTTGAAGAATTATTTATTTTTAAATTGTAGGCAAATAAATTAGAAGGCAATGTTACTAATGATGAACAAGACTGAAAACATTGTTCAATACTGGTTATGTTTTCATTATATTTAAATAAATCCTGAGGTAATGTTGATATTCCTGTACATGATTGAAAACAACCACCACTGGTTGATAATCCAATTCTTTCTAACAGTAAGTTATATCTAAATAAATTAGATGGAATTACAGTTATTTTATTACAAAGTGCAAATGTCCCATCAATATATTGCAGTTTTTCATTGTATTTAAACAAGTCTTCTGGAATTTCTATCAGAGATGTACATTGATAAAAACACTGTCCAGCACCAGTCATTTCTGTGTTATATTTAAATAAATTTACTGGTATTGATTGTAAAGAAGTACATCCATAAAATGTTTGATTAAAACTAGTTAATAAGCTATTATATCTAAATAAGTCTTCTGGAACTGAAATCAAAGAAGTACATCCCCTAAAGGTATATTGCAAAGATGTAATATTTGTTAAATATTTCAATGAATCCTGATTAATGTTAATTAGATTGTTGCAACCATAAAGCATATTGTTAATATTTGCTAAAATATCATTTTCCCATTTTCCCATTGAAATAAAACTTAAATATTTTCCTTTTTCAGCTTGATTATTTACGTTAAATCCTGCAAAAGAAGTTCCAGATATTGTTATTGTATATACATCTTCTATATCATAATTATGTGTGATATTTCCACCAGTTAAAGGCATTGAGGTTTTACTACCATCACCCCAATCAATGAAACAATCATTTTTTATAGTAGTTCCGTTGACTACTTTTGTATATAATGTGTTTGTACCTACTGTTGCTTGATATGTAATTTGTGCAGGGATATATTCAGAAGGTGGCTCTGTAGTTTTCCTGTAGACAATTCCTTTGTCTAAATTAATATTTAGAACAAATTTTCCATTAATCATAATATCTTTTGGAGCTTTTCCATTAATATTAAACATATTAAACCTCCAACATTATGTACATAACACCTGCTTCTGGTGTAATTGGCATTGATTCCACAATTTTTATATCATTAACATCTGTAAGTATATCTTGCTTTAATGCAAGTTGTGAAGGAACAATGTAATTACCAACTTCTTGATATAATGAATCAGCTTGTGTTTTATTTAAATATCCTGCACCATTGACAAGTTGATTGTTGTTAGTGGGAATTTCTGCCTTTAGGCTATTATATAATGCCAGATTTTCACCATCAGCATAGTTCTTTGTAACAATATCCAGTTTATTTGTAGGATTATATCCACTATCCATTGCAATACTGCCATCAGATTTTAGGTTACCTTTATTGTTCCAGTTATTAATATCTAATGATGTTATGGAATTAGCAGGGGAAGTTGTTGTCATATAATTTCCTTTTGTCTGAATTCCAAGTTCATCAAGGGTTTTATTCCCTGAAAGTGTTACATTATTTACTTTAGGCTTGTTGGATAGTGCATTATAATCAGTAGCTCCGCCAGTACCACCGCCATTATTAATTTTTGCTTCTAATCGTATAAGTTCATCTGTAACGCTAACTTCATTACTTCCATCTTCAGTTACAAAAACATTATCTGATATTGTTTTTGGCAATAATTCATAATCAGCACCATCAAATGATTTAACCAATATTATATTTTTCTTGTCCATAATTTATACCATGCTTTTATTAGCACTATCTTGTGCTTGTTCTGGGTTTAAATCGCCACCTACTAATGTTTCTATCTTTGGTTGATTTGATACCTCTGATTGCTCAATGCTTGCATCTGCAACAAATGGTAAAAGTGAAAGTAATGTTTTATCGCTAACCAATCCACGCAAAAGGGTAGTCATTTGTGCAATCTGCAAGGCATCAACAGGAATGTTTCTTGTAAACACAATTTCAATATCATCAGTGTTTATGGCATAGCCTTTGTAGTTTAAAATTTCAGCAATGAATTTTATCCTGCTATTTAATGCCTTTCTCATCTGTTTTTCAATATTGGATGACTTACTTTCCATACCAATTAGTTTATATTTTATGGCGATTCCTGACTGTGCCATAAGTTTATCGTCAGCAAAATTCATGCAGTTAGAAACAAGAAATATATTTTTTTCTATATTTGCAAGCATATTATCAATTTGTGTATCATTGATTGACTTTGTAAGGTAATCAGCTTTTCCACTATCATCAAGCATTAAAAGTCTATTTTTACGCATGGATGCAATATCTTCTTCATCTGCTGTAAGGTTAGTAAGAACTAAGTAAGCATCACAAAATGATTGAAAATCGTCAATCTCACCTGATTGTAATGTATTATATGCATCTTGCAGTGTCATTACCTTATCAAAGATGGACACATTTTCATTATTTAAATTGAAAATTGATACCGGAACTTTTCCAAAAACATTTGAACTATTTTCAAATTCTATAAGTGAAGTATAGTTTAAATCACTTTTAAATCTTCTAATATTTCCATTGGAATAAAGTTCAACTATGTATTGTGGGGAACTATATTCAATATTATCAACGCTGTAAAGCCTTACAAAATACAGTAATTCCTTGTCAACCGTATTTGAATAGATAGGGAAGCTGTTTTCACTGTCTATAATGGTGAATTTAACTTCACTATTTTCATCTAAATAGGAAAGTTCATAGGAAATGCCGTATATTAAAGCATTTTCAAGCAGTTTGTTATCTTCAGTTTGATAATCATTAGATTTTAGAACCCTTTGAAGTTCTTCAATATCATCTTTGCTTTTTAAAGTAATAGGTAACCCTGTTAAATAGCCTTGAAAGTTATCTACAATTAGTGACGTGAAGTTTGTAACCACAATATTTGAAGGTTTTTCATCCGTCTGCGGTTTAAAAATAATATCTTGCTTGCCATCAAAATATCTTTTGTACCTTACAAGTTTAGGTTTATACTTTGTAATGAAGATATTGATGATGGTTTGAAGATAATCTATTGTCATTTCTTTGGTTTTATCTATGTAAAACAATTTTCCATCTCCTTAAAGTCCAAAAACACTTTTAGGTAGTGTTTTAATTTTTTTATTAAATTTACATTGCAAGCTATATCTTAAAGCATCTAAGCAATGGTTATAGTCATCAATAGGGGTATTCATATATTCTCCAGTGCTTTTATCTTTCTTCCAACTATAATTTTGCAATTCTACAATGGTTTCAATACATCGTGGATGAACAATTAATTTGTATTCTAAAAGCCGATCAATCCCATGTATGATGGAATCTTTACCTTTTTTACTTGCCTTTATTTTTCTAACACCAATGGATTTAATTTCCTGTATGGATTTAGGTTCTGCACAGTCAGCAATGATGGTAGATTTTAAATATCCTTTGTCAATAATCATTTTTGCAAGAACATCATTGGTACATCCTTTTTGGTAGAATTCATCAAATATGTAGATAATCTTATTTTCTTCATCTAATATGGAAGCTATTAATGTAGAAGCATCATTTACAAAACCAAAGTCCATACCAATAAGTAAATCACCAATAAGTTCAGATTTATTAAATTCTTCTTCTTTCCAATTTGAATATATTAACTTATCTAAGGATGCAAAATTCCCAAGGGTGTAGATTGCATAGTAAGTTGGATTAGTTTCTTTCATTTTCAGCAAGCTATCAATATATGATTGTGGAAGAAACCTATTGTGTGTATAATTTGTGTGCAGGATAAAGGTATTATCAATTACTTTATCTTTTTCTTGAAACCACCGTTTGTACACCCAATTAGCTTTAGAAGTGGGATTGAATGTAAAGTACATCTGCAAATTTGGCTCATTAGCTCTAAGTCTTAAATCAAGTTGTGTCATTTCATCCAAATTAATTTCTGTGCATTCTTCTACCCAAATATCAGTTAAATTTGTAATAGATTTAATTTTTTCTGCATCATCTAATCCCTTAAACAAAAATAAACTGCCGTTAGGTAAGTCTATTGTTTGATTTGTTTTATTTATTCTACACATATCAGCAATTTGAAGGGTATGTAAACAGTCAATAGTTGTTTGCCAAGTGGAATCCCTGTTGGTATTGCCAACTTTTCTAACAATTAACACTTTTCTTTTGCTGTTGATGGCTTTTAAAACAAGTTTTTGCGTTACGAATATTGATTTTCCACTACCTGAACCACCATAGAAAACTTCATATCTATTGCCATAGTTCCACAAGTAGGGGTAATATATATAATTAAATATACTTTTTGAAAGGTTTAATTTGATATTTTCCACAAATTCACCTACTCAGCATCTTCAATAACTTCAAAATCAGCTTCTATAAATCCTCCATCTACCCAATCAATATAATTTTCATAATCAGATTTCTTTTGATCATCAGAAGACTGAAAATTTTCATCGTCAACAATACCAACAGTTATTATTTTTTGTTCATTCTCAACTTTCTGTGTAACTATCATACCGGCACGATCCAATATCTCTTTTGCTGAATTTAGTTGCACTACCTGATTAGAAGATTCAAGCAATTTACCCATCTTAGTAACTGCCTTAGGAGCTAAGTCTTTAAACTTATTCTTACATTCCTTCAGTACAATTTCCTGAAAGTCTTCACGCTTCTTCCAATTTGTTAATGTGCTTGGCGAAATGGAAAGTTCATTTGCAATTTCAGCATCTGTTAAATCATTATGCACTAAAAGGCTTATGGCTTTAAAATGTCTAATATCTAAGGGTTGTTGTCCGCTTTTTCCATTTCTTCTTATACCTGAACTTCTTTTAGTCTTGATTGTTCTTAAGTCAATTGTACCATCTGAACAATATTTATAGTTGCCATCTTTATCAGTAGCTAACAAATCTTTGCTGATTGCTTCTTCAATGATAGCCTGCTTGATAGATTGGTTGGATTTATTACGGTAATCAACCCGTCTACCATCCTTCCAAGATCTCTTGGAATCAAAATTTACTGTTGGTTCGTCTTCAGAACCATTAAAAACATCGTCGAAAACACCATTTTTTTTTAATCTTACCCTTGAATTAGGTTCGTTTTCTTTCATTATCTTCACCGCCTTTTTTTTTTACTAATTCTATAAGAAACATCCTTGAATCTTCTACTATTTTAGAACGTTCCTGTATCGTATATGAATGTTTACGCACATTCATATTGCTATTGCTATTATAATCATTAAAAATATCATTTTAAAATCTCACTTTCTTTTTAAGATATTTATTTGTAAATGGTAAATTAAAACCATCAGGTTTCGGCAAATAAAACCAGCAACATCAAAATTGCTGGATTTTATTTGCCAGAATATGCCGGAAATTATTTACCGTTTACATTACTGGCACTTTTCAGTACCAGTACACCTTATAATTTTTATTAGAACTTAATGAACATATCTTTTATGTATTTCAATATTGGGGTTTTCTTGTAATAAATCTATTGGATATATATAAGCATCTATATAGCACTTATCATGATTATCCCAAAATTTAATTCTCTTTCCATGTTTGACTATAAAGGACTTAACTTCATCAAAATCTATAAAATATATTATTCGATTTTCAGTGTCCAACACTGCAAGAATCTCAGCCTTGCATTTTGTTAGCCAACCAACTTCAGAATGTCCGATTTTACCCCATCTAGACTTATTATGAGGTACAAATCTCCCGATTTCTACAAGCAAGTTTCCGGTTTCACACATTCTACTATCTGATTTAACTTCTAATGTTTGTTTGTTTCTGTTTCTTTCAATCAGAAAATCTGTATCTTTGTCTTGATATTTCTTTCTATCAGTAACATCTGTAACAGTATATTTTCGTGATTCTAGGTATTTTTTAACAAAAGCTTCACCTTTTTTACCTTTAAGGTTTTGATTGTTGAAGTTTTCATTTCTATCTTTTGACATTTTACAACTCCTTTTTAGAAAGTATGTTGTCTAAAATGTCTATAATGTCTACAATTTGAATAATGTCACTTTAGCAGCAGCTAAGCTAAGGTGGATGTTTGTTTATATAAAAAAGTCATTTTTGTTCTATAAGAGTGAAATACTGATTCAAAGCATTATCCAATGATTCAGTTTTTATAAATGCCATCATAATACGATTCTTAGGTGTTAGTACAACATCAGCTATAGTAAATCCTAAGATTTCTAAATATTTTCTAAGTTTATTGTTGGTTGTATAGAAGTATTTTTCCTTATCCAGCAGCTCTAATTTTTGTTTCATTTTTAATTCCTTTCTATGTACAATTTTCTAATTTATCAAGTAGCTTAATGCATAACTCTCTATTATTTCTTCTCATTTCATTACTCGCTAATTCTTGACTGATTTCTATGTTTTCAACATAAGTAATATCTATGGCACTAACATCTATACCTAATTGCGATAGATGTGTATATTTATCTATCACTCTATCTTTATAGTAAGATAACCCACCATCAATTAATGGTTCAGGCTTTTGAGTTTCCTTTTCTTCAGCAGGAAGACTTTTTTCTCTTTTGTTAATTTTTTCCCACATTTTAATTTTTCTCTTTAATTCATCTTCAGTGAATTTATTTTTATTAATGGTATCAAACATTTTCATGCCATTAAAACTTTCAGTTGCCTTGTATTTAAAATCTTCTTCACTTAAAATATTTTTGAACCAAGTACCAATATCATTTCTAGTAGGAATATATGGACTGTTTGTGGACTTTGCCAAGTCCACAATTTTTTCTTCTAACTTTGTAAAAGCATTTGATACTTTTTCGTTATCTTTATATTCAAAGTAAGTAAAAAGTTCTCTGTATGGTAAAGGTTCTGTATCTTTATTTATTATAATTTGTTTATTATGTATATTGGTTTCTGTTATAGTTTCAATTGTTTGATTCTCCATATTTTTCAATGGTTCTACAGTTTGTATAACTATACTATTTTCTGATATAGTATCAACATCATTTTGATTATTCATAGCTTTTGGAACTTCATAGAAATTATAAAAATTTCCTTTTCCAGTTTTTATTAAGTAACCTTTTTCAATTAACTTTTTCATGCAATCATGATAACTAGTCTTTCCTACACCAGTAGTTTTTCCTACGTCAACCTGACTTAATGCAAATGCATATTTATTGGTATTTTTCATGAAATAAAACCAAAGCTTGAATTCATTTCCACTTAAGTTAGACATAGCTTTTATTGCACTTGAATTAGGTATATTTGTAAAATTGTTTTTAGCAACCCTTCTATTCACTGTAACTACCCATTGGTTTGTGTATGTTGTTATCTGGATTTTCTTTCCAACAGATTCTATTGTAATTGTGTTTCCAAACCTTGACTTAAGTTCTGCTTTAGTTAATGTTTTTGTCATTTTAATTCTCCTTTTCTAATTTTACTATTAAAGTTATTCACCATTTATTTATTGGGGGAAGGGTAGTACATGGTGTACACTACCAATACAATAGTTTTAATTCTATGGTTCTTAATTTATAGAATTTTGTTTAAAACAAAAAGAACAAATCAAAAAAGCCAATACTGGCATACTTTTTTCTTTGTTCTTATGGTTTACTTTTTTATTTTTGTTTTTTTAAATATTTAATTTTATGTGTATATTATATCATAAAATAATGAATTTGTCAATATATATTGAATATTTATAATATTTGTTATTTTGTAAAAAAATTATTTGCCATTTTTTACAAAATAATTATTTCTTCATTTTATTTACTATCATCCTCAATAGCTAATAAAAGTTTTTCAAGTAACAAATTTGTCTGTTCATCAGTTGTATCCATAAATTTCTTTTGTTTACTGGTAATTTTGTTGATTTGTAGTTACTTCTATTTTTTTCCTCATAGAATAAATTCTTCCATTTTCATAAGTGGAAATTTCCTATCTGATTTTTTTGCCATTTCTAATGTTCCTTTCATGCTTTATTATATTATAATTCTCCATTAAATTGGAAGATAGGTAGAGTGATGGCACACATTACCCATATAATGTTATTTAATTTCCTATGGTTAGAAATAGGAAGTTTATATTAACAACTAATATAGGTGGTAAAAACAGAAAATTATAATTTAGTTATTTTGATAAAAATAAAAGAAATCAAATTAATTTTTTGTTTTTCTTTCTCACCCAAAGTAAAAAAAACTGCAAGACATGAATGCATTGAAATTTCAATAAAAAAAAATCAATTTAATGGTGACACCTTTTCTCTCTTTTTAATTTCATATTATTTATTCTTTTGATATTTTCTGCACATTCTTCACAATATTTCATCCTACCATGTTTCTTGAATTCAATTTTTTCACATTCAGAACAAAATATATAATTTGACTTTTCTGTTTTGCCAAGCAGATAATCATATACTATGTCTAAATTTTCATATGAGCTTATATTTAATATCTCATTTCCTGTGTTGTGAATTATCTTTTCATTGACTTTATATCTAATATAACTTTTCTTTTTCTTTTTATCATAAAATACATCAGCAGATAATATCTTAGATTTTATTATTAGCCTGAGTGAATCAGAAACATTTGTGCTCTTGTAATATATGTTTATTAAATCACAAACTTCCTTCCAGGAAAATTTCATATATTTATTATTTGTATTTTTATAAATTATAATTATGGCAAATAATATTCTTGATGTATATTCTTCAAAATTATTAAGCAACTCTAACTCATAATCATATATTGATATTCTTTTATTTTTAACCATTTCATATTTTTTCACATTATTTTCTATAGAAGTCATGATATTATCTAATTCTTCATCAAGATAAAAAGCAGATAACATATTTCTTATCTTGCTTCTAATGTATGATTCTTTAATTCCTATATGAATCAGATACCTCCACAATGCACAAGATTTTACAAATGCTTTTTTATTGCTTGTAATTCCATACCTATTAACTTTTCTTCCAAGCTCATATTCACTAAGTATAATCATTTTTTACTTTTTGTTCCCCTTTTTCTTATCTTCTTTTTGTTCATCTCTTTCACTTTTTGGGATATAATACACATACTTAAACCCTGCTGTGCTTTCAGCTGCGTTAGATTGCGCCCATGCTGGGCGCACCTTCAATAAAAAACCCACAGATTAAACAGTGGGTTTTTTAACAAAAATGATGGATCTTATTTATCGTTCATCAAAATAGGTATACCACCACTATTCTTTACCCCCTCAAAAGGGACTTATTCAGCGTAAAACAGGGTGAATTTGGTTTTTTATATGTCTTTGGTACTAAGTATCCATTTTGAATAAAAAATGTAAAACTACCCCTTTTAACGGCTTAAAATGCATTGATAGCCTTATTGATATCGCTGAAAACGTTGAAACTTAAGTAATTATACTATATTTTATCAATTCTTTTTCTACTTCTACTAATAATATTATTTAGTGGTGAAGCTGTGATATGTTCTTTAATTAGTTGTTCTTCAGATATAGAAATATATCTTTTAGTCATTCTAATATCAGAATGTCCCATTATCGATTGCAAGGAAAACACATTTCCAGAATTTTGAATGTACATAGTGGCAAAAGTATGCCGTAAATCATATGGGGTTACCTTAACGGCAGCTTTTTCTGAGTAAATGTAAAGTCTTTTACTGAACATGATACTATGCATTTGTTCACCATCATAGGAACAAAAGATAAAGTCATTTTTCCATTCGGTAGGCTTTAGAGCTAATACTTTCTTAATGTTATTGATTACAAGTTTTGATATTGGCACAATCCTTCTTTTCCGTGTTTTGGAAGTATACTTATCAATTTCAATAATATTATCGTTAAAATTTTCAATTTTTAAGTTAAATACTTCTTTTGGACGAATTCCACAATCAAGAATTAACATTATTATTGTGTAGTCACGAATGCCTGCATAAGTGTTTATATCAATAACTTTAATTAACTTCTTGATTTCATTTATACTAATAGTTCTTACTTTGCCATCATCCTTTACTTTTTTAAGTCCAGTTTTCGTGAGTGGATTAGACGGGTAGTATTCTAGCCGGATGCACCAATTATAAAAAGCATTAAGATTAGAATAGGGGATATTGAACTTTGCAGGACTTCCACCTTGTTTAGATTTTAAAAATTCCATATAATCATAATTGAATTCTTTCCATTGATTAAATGTTTTATTGTAATCCCTCAGTGTTAAGTCTGAAATTCCTTGTAAGGTTTTAAAGTTCATAAATTCATCAATCATTTCTTGTGTTGTTTTCTTTTGTTCTGAATTAATTTTTATCATTCTTTTAGTCAATTGTTTTCACCTTCCTTTTTGTAAACCTTTACCTTCAAAAGGAAAAAACTAAAAAAATACCAACATTTTTTTGTTTCAAATGTTGGTATTTCTTCATTTTTGGAGGCGACACCCAGATTTGAACTGGGGAATAAAGGTTTTGCAGA
>CAYWVS010000021.1:0-35567 GCA_964461765.1 uncultured Anaerovorax sp.
TTGTAGTTTGAGCCACTAAGAATAAATTATCCTTAGCAATATTATCTATTTGTGATATATCGTTGATAATGAAAGCTTCATTATCGCACCATCCGTTAATTCCTACAACTTCGGGATGATCCTTGTTGCCAATAACTACTATTTTTTTGCCTTCTTTTTTTGCCTGATGAACCAGAGCTTGTATTTTTTTCACAAAGGGGCAGGTGGCATCCAAAATTTCTATGTTTCTACGGGTCGCTTCCCTGTAAAAAGCTTCTGTCTCTCCATGAGATCTGACGATGACCAAATCACCTTCTTGAGCCTCAGCCAAATCCTCCAAAATAGAAACCCCTTTTTCCGCCAATTCCCCTGTTACGGATTTATTGTGGATCAAAGGACCGCAAGTATAGATTTTCCGACCGGTGCTTCCATACTTCTCCAAGGCATCCTCCGTATTTTTAATGGCCTCCCTGACGCCAAAGCAAAACCCGGAATTTTTTGCTAACTGTATCATTTATCCTTTAAGCTTTCCAAAAATCTTTTAAAAGCCCCTTCCTTTCCATTTTCTGTAGGTTCATAATATCGGGTTCCCTTTTTATGCAGATTGTCCGGTAAATATTGCTGCTTCACGTATCCTCCATAAGCATGAGGATATTTGTAGTCTAATCCGATCCCCCGTTTTTTCGCTCCTGAATAATGAGCATCCTTTAAATGATCGGGAACGTCATCTATGGTCATGGTATGCAGATCATGCATAGCCTTTCCCAGTGCCATACAACTTGCATTGGATTTAGGAGACGAGGCCAACAATATAACCGCCTGAGAAAGCAATATGGACGCCTCCGGCAGTCCTACCATCTGAGCTCCCTGCACACAGCTTGTCACTACGGAGATGGCACCGGGATAAGCCATTCCAATATCTTCACTGGCCATGACCAGTAGCCTTCTGCCGATGGTATTTACATCTGCCCCGCCATCTATCAGTCTGGCCAAATAATGTACCGCCGCATGAGGGTCGCTTCCCCGAACGGATTTTTGCAAAGCAGAAAGTAAATTGTACTTATCTTCTTTTTTATCGTAAAAGGTTGTTTGGCGCTGCATGGCCTCACCTACCATCGACTTGTCCAACATACCACCGATTTTAATGTTTTCCGATATAAAACCCAGAGTATCTAGTCCGATTCTAGCATCTCCTCCCGACAAATCCGCCAGCATCCGCAATGCATCCTCATCATAACGTATGTTTAGCTTTCCTAAGCCCCGATCCTGATCCTCCAGAGCTTTCACTAAAACCTGATAAATATCGTCGGTACTTAACCTTTTAAACTCATAAATGGATCCGATCCGGCTGAGGACTGCATTATTGATGGAGAAATAGGGATTTTCAGTGGTACTGCCGATAAACCGAATCACCCCTTCTTCCAAAGCTTTTAGTAAAGAATCCTGTTGTAGCTTATTCCATCTGTGAAACTCGTCCACATAAAGGTAAGTATTTTTATTTTGCAATCCGTAAAATTTAAACTTTGCTTTTTCTAAAATTTCTTTTAACTCTTTGGTGCCTACCACAGAAGCGTTGATTTCACTGTATTCAGAATCCATTTCTGCGGAAATAATCCTGGCCAATGTGGTTTTTCCTGTTCCCGAAGGTCCAAAAAATATGGCAGAATCAAAGGTTTTATTTTTTATACTATTATAAAGCAATGAGCCTTGGTACATAAAATGTCTTTGACCTACAAAGTCATCCAGAGTACTGGGTCTCATTCTGGTGGATAAGGGTATCATGTAAGCTCCTAATAATCCACTACCTCCACATTGACCCCTCCTTTTTGAAGAACCTCCAACGCATTGGTAGCTTTTTCTTTTGATTGATAGGCATTGCCCATTACCTTAAAGTCTGTATTGGTTTCAAAGATATAGACATTAAGACCTTTTTGGGACAGTTCCTTTACTTTCTCCGTAGCTGTTGCCTTATCGGTGAAAACGCCGTATTGCAAAGCATAACCACTTACTTTTTCCTGAATATTCTGCCCATCGGAAATTACTTCCTGAGGAAGTCCCGTGGTAGGATTGGGCGCTGTAGCTGTTTCGGTAGTGGTTAAGGGTTTTTCCGTTCCATCAACCTTAATGGTTTCAAGAGGCTCTCCAACTTCAACAGGGCTGCCGGTCTCTTGAACATTGTCCAAATTTTTCCCTTGAAGCAAAAGAGGATATACCAGATACTTTGTTCCTGTATAACCGACGGCTACAGCCAGGATCAATGCAATAAACAAGGATAGCACCCCACTGCCTGTACTCCTTCTGCTCCTTCTGAATCTACTGTTTCTTCCCATCTTCTGTTCCCTCATTTCATAACATGGTTGTATTTTTTCATTTACATATGCTATGTTTATTCAGGAACAGAAGAAAATATAATTAAATTTATTTATAATCCATTAAAATTTTTGTAGAAATAATGATCATGATGCCTGCCAGGATCAGGTATATTCCCACTAGCACCAGTAAAAAGGACATTACATAGACAGAGGCTACCATCATACCTATACCGAAAGCCAAATTGATCACCCCAAAGGCAACCGTAGTACCGACGGGGAATCCCAACTTTTTTCGCTCCATTGCCACAGAAAATCGATCCACTGCGGAAAGGATTGCAAAAATACCGATGATAATTCCGATAAAAGTAATGGTAACGTTAGTGTTGGTCAGCACGTAAATCCCTAAAACAATTAGAGATACAGATACAAATCCCTTTAAAATAAAGCCTTTAGTCTTGTTTTTTATTAAAGAAAATCCGTTAAAAATCCCTGTAAGCAATAGCAGAGCTCCTATGATTACCGCCAAAAATTGGATGATGGTTTGAGGAAAAATCAGGAGCACCGAGCCAACCAAAATTACGATAACTCCCAACCATAATCCCATAGATTTTATTTGTTTATATGGATCCATTGTTTCCCCTTTCTTTAAAGCTCTTTTTAAGTGCTGCTTACACTGATTCCAATATGTTTTTCACATAATTAGGCAATGCAAAGGCACCTTTGTGAAGCTCTGTGTTATAATATCTGGTTTCTAAGCCTAAGGTTTCCCATTTTTTATCCTGTATATCCGCTACAGGATCTAAAGCTTTGGAAGCAAATCCAAAGTACCAATAGCCGGAAGCATAGGTAGGTATGTTAAATCCGTATACCTTCGCAATGGGGAATACTTTTTTAATCTTTTTATGAGCCTTTTTCATCTCTTCAATATCCCCGTCATAGAAAGCTCCCTCGTGCTGATTGATGAGGATTCCTTTGTCAGTCAATATTCTGAAGCAATCCTGATAAAACTCTACAGTGAAAAGCCCTTCTCCCGGTCCCTCGGGGTCGGTGGAATCTACTAAGATCAAATCATAGGAAGCATCCGGTGCATTCTTAACAAAGGCAAGACCATCTCTGAACATGAGGTTTAATCGAGGCTCGCTGTCAAACACTGAGGACATGGTAGGTAAATGCTCCTTACAGATTCGCACCACTGCTTCATCGATTTCCACCATATCGATTTTTTCTATGTGAGGATATCTTGAAACTTCTCTGGCTGTACCACCATCTCCTGCCCCGATAATCAAAACGTTCTTAATGTCGGGATTAACAGCCATTGCAGGATGACAAATCATATCGTGATATACGAATTCATCCTTTTCTGTTACCTGCACATAACCGTCCAAAACCATAAACCTTCCAAAAGTTTTATTTTTAAAAATTTGAATTTTTTGAAAAGGTGATTGCTCAGTGTGAAGAACCTCTTCTATGTTTAAGGATAATTTCACATCATCGTCCATGTAATATTCGGAATACCATAAGTCGTTGTTTTTTAATAACATTTTATTTCCTCTCTTTATCATATGATTTTTTATTAGCTAAAAGTATAAACTTTCTATTAAATAAATTAATTAATTAATTAAACAAATAAATAAATTACTAAAAAATAGGTAGATTTTTGCCATAAAAAATTTCATCCATCTCATTGGTTAATCGAGTTATAATCTCTTTAATTTCTCGACCAGTCAATTCTTCTTCCGTAATATGGAACAAGTAATTATCAATGTCAAATTTTTTCAACTTGCATTTTGTATGGAAAATATTTTCTTGATAAACGTTAACATCGATCATGTCATAATTATTTCTATTTCTCTTATAAATGTAGTTTTGAATAGAATTTAATTTATGATCGATAAATAATTTTTTACCTGTTATGTCTCTGGTAAACCCTCTCACCTTATAATCCAATGTCATGATGTCCGCTTCAAAGCTCTCGATTAGATAATTTAAAGCGATCAAGGGAGAAATTTCTCCACAGGTGGAAATGTCGATGTCAGCTCTAAAGGTACATACTCCATTATCCGGGTGATATTCCGGATAAGTATGTACTGTGATGTGGCTCTTGTCCAAATGTGCTACCACAGAAGGATTATCAATTTCCATTTGCTGTACGGAAGACTCCGGAGGAGCGCTTTCTTCGCAGATCAAAATGGTAACGCTAGCTCCTTGAGGGTCATAGTCTTGGACTGCAATATTTAAAATTTTAGCTCCAATAGTATCCGATACATTTTTTAATATTTCGGTAAGTCTCTCTGCATTATACTGCTCATCTATATATTCAATATAGGCTTGTCTATCCTCAATGGTTTTTGTATAACAAATATCATACATATTAAAACTAAGGGTTTTCGTTAAATTGTTAAAACCATGCAATGTAATTTTTTCAGCATCTTCTATTTTAGCTATCAATAACTTCCACCGCCTTTCTGATAAATGATTATCTTTAAAAAATCCCAATACTTAAGCAGCATCGGGATGTTAGCTTATTTTCTAAAATTGTATCATATCTGGAGAAATTTTCAACAATTTTTTCTGTGATACCATTTTTTGTATTATTATTCGACATTTATTCTTGGATGATAAAAAAATGTGATTATAATCCATAGGATATGGCAGAATCTCGATGCAGAAGTATCACTTCATTTATAATGCCGTTGATTCCAGGGTTATTGATTATAATCCTATTTTTAAGCTTGGTTAAAGTTGCAATTCCCACACCATAGAAATTACCAAGTTGTTCAAAACCCTCAACAAGCTTTATTAATTTGTTTTCCGGAAATGAGTTATTAAACTGATGATATAACTGGTGGTTTAATTTATCTTTCCTTAAATCCATAACATTGTGATTTAACTGATTTTTATTATGAGATTTTTTCTCTGAAATATATGCTAATCTAACCCCTCGATTTTCAGTGTTTACATAGATGTTTTCTAAAGATAAAGAAAAGCTGTCGGAAAACAAAAGTAAATCTTCTGCTACTTTTATTACTTTTAAGGAGTCTAAAAATATCCTGATAATCTCACATAGGATAGCTCCTTCTTTTTTAAATCTGGCATTGCTATCCCATCTGGAATTACATTCCTTTTGATAAATCATTTCCATATATTGTTTAAAACCAATATAATTTGTCACATCATAATAGGCACACACCGTTTCCCCTTGGTGAATAAAATTCATCTTTAAAAACGGTGATCTATTTTGAGACAAATATTTTATTTCATGAGAATAAAACTCATCTTTACAAAAGTTTATGGTCATCCTTCTCTTTCCACCTAGTTCTTCGTATTTTCTTTGAAGATTTCTACTGTAGTCTAACTCTTCATATTTTGAGTGAAATTCTCCATGTTTCTCATTGATAATACTTTTACTTCCCATCTCCGAATATTCAGCATTGATTTTATTATTATCCGGTAGCTCTGTATTACTTTCAATAATATTTCTTTGATGGTCAATTTCCTCATCCCTATTAATATTTCTGTTTATGTCAATACCCTCAACATTCCGATTCAATTTATTTTCACTGTGAACTTGTTGAAAATTACTCATCATTTTATTTTCACTGTGGACTTGTTGGAAATTACTCATCATTTTATTTTTATAGTTGTTTATATCGCCCTCCCTCATCATTTCCCTTCTCAAATCTTCAAAATCTATGGTTTCATCAATTTCCAATGCTTCTATCTTCATAATTTAATTTCCTCCGCATTTCATGCATGGGGTATAGCCCTTTGTAACAGCCTCTTCTTTATCCATTTCGATTACAAATCGTTCAACAGAGAAGCAGGAACCTCGATGATAAACAGAGCCGGAACGAGTGAAGCAATACACCACATTACCTAAGGACACGTCTCCAGGTTTGCAAAGGCTACAAGGGTCATACTTCCTCTTTAAGCCGCCCGTCAGCACCATCTGGCGAGGTTGGTTTGTTATGTAGGTGCAGGTATCCCTATGGTACCTTTCCCCTGCTCTTGGAAAAACCCATACGGGATTCACTTCTTTTTCCTCTTCCATCTCTTCAAAGTCCAAAAATGGATATTGCTGCTCTGCCCCCAAGAATCCTCTGAAAAGCAATGCACTTTCTATAGGTGCCTGCCTTTGAAATGGAATAGGCAATCGTATATTTACATCGTAAGATAGCTTTGCATAGATTAAATTGGTCAAACCTTTATCTGCAAACAGATATTGATACTCCTTTAAGGTTACATTTTTTATATCTTTTTCATGATCCTTATACAGCTTGCCCGTAAGTATCACAGGGAAGGTTGCAGAATGTATCTGATCTGCTCCTGTTGTTACCTCCTGCAAATAGGCTCCTCTGGAAAGAGCTCTGGCTTCGCCTTCAAAGGTGAAAAAAGCCCTTTCCTCTATCCAAAGAATCTTCAAAAGATAAACCAAGGTTAAAATTCCTATGAGCAAAAATGGCAGGATTAAGGTGGTTTCCAATATGATAAAGCCTTTTTTGTTAATTCTTTTTTTATTAATGAGTTTTATAAAATTATTTAAAGAAAATTTAATTTTTCCCAATTTGGTTCTTCCTCTTTATCAAATTGATTTCTCTTATGAAATATTTATCTTCTGAATTTTGCTTGTCCCTTTTCACTATCTGCACTTCCCCTTTTCTTCAAGTGCCTCACTTCACTTCTTTTATCAATATCTAACTACCCCTTCTATCTCACCATCTCTGAAGCCGGATCCCATGATTCCAAAGAATCCGCTGATCTTTTTTAGTTCAGCCTTATATTGAAATCCTACAAAATACTCCTCTAACAGAAAGGTTTCATCATCCAAACCCTTCATATTTAATTGGATTAAGTCCATGGTACGCAATAAATTGTTGCTTCTTCCGTTGGTAGCCAACAGAATAGCCAAATATCCCTTGTAATCCAATCCACTTTTTCCACCTTCCTGTGAGTCTCCTTTATATACCCCTTTTAGGATGCTGTCTATGTCTGTAGCCCAACTACTTTCTGTCTTTAAAAAAGGCACCTTTTTTCCTGATAACAGCAAATCCAAATCATTGTACGCCTCCACACCTGACCAAATCCCTACCAAAACTAACTGTGTCAGTGGCACCCATGGACCGGGGGTGAGGGCTGATGCTGCTGTGGTAGCTTGTCTTAACATGGTGGGGTTGGAATAAATATAACTCATGTTTAAGGCGGTCCTCATCAATGCAATTTCTCTTTTTACAGTTTGAAAGTTTTTATAGTCTTCAAACCCTCCTGCTAAGATATACTCTACTTCATTTTGAAAAAAGCTGCTCCTAGTACCTTGTTCAGTAATTCCATTTTTGAAAGTACTTAGTATGTACTGACCGACAATTAAGTTGTTACCCTGATTTCCTGTCATAGGAGCATTTCCTACAGAATCCATCCTTTGAGATGGTAGAAAATAAATGATTTTTTCATTCCTTAAAACCACATCTTCATTTTGATTGCTATCTGACTCAATGCTTCCGTTTAACAGTTGATCTGTGTATTCCTTTAATAGCTCTAGTTTCTTTTTCCCTTCTTTTGCTATCCGTTCATCCTCAGCCTTACCGCCATCACCTGCTTTTTCCTCATCTTTATTGCCACCAACTCCTTTTCCTTCATCATTATTCCTATTATTTGCATCTCCTGCCCCCGCTCCTTCTTCTGATTTTCCTTCCTCCTTTTCACTGTTTCGTAAGGATTTTTCCAATTGCTCTGTCTCTGATTGCTTGTCCCTTTGTAATGACTTGCTATCTGCGATTTCCTTATTAAATGAATTTCCTAAAATTAGATCAGCCGCTATGGAGGCCCCCTTATATTTCATATATCGTACAATCTCTTCCTCAAATAAATCCGGCTGTGTTAATGAAAATCCCGTCAAGTCTATGGTGGCCTTTTCCATGTTTAAGCGGATTAAATTTAGGTTTTTATCCTTCGATTTCTTTGGATAGTTATTTTGAAATGTGGCATTGCCATAGAGCATGAGCTTTTCCTCCATCGTTTCCTTTTCTCCATGGAATGCCAGTAATCCATAATGGTTCTTTAAGTTTTTGTGATACTCAGTAAGAAGAGACTCTGATGCCAAGTCCAAAGTTCCTTCACCTATGCTGCGAGCCGCAAGACCTGATGCTGCTTCCAGAAAAAAACCTGATACCAAAACCATGCTCAATATAACGCAAGTCATAAAAACCGTAGTGGATCCTTTTTTATTCTGTAATATTGAGAACAAAATCGATTTTACGTACATGATCGCTTACAAACTCCTTTTTTTCTTCTCGTATCTCTTTATGATGTTTAGTCTGAACCTCTATTTTCTGGTACATATTAATCTCTAAATTTATTACAGCCATTAGAGAAAGAAAGATGATAGGGATTGCTATGGTAGCTTCCACCATAGCAGTTCCCTTCTTGTCCTTAAAAAAACAAATGACTTTCCTCTTAGATTTTTTTAATAGTGAATCTTCGGCTCTCTTTAAAGATTTTTTGAAAAGCAAATTTATGTTTCCTAAAGATTTGCTGAACAGCAAAATTATGGTTTTCATTATAAATTTTCTAAACAACATTAAAATTTACTGTTCATTAAACTATCAAAGGTTGTAGAAACGAACTCTCCAATTCTGTCCTTAAAGATCAATCCTAACCCTATGGCGATGGCAACCAAAATGGCTACTTGCACCATTTCCATTCCTTTTTTATTATTGATACTGCTGCTTACTCTTTGAATAAAACTGTTGTTTTTAATTGTTTTGTACATAGTTACCTCTTTTCTAATCATTAAAATGGTTATATTTCCATCAAAGCCGGCGTTATGGTGATCATAATGAACACCAACAACAGGAGCATAAGGGGAAGGGCTAATTTCGTTTCGGCCAAACGGCCTTTCTCTTCTGCTCTCTTCTTTCTAGACAACCAAAGCATTTCTGCCTCGGACTCCAATTTAGCTGACAAGCCGGCACCTTTATGAATATTTTCTGATAAGATAGCAGAAAACCTCATAAGCTCTCGTACACCACTTCTTTTTGAAAATTTTTGTATTTCTTCTAATAGAGATGCATTACTTCCTTTTACCCTCTTTTCTACTTCACACAATTCCTCGTAAAGAATAATTTCCCTCTTCCCTACCGCCCTTCTACTTCTATAATCCTGAGTCATTTTATCCATGGCTCCTGACAATACCAACCCTGCATTGAGCAAAAGCACAAGCTTGTCCACCATACCCGGAAAATCCTCCATGATGGAAAGTCGCCCATTTTCAATTTCCTTATCAATGGATCGAAATCTAGTTCTGTAGATTTGAAAGGCCACCAAAACCATCAGCAAAATTACAATTTGTGCAATAACATCCTTTTTTACAGACCATTCCAGTTGAACATTTCCATCTATGGTTTTCGGTAGGATCAAGGAATCTTCAAAGCTTGTTTGCTCTAAAATAGGTTTTAAATCATAAATCTTAGCTTTTAATGAAGCTGCTACATTTTTGCTGTCCTTGTCCGGAACTACAACCACAGGAAAGTAAAATGCTTTTGTCATATCCTCCAATGTCACTTCCGCTTGTAAAACCACTCGCTCTGCTGCCTGAAGTCCCAGAAAATTTACATTTCCTTCATGGCTTATTACATCCTCATTCTCAGATTTCCATTCCACAAGGATTCCTGTATAAGGGTCTCTCTTTTGTAAGTTTAAAGGGTTGGTTATGTGATAAAGAGATTCATTTTCTCCCAGTATGATTTCAGGAAGTTTACTTGCATAGTTTTCAATGGCTTGTTCCTTTTCCTTTGATCTTAATGTCTTAGGGTGTATGGAAAATTTCAGAGGAACGGTCACATCCGTATTCTCCAAGGTTCCCCGAACCATGAAGGTTACCTTTTTAGGGAACTCACCAAAATCAGGACGTGTTACAACGCTTAAGTTTTGCTTTTGGAGGAACCCATTTACCATTGTTGCAAAGATCAATATAATAATCCCTATTCCCAACAAAAGATAAGTTTTAAAAAGCTTAAGCCGCTCTGACAAAATCCTTTGAGAACAGTCCTTTTCCCCATACCTCTCTCGGTATTTTATCAGCCAAACTTCATTTTTTCCTGTCAACTCCTCAGGAACCTTTTTTTTCAGTAATTTTGTTAGAAATTCTTCTGTTTTATTGTTCTTCAATTTTGTTAGAAATTTTTCTGTTTTATTGTTCTTCTCAGGTTTCAGCATACTTTCTATTTTGTTTTTGATTTTTCTTAACAAATTTAATACCTCTTAAAGCCTAATATCCAATATTTTCGAGCTAAAGTAATAGGAAAGAAGAATTCCCAATAAAGCTGCAGTCATCACCAACCTTCCTGCAAAGCTCTCATAAAGTACGGCCATATACTCCGGGGATACAAATTGCATCAAAGCTAGCATCCCCAAAGGCATAGCTGTTAAAATTTTAGCTTCAAATTTCTTTTGAGAAGTTACTGTCATGATTTCTTTTTCAATTGCGATTTTTTCCATAATTAATTGAGCTCCTTTTAAAACAACTTTCTCAACATCACCTCCTGTGGTTCTACAGATTAAATAAGTATCTACAAAATTCTCCACATCTTCAAGCTTACAGCGGCTAGAAAAATTTATTAACGCTTGTTCCTCTGAAAATCCAGCTTCTCGAATACCTTTCATGATATGATCCAACTCCAAAATGATGGGGGCATCCTGCCGATAGATCATCTTCATATTTTCCCTGCCCTCCTCTAAGGCTTCTGTCATTTGCCTACCTGCTGACACCGATGCTGAGATGGAATATAAAAGATCTTTAAACTGTAAATTTAAAGTTTTTTTCCTTTCCTTTTCCAAATGCTCTTCATAGTATTTAGCCAAGGGTATGGCTAAAACCAAACTGATATTACATAGGATTAGGCTATGATAGAAGAGATAAAAAATGATGAAAATGATGGGAAGGGAAATGCCATAATAACGGCCTATTTCTTTCCTGCTCATTTGATCTACCCTAAATTTATTAAAGAACTCTACCTTTAAGCTATTCATAATATTTATGTTCAATCCCTTCATTTTTACAGATCCACTCCTTTCACCACAAACTTATTCCACTTTTTTTCAATCAAACTTAAAAATCTTCACAATTCCACCCCCTTCATCACAAGCTTATGACAGTTTTTTAGTTTATTTCCCGTGGCGCTCAACATCCCTCCTTTCTCCTTTATTTCATAAGAAAATAATTTATTCAGCTTTACTTTTCCATTTTCATATCCCTCCACTTCTGATATTTCCAATACTCTTCTGGTTCTGTCCGGCAACCTTCCCAAATGAACAATGATGTCGATAGCCTCTGAAATTTGCCCTCTTATGGCTTCTATGGGAAAATCCGCAGATTGCAGGAACATGGCCTCCAATCTGTAGATCATGCCCTCGGGTGAATTTCCGTGACCCGTGGAAAGGCTTCCATCGTGTCCTGTATTCATAGCTTGCACCATATCCACCACTTCGGCGCCCCGCACTTCACCAACGATAATTCTGTCAGGCCTCATTCTCAAGGCAGATTTGATGAGCTGCTTTATGGTCACTTCCCCCTTTCCCTGCACATTTCCATTTTTGCACTCCAACCTGACGATATTTTCAATTTCTGTAATTTGCAGCTCAGCAGAATCCTCTATGACGATGATACGCTCTTCCTTTGGAATAAAATTTGACAAGACGTTCAGAAAAGTGGTTTTCCCTGAAGACGTCCCTCCTGAAATAAAGATGTTGTAACCCGCTAAAATTAACTTTTTCATAAAAAGGGCGGCTTCTTCCGTGATGGTACCTAAGCTTAAAAGATCTTCCATTTGAATCCGATTCTTGGGAAACTTTCGTATGGTCAGTATGGGACCATTCAACGCAACATTCTTGTAGACAGCATTCACTCTAGACCCATCCTCCAAGCGTGCATCTAAAATGGGGTTGAGTTCATTGATTTCTCTATGTACTTTGGCAGCAATCCTCCGGATAATTTCTTCCAGCTCCTCCCTGCTTTCAAATTGGTGGGGTAGCCTTGTCAACCTTCCATATCGCTCCACAAAAATACTTTCTGTGCCATTAACCATAATTTCACTCACATCTTCATCCTCCACATAGGGATGCAGCAGGTCTAAATCCTTTCTTGTGGAATAGTAAACGTTGTTAATTATCTGCTCCTTTGCCTTAAAATCAAGGCATTCCACCTTCTCATCCTCCAACACCACCTGCTCAATATGTTGTAGCACATCATGATCAGAAAGTGACTTTTCACTGCAATTAATAAACCCTCTCACTTCTTCTTTAATGGATTTTATCAATGCTCTTTCCCTTTCTTTCCTAATCATTTTTCCAGAAAAAGTGTTACTATAGTTCTGTAAGCTTTGCTGCAATTTCCTTTACCCCCATTCCAAAAGTATTTTCTATAGAAATATTTATTTTATTTTCCATAATATGTAATGCGTTAGGATCAAAAAAAACGGTGATTCCACCTTCTATTGGATGGGAGATGAAACCCCTGACAAGTTCCTCCCTATTTGTGTCTATTTCATGATTATCTAATCGCCCCTTGTTATTTACCCATATCCAATTCTGATTTGTAATGTGAATACCATCTGTTTGTAAATATTGAAATACCTTGTTGGCTTTTACCCTGGATTCCAAAGTGTCCTCTCTCACTAAAACTATTTGATGGCAAAGATTTAAAAGAGTAGCGTTTTCTTCGCTTAAATCTCTGTTGAAATCAATGAATATGTATTCGTATCTTCCACTCTGACAAATATTTTTAATAAACTTCTGAATTTCTTCTATGTTTAAAGATTTTAATGGATTTCTTCCTGAGGAAGATGGAAAAAATTCCAGGCCATAAGCATCTTCCTGAGTAAAACAATCTATTGGCTGATCTATTAGCTGCCGGTTCTTTGATAATAGATGGTATAAGTAGTAATTTAAGTTCTTTGTGCTTTGCTTCACCCCTTTTTGTAGTAATTCATCCCCCAACTCATGCCCCACATCAAAGTAAATATCATTGCTGTCAAACTCTTCCCAGTTAATATAAAGTACTTTTTTCTCTCGAAATCGGGTGATCTCCCTACCTGTGCCGATGGTCAAAACCGTCTTACCGGAACCCCCGGATAATCCGTAGAAGCCTACAATTTTGCAACTCCCATCAGATATGCCGGGAATGGCTCTACCCATTGTTTTACAATATAAAAGCTTTAAATATTTTGCGATTTCTGAAACACTGCTGTATTTATAGAAAGCTTCTACATGCTCATCATGTTTTTGCTGAATTTGTTTATACCGATCTCCCTGTTTTTGCTCCATCTGTTGATGCATTTCTTTTTGTTTATGCTGTCTTTGTTTGTCCTCCCATTGCTTCTCAAATTCTTCAGACTCATTAAGGGTCTCAAAACAAGAATCCATCTCCCATAGGGGCTCTTCACTCAGTAATACTCTGATCCCCTTGTCCTTTGATTGAAGAATGATTTCATCTACTTTATCTTGAAGGTTATCGTCCCCTTCTATTTTCTTTTTTTCCAGAATTACATTAAATTCACTATGTAGATTGGAAATACCCTTACTTAATGCAGTTCCGTATTCCCAATCATAACAGGAAATCAAAAGTGTAATATTTTCCATTTTTTCTTATCACTTCCTTTTTCCATTATTATACATATATTCAAATATATTGTCAACACAATTCTCTTAATTTTTTTATCGCTTTATCCAAACCGCCTACTTCGTTGATCAATCCGCATTTTACAGCATCCTGACCAAATAAGATGGTTCCCACATCATTTGCCATATTCCCCGTAGCACTCATAAGTTTTTCGATGTTTTTCCGATCTGCATCTGAGGTTCTTACAATAAAATCGATGACTCGTTCCTGAGTCTTGCGGAAATAATCAAAGGTAACTTCAGAGCCAATGATCATGCCTGTCATCCTGATAGGATGTAATGTCATGGTAGCACTTTCCGCTATAAAGGAATAGTCACTGGCTGTAGCCAAAGGAATTCCAATGCTGTGACCGCCGCCTAAAACCAATGAAACTGTAGGCTTTGAGAGTGTGGAAATCAACTCCGACAAGGCTAAGCCTGCTTCCACATCCCCTCCTACTGTATTTAATATTGTTAAAAGCCCCTTAATTTTTGGATTTTCTTCCACTGCCACTAAAAGGGGAATAATATTTTCATATTTTGTAGTTTTGTTATCGGATGGCAAAGCCATATGTCCTTCTACGCTTCCGATAATGGTCAAATATTGCAAATCAGAAGGAAATCCGAAAGCATCATTTAAGACACCAAAATTATCAATGTTCTCTTTAGCCTTTTCTCCCTCAGGAACGGTTTCTTGATCATCCTTTTCCTTGTCCTTAGATCTGCTTCGAGATTTTGGCTTATCTTTACCTTTGTCCTTTTCTTCCTCTTGATCATCATCGGATTTCTTGGAGGAAGCACCGGTTCTTTTCCTCTTTGTGGTAGTTCCCTTATCTTGCCCCAACTGTCCTGTACCCTGTCCCAGTCCAATACCTTGTCCCAACTGTCCTGTACCTTGTCCTAATTGATTACTATTGTTATCAGATATATTTTGTCCCAACTGATTTTCCAAATTATTCATAAACCTCTTCCTTTCATCATAAGATTATTATTAGTATTACAAATTTTACTGCTTTTATAGCATATTTGAGTACATATTATTTTTTAAAAAATTAATTAATCATAAAAATTTTTTTAAATTATCAATAAAATTTAGTTTTTAATAATAAATTTATAAAAGTCAAAAACATTTGGAAACTTTAATCTAAACAATAACAAAAAGGAAAAGGGGGCTTTCCAATTATGAGATTAAGCGATATTGGTTACAAAGAAATTATCAACCTTTCTACAGGGAGTCGGCATGGACAATTATCCAGTGCGGAGTTGCTCTTTGATGAAAGCACAGGAAAAATTAATGCTATTTTAGTTCCTGAAATAAAAAGCAGATTCAGTCTTTCGTCTTCTAGGGAGTTTATTCAACTTCCCTGGTCTTCCATAGTAAAGATAGGTGATGATATTATAATCTTTGAAACAGCGTAAAATTTTTAAAAAACGTGGAAATGACGGAATCAAAGATTCCTATTTCCATTTGTCGCCCACAAGGGGCGACGCTTTGCAAGGTACGTTCTTTGATATGACCTCAATATCGTCTCCGACGATATTGAGGTCATAATAAAAAAATATCGGCAAATATTTGCCGATATTTTTTTAAATTTTAGTAGTTTTGTTTTATCTATGATGCTACTATTATTTATTCTTTAATAAACTCTTTGTATAGTTCATCAGCCTTTGCAGCCTCTTGATGGTGAACTTCATAGCTTCCATCCTGAGGAATAGTAACATCTTCTAAAACTTCTTCATGTTTTTCTAAAGTGTTTCCTAAATACTTTTCATTGCTGTCAAAGTGTTCTTCTTTTTTTGCTTCCGGCTCTGATTGCTTAGGTTGTTTCTGCTCTTTTATGGCGGCTTGTGCAGCAGCTAATCTTGCGATAGGTACTCTGAATGGGGAACAGGAAACGTATTGTAAACCTACATTGTGACAGAATTCCACTGAAGATGGATCCCCACCGTGTTCACCGCAAATACCTAAGTGAATGTCAGGTCTGGTCTTTTTACCCAATTCCACTGCCATTTTTACCAGTTTGCCAACGCCTTCTTGGTCTAATCTCGCAAATGGATCATTTTCATAGATTTTTTTATCATAGTAAGAACCTAAGAAGGAGCCTGCATCATCACGGCTGAAACCGAAGGTCATCTGGGTCAAATCGTTGGTACCGAAGGAGAAGAACTCTGCTTCTGTAGCAATTCGATCCGCAGTTAATGCAGCTCTAGGAATTTCAATCATGGTTCCTACCAAATATTTTAAGTTAGCACCTTCTCTTGCAATAATAGCATCGGCGGTATCTGTTACGATCTTCTTAACATATGCCAGTTCCTTAACTTCTCCAACCAATGGAATCATGATTTCAGGAACCATCTTCCATTCAGGATGTGCCTTTTGAACGTTTAATGCTGCTTGAATCACAGCGGTGGTCTGCATTTCAGCGATTTCAGGATAAGATACTGCCAGTCTGCATCCTCTGTGTCCCATCATTGGATTGAACTCGTGGAGAGAAGAGATGATTTGCTTTAACTCAGCTACTTCAATGTTCATATCCTTGGCTAAAGCTTCGATATCTCCTTCTTCTGTTGGCAGGAATTCATGTAAAGGTGGATCTAAGAAACGAATAGTAACAGGATAACCCTTCATAGCTGTATAAATACCTTCAAAGTCGGTTTGCTGCATAGGCAACAGCTTGGCAAGAGCCGCTCTTCGCTGTTCCTCTGTGCTAGAAACGATCATTTCTCTCATGGCAGAAATTCTTTCAGAATCAAAGAACATGTGTTCTGTTCTGCAAAGTCCTATTCCCTGAGCTCCGAATTCTATAGCTTGAGCCGCATCCTTTGGAGTATCTGCATTGGTTCTAACCTTTAGAGTTCTCATGCTGTCAGCCCAATTCATAATTCTGTCAAAGTCCCCTGAAATGGAAGCTTCCACCGTTTTAATGGCTTCTCCATAAATATTCCCTGTGGAACCGTCTAAGGAAATATAATCTCCTTCATTAAAGGTCTTTCCGCCCAAAGTGAATACTTTGTTGTGCTCATCGATGGCGATTTCACCACATCCTGATACGCAGCAAGTACCCATTCCTCTGGCTACTACTGCGGCGTGAGAAGTCATACCGCCTCGAACTGTAAGGATTCCTTCTGCATAATGCATTCCTTCGATATCTTCAGGTGAAGTTTCCAATCTTACAAGGATCACCTTGGCTTTTTTGTTTACAGTCCAATCAGTAGCATCCTCTGCCGTAAACACAACTTGACCGCAAGCAGCACCCGGTGATGCAGGAAGTCCTTTTCCGATAGGTTGTGCAGCCTTTAATGCAGTAGCATCAAATTGTGGGTGCAACAGAGCATCCAACTGCTTAGGATCAATCATGGCTACAGCTTCTTTTTCTGTAATCATCTTTTCATCCACTAAATCACAAGCAATCTTTAAAGCAGCAGCTGCAGTTCTCTTACCATTTCTGGTTTGAAGCATATAAAGCTTGCCTTCTTCTATGGTAAATTCCATATCCTGCATATCTCTGTAGTGTTTTTCCAAGCGGTCTACAATTTCACAGAATTGATTATATACCGCAGGATTTTGATCCTTTAGTTGATCTATGGTCAAAGGAGTACGAACACCGGCTACTACGTCCTCTCCCTGTGCATTCATCAAATATTCACCGTAAAGCTTTGGCTCTCCTGTAGATGGGTTTCTGGAGAAGGCTACTCCTGTACCGGAGGTATCTCCCATGTTTCCAAATACCATGGCTTGCACGTTTACGGCTGTACCCCAATCTCCGGGGATATCGTTCATTCTTCTATAGTAGATGGCTCGTGGATTGTTCCATGAACGGAATACTGCCTTAATGGCTCCCATGAGCTGTTCTACAGGATCTGCCGGGAAATCTGCACCAATCTTAGACTTATATTCTTCTTTAAAAAGTCTAGCGAGCTCTTTTAAGTCATTGGCATCCAACTCTGTATCCTGAGTTACGCCTTTCTTCTCCTTCATCTCATCGATGAGCTTTTCAAAGTAAGCCTTGCCCACTTCCATAACTACGTCAGAATACATTTGAATAAATCTTCTGTAAGAGTCATAAGCAAAACGTGGGTTGCCTGTCTTCTTAGCAAAGCTTTCTACAACTACATCATTTAAACCTAAATTTAATATGGTATCCATCATTCCGGGCATGGATGCTCTGGATCCGGATCTTACGGAAACTAACAGCGGATTTTCTAAGTCCCCAAATTTCTTTCCTGTAATCTTTTCCATCTCTCCTATGTACGTCATGATTTCTTTTTGAATATCGTCGTTGATTTGTTCTCCATCGTTATAATACTGAGTACAGGCCTCAGTTGTAATGGTAAATCCTTGAGGTACAGGCATTCCCAAACTGGTCATTTCTGCCAAATTAGCACCTTTTCCACCTAATAAATCCCTCATGGATCCATTTCCTTCACTAAAAAGATAAACAAATTTTTTTCCCATGTTTTCACTCCTTCTGTATCTTATAAAAGTCATTTGGAAAAAATGGGTATTACCATTTTTTCCAAATGTAATTGATTAAAATATCAGCTTTTCTTCTATATAGGATTTCAGTTCTGCGATTGGAATTCTCACTTGATCCATGGTATCTCTGTCTCTTACCGTTACACATTGATCATTTTCTGTGTCAAAGTCCACGGTTATGCAGAAAGGTGTTCCAATTTCATCCCCTCTTCTATAGCGTTTTCCAATGCTACCTGGTACATCGTAGTCAACCATAAAATGCTTAGATAGGTCTTCATGAATCTTTTCTGCTAAATCGCATTGTTTTTTGGTCAGTGGCAACACTGCTGCCTTAAAAGGAGCCAATGCAGGATGGAAGCGCATAACAGTTCTCACATCCTCTTTTCCGTTGGCATCTGTCAACACCTCTTCATCATAAGCCTCCACCAAGAATGCCAAAGTAACACGATCGGCACCTAAGGAAGGTTCGATACAATATGGTACGTATTTTTCATTGGTCTCAGGATCCTGATAGCTCATATCCTGACCGGAATGCTCTATATGCTGTTTCAGGTCAAAGTCTGTTCTGTCGGCAATGCCCCAAAGCTCACCCCAACCAAAGGGGAAGAGGTATTCGATATCCGTGGTAGCATTGCTGTAGTGAGATAATTCTTCTTTTTCGTGATCTCTCATTTTGATGTTCTCGGGCTTCATTCCCAAACTTAATAACCAGTTCTGGCAATAATCCTTCCAATAACTGAACCACTCTAAATCTGTGCCGGGCTTGCAGAAAAATTCAAGTTCCATCTGCTCAAATTCTCTGGTTCTAAAGGTGAAGTTCCCAGGAGTTATCTCATTTCTAAAGGATTTTCCCACTTGGGCAATTCCAAAGGGAATCTTCTTTCTGGAGGTTCTCTGAACAGCTTTAAAGTTTACAAAGATTCCTTGGGCTGTTTCAGGTCTCAGATAGATTTCTGCCTGAGAGTCCTCTGTGACACCCTGAAAGGTTTTAAACATCAAGTTAAACTTCCTAATGGAAGTAAAGTCAGATTTTCCGCAGTCAGGACAAGGGATGCTTTTTTCTTTTATAAAGCCCTCCAACTTTTCATTGGACCAACCATCTACGGTTACTGTCATCTGATCTGATTCCTTAATAAAATCCTCAATCAGCTTATCAGCTCTGAATCTGGCCTTGCAGCCTTTACAGTCGATGAGGGGATCTGCAAATCCTCCTACGTGACCTGACGCTACCCAAGCCTTGGGATTCATCAGGATGGCCGCATCCAGTCCTACGTTAAACTTGGATTCCTGCACAAATTTTTTCCACCATGCTTTTTTAACATTATTCTTCAGTTCCACGCCTACGGGACCATAATCCCATGTGTTTGCCAAGCCACCGTATATGTCGGAACCCGGAAACACAAAGCCTCTGGACTTTGCTAATGCTGTAATTTTATCCATGGAAAAGTTGTTGCTCATTATTACTTACCGCCTTCTTTACTTTTTCTTAATTATCGTTTATATTTAATCTTCGTATTCTACTTCATCATGACTGTCATCATCTTTTTTGCTGGTCATATTGTGAATTGTTTCAGAAGCTTTGTCCTTTACTGTATAGATTACATCAGCACTCTTTGACTTAACTTCATCTGCCATGACGGATCCCTTTTCTTTCACAGCGGCAAAAGCATCGTTAGCTCTATCGCTGATATCGATGATTTCTCCATCATCCTTCACCAATTCGATAACACATTTAGTACCAAAGCAAGCGATGACTCCGGCTACAGCAGCCCAGGGAGCAATCACAGTGCCTACAATCCCTACATTTACAGGTAAATTCAATACGGTTTCATCATTCTTTTTAATGCTGATTTTGGAAACATTTCCTTTTTTAACAGCTTCCTTTACCTTTTCCACAACGGAGTTTACTTTGTCACCTAAGTTTCCTTTTGCAGTAAAATCAATGGATTCCTCGATATCGATGATGGCATCCACAACACTTCCATTGGCTTTTTCCAAGGCTTCCTTTGCTTCCTTATAACTTACACCTGTTCTGTCTTTCACCAATTCAATTTTTTCTAATGTAATTTCCATTTAAATACCTCACTTTCATCCGATTTAATCGGTTTTTTAAGAATTAAGATTGATAAAGTTTTCACTTTTTAGGTTACTAATATCAAGATGATAGGCTATATATAATTTAAGAATCTTTTGCAGATATAATAATGCATTGTCGTTTAAAGCTAAACCTTTAAAATTTTTTACAGAGTTTTCTGAAATATACTGCAATATATTGATTATATCAAAGCTATTTTTAAAAATCAATGTTTCATTTTCCAAATTTTGAATCTTTTGAAGGCAATTTATGCATAATCCCCCCCCATTTTTCACATCCAGATAGTCCGGCTTTTCCTTAGAGCCACAACGGACACAGACATTAAGTTCCGGCATACATCCTGTGATCTGCAAAGCTTTGATAGTAAAAGCCACCACAATGGTTTCGTATTTTTTCGTTCTAACCTCCATGATTTGAAAAAAGTCCACCAAGGTTTCAAAAAGCTTTGGAGATGGCGCTCCTTCTTCTAATAGTCTCTCCGTAAATTCTAAAATATATGAGCATGCCATATATTTTTCAACATCCTCACCAATTTTAAAGTAACTTTGGATCACTTCACCGCTGTTGATATGAAACATGTCTCTGTTTTTATAGAGCTCATATCTACCGTAGGTAAAGGGTCTCATGGCCAAGGCCGCCTTCCCCTTTCCTTTTTCGTTGATGTTGGTTCCTGCGCTGATCTTACCGAATTTTTTAGAGAACAATAAAATCATTCTGCGACCATTGGTGGTTTTAATTTGCTTAAAGACCAACCCCTCTGTATCTGTATACATTTCCTACCTTTTTTCCGGTTCTAACTCTTATACCCAAAGCTATGGAGAGCAAAATCATTATCTCTCCAGTTTTCCTTCACCTTTACAAAGAGCTCCAAAAACACCTTTGTGCCCAGAAGACCTTCCATTTCCAAACGGGCACTCTTCCCGATTCCCTTTAGCTTCTTTCCTTCTTTTCCTATGATAATGCCTTTGTGAGATTTCTTTTCGCAGTAAATGATTGCACCGATCTTGGTCAGCTTAGTTCCCTCTTCATAACTCTCTATATCGATGGCCACTCCATGAGGCACTTCCTCTTCTAAAAATAAAAGTACCTTTTCTCTGATGATTTCGCTTACAATAAACCTTTCCGGATGATCCGTCACCATATCCTCAGGAAAATACATGGGACCTTCTGTCAAAAACCCTTCCAATGTGTTTAAAACCACATCCACATTCTGACCATCTTTTGCAACAATGCCGATGATTTCCTGAAAAATACCCATTTTGTCATATTCTTCATAGATAGTTTTATACTTTTCCGGATTCATGGTATCCATCTTATTGATCAATAAAATTTTCGGAGTATTTACTTCCTTTAAAAGGTCTGTGATGTAGGCATCCCCCGGTCCTGCGGAAAGGCTGTCGTCAACCAAAAATAGGATGACATCCACCTCGTGAAAGGTGTTTAAAGCCATCTCTGTCATTGCGTTACCTAACTTAGTTCTGGGTTTATGGATTCCCGGGGTATCGAGAAATACCATCTGGCACTGTTGACCTTTGGTATAGATGCCCCTGATACTGTTTCTGGTAGTTTGTGGTTTATCTGTTGTAATGGCGATCTTTTCGCCTAAAATGCTGTTTAATAAGGTGGATTTCCCCACATTGGGTCTGCCGATAATGCTCACAAAGCCTGATTTCATCTAATCTTATTTCTCCAATCTAAATCCATGGGTCAAAAGCTCCGTTATCTTTGCAACGTGCAGCTCTTCCCCTGTAACACTAGTGATGATGTCCAAATCATCACCAAATTCAAACATAAATTGTCTACAAATCCCACAGGGATACGCTTCTCCTCCTGAAGAGGCTACGGCTATGGCTCTAAAGCTTCTATAACCTTCAGATACAGCTTTGACAAATGCAGTTCTTTCAGCACAAATAGTGGCACCAAAGGAAGCGTTTTCCACATTGACACCTGTGAACACTTCTCCCGTATCCGTCAAAAGAGCCGCACCTACTTGAAAGCCTGAATAGGGGGCGTATGCCTTGGGCAGCATCTCCACTGCAATTTGATATAATTGAGAATACTCCACGTTTACCTCCTTGCAATTCCTTGTTCTGGTAAATATTATAGATATTATAGATATTAAGCTTATAAAAATATTCAATTTAAAGCTAAGTTTAAATAATACTTTTTATCATTATGCCTAATAAAATTATTCTTTAGTCTCTTACCAGACCTATGGATTTCATAATCTTTTCTTCCATTTCACGCATCTCCAACCTGTCGGATTCTTCCTGGTGGTCATACCCCAGAAGGTGGAACAGGCTATGTACGAATAAGTACACTAGCTCCCGCTCACCTGTGTGACCGTACTCTTCCGCTTGGAGCAATGCCTGCTCGGGACAGATGACTACGTCGCCTATAAGCACAGGCTTGTCCGTTGGAATAGGCTCATCGTCTTCATACTGAGGAAAGGATAATACATCCGTAACAGAATTTTTTCCACGATAAATACCGTTAAGTTCTTTGATTTCTTCTTGACTTACAAAAGAAACACTTACGTCGATTTTAGATGGGTCAAATCCTTCTTCAATTGCCACTGCTTCTCCTGCCCGAATCATGGAATCCACCACTTTTTGCCCAGGCATTCTGTCTTCGCTGAATGTAATGTTCATAGCCCTTACTCCTCATCTTCATCATTAAATTGTTTTTCATATCTATCATAAGCATTGATGATTTTTTTCACTAAAGGATGCCTCACCACGTCCACATCCTTTAGAAAGCAGAAATCAATTCCATTCACATTTTCTAAAGCACGGATAGCGTGAATCAGCCCTGATTCTTTTCCTTTAGGCAAATCAACCTGGGTAATATCTCCTGTAATCACAGCCTTTGATCCAAAACCCAACCTGGTAAGGAACATCTTCATTTGCTCTCTCGTAGTATTTTGGGCTTCATCTAATATAATGAAGGAATTGTCCAAGGTTCTGCCCCTCATATATGCTAAGGGCACCACCTCAATGACTTCCTTTTCCTTCAGTCTCAAAGCACTTTCCCTACCCAAAATTTCATACAGTGCGTCGTAAAGGGGGCGTAAATACGGATCCACCTTTTCCTGAAGGTCCCCCGGTAGGAAACCCAATCGTTCTCCCGCTTCCACAGCAGGGCGAGCCAAGATAATTTTCAACACCTCTTTGTTTTTAAAGGCACTGATGGCCATGGCTACTGCGATATATGTTTTTCCTGTGCCGGCAGGTCCTACTCCAAAGACTACATCCTTTGCCCTGATGCTCTTTACATAGGAGGCCTGTCCAAAGGTTTTTGCCTTAAGAGGCTTTCCTCTGTGAGTAAAGCAAATAATATCCTGGTGGGTATTGGTGTTTCTGTAGGAGACTCCCTCCTTATGAAGGTTAATCACGTAATGGATCTTCTGTGTATCCAGAGTTTCTCCTGAACGTATGATATATAATAACTCTTCCAAAAGCTTTTCGACAGACTCTGCATCCTTACCCTGAATGAGAATTTCATCCTGCCTTAAAACAAGCTCTACATCAAAGCTTTCCTTTAGGATGTTCAGGTTTCCATCCAGGTTGCCGAAAAGTTGGTTTAAACCGTCTTCTTCATCAATTTTCATTCTAATTTCATTGTTCTGCGGGTGTTCCAATAGCAATTTCCTCCTCTGTGCCAATATCCTCTCTAACCTCAACGAGAGCACTTACTTCTATTATATTGATTTTTGGGTTAAACTTCAAACTTTTATTTAAAATTTCCGAGGTTTCCGAAATATTTTTTTTCATAAAGGTTCTCAAAATTTGATTTGCATTTTTTTCAATATCCTTTTGACTTCGTTCTTTTCTCGTTAGTTCCACCTCTGAACCTTTGCCCCAGGATAAACGTAAATAAAAAGGGGCTCTGATTTCTAAAAGCTTCATTTCATTATATACCCAGCTTTCCCAATTTGCAAAGGTATCAACAGTATTTATTTGAAAATCTGCAATCCTTAGATTAAATCCATAGATTTTTTTTCCCGTAGGCTCCTTGATAAGGTCATATTTGTCTATGTAAAAGCCGTAATGATAGGGAACTCTGGCTATGACTTCTCCCTCAGCGTGAACATATCTTTCCGCCATTTGGCTTTCCGGTGTACCATAGGCGGTGCTTTCTATGGGGTAAATACCGGATATGACAGTCTCCCCCGGAGCGATAAATGCACCATCTGTAACCACGGGGCGACCCATTCTGGCAATTGTATGCTCCACCATTCCGTATTTTTTGGCCACGATATTGCAAGGAACCAGAGAAGAAACCTTCTTTTCGATAAATGGAGTTTCTACAATTTCTACATTTAGCAGATTACCTTTTACATTTATTCCTACCCAGGAAACATTTCCCAGTTCCGAATAAAGTCGAGCCTTGATTTCTCCGATATCAAAGTTTTTTCTGCAGCCTTCATAAATTCCTGCTTCTTTTAGCTTCTCTCTCACATAGGTTTCTGTATTTTGTTCGTAGCCCGTGATTCTGATTTCAGAGATAAACAGCCCTTGTAAATAGAGAAAAAATATAAAAATTAATACCCCTACCACCATGGATTTTTTACTCAAAAGGCTTTTTATAGCAGGTCTATACCCTTTGTCCCTAAGGACAGTAACCTTATATTGATTTCTGGCTAGCCTTAAAAGTCTGGGGTAGTCCCCTTCTTTGACGGTTGCCTGCAATTCCATAGAGCTTACCATGATTACATCTAAAAAATAAATGTCCTCCTTTGCACAGACGGATAGCAAATGATGAAGCTTAAACCCTTCAATTTTAATTGTCTTCCGATGTTCGGAAAAGCTGTTTCCCCTAGCCATTTTGCCCCTCCCCTTTTGCGCTCTTATCGTTTCCGTTTTTATAGATTTCCACCTTTTCTATGGTTCCTTTTATGCGCATTCTCTCTTCGCCCAATTCCTTTATCAAAAGATTACTTCCAGTTATGGAAGTAAATTCTTTTCCATTGCTCACTACGATGGAGTTCTCGCTGACTAAAACCAATTTCTGGACGTTGTCAATAATGGCCAGATTGCTGCTGACCAATACTCTGGATCGCTTTAATTCAAAATCATATATTAACTCATCGAAAATGGACATGAAAAAGTTCTCCTTTGCAGGTTTCAATTTTAAATATTTTTTTCCATTAACATTTTATGAGAGAAGAGGCGGGAAAATAACAAAAAAAGATATGCTCTTTTAGACTTTTAAGTAAACCGTGTTTATTTCTTTTAATCTTTTAAGTAAACCAAGTTTATTTCTAAAAGTGAGCATATCAGATCAAGTCCAATACCCTATATAAATTTTTATAATATTGTAAGGGAATCTTTTTAAAATAGGGATTTTATTCTATGGCACCATCGGTTACGGCCTCCTCTTCAGGCTTGGGCTCGTATATACTTCGGATCAGTGCTTCAATCTTTTCATCATCCCTGTAATAATACCAAGGGTAATTCCCCTCAGCAGTTCCCGGTAAGTTGCAGCTGCTGATTTTTTCTGTATCAAACCCTATGGCAGAGGTCAATAGGCTTGTAAGATTTCCCAGGGTCATATTGGAACGAACGTTGTTATAGGCCACATTGGCGATCTTAATGAGATTGATGCCCAAGCTTTCTCGAATGGCGGATTTCACAAATGCCTGTAAGGCAAGGGTTCTGTCCAAATCCTGCATGGGATAACTGGGGTATCCCGGATCACCATGGCGAAATCTTAAAAACTTCACTGAATCTTCTCCACTGAGCCGCTGAGATCCCTCAGGAATATCGATATGCAAAGGAGGGTCGTCATAGGGGTCATTGTAATACATATGAAAAGGAATCTCCATGGGAACTCCCCCTATGGCATCCACAATTTTGGCAATTCCTTCAAAATCCACCACTACATAATAGTTGATGGGTATATCACACAGAATGTCACTTACTGCTTTAGCCGTATTTTCCACCTTCCCTTGATAGGCAGCATTCAATCTTTTTTCTGAGACCGAGTGAGATTTATCCCGCTCGTAAAAGGTATCTCTGGGTAAGGAAATCAAGTAGGTATCCTGGGTTTTCTTATCATAATTTACTAAAAGCATGGTGTCCGTTAAATTTGTATTGAGGGCCAATACCAAAATATTGATCTTCTTTGAATCTTTATATAAATCAGCAAAAGGACTGTTGGGATTTGTGGTGAGAAATTCTAAATCCGCAACCTCTACTTCTGTTTCCGCAGTAATAGGCTTGTCCGCTATCTTTTTGACCACATAGCCAAAAGCTGTAAATGCCAAAACTCCTACCACCAAAAATACTAAAAATGTTATAGTTAGACCTTTTGCTTTACTCTTCATATCCTACTCCTGATATTCGCCTGTTTACTCATTGTGTAAGTTGTTTTCCCTGTTTACCCTTGTGTAAGTTTTCCCTGTTTACCTTGTGTAAGTTTTCCCTGTTTTCTATATGTACATGTATCGCTCAACAGTATAATTCTCTTAAATTTAATCTATGTATCCCCTTTTGGTATCAATTTTGATGGTATTGGTGGAATAATCGTAAAGGATGCCAATATCAAAGGCTTTTCCAATGTCTCGAAGCTTAAAATAATTGTTGTTGTTGATGGTGTATGCTTGCAACTCCAACACATTACCGTCTAAGTAAATGGTGGATGTGTTCTTTTTAGCTACCTTTGCCGTACCATCTCCTTGTACCATTTCACCACCCACGGAAACATATGGCTCATGGGAAGTTAAAAGGATGACCTTCTTTCCATTATCCCAACCTACCCCAAATTGTTTCTCCGTTTCATTGAGCACCATGGCCAAATCTCGCAACTTGAAATAGTTATTTCCATCGATGTTATAGGCTTCTAAGGATATTTGCTCTTCGTTTACATAAACGTGAGAAGCGGTTGACTTAGCTTTGATTTCTTGATTTTTTTGCACTCTCTCCACACTGACGAATCCCCATAAGTCTCCTTTTTTTACAGGGGCAAAGCCCTCACTAAAAAGGGTGGCTTCGTCATAATCAAAAGGAATTACAACCTCTCCCGTCTGATCGATGTAACCCATTTTTTCGTTTAACTTCACAGATGTCAACCCTTCGTTGAATTCACCATAGCTTCCTGTTTCGTATTTGATGGGGATAACTTCTTTTCCCGTCCTATCAATAAAGCCAATTCTATCACCTAAAACAGTGCCTGCCAGTCCCTCTTTAAATGAGATGGGCCAATCATATTTGACAGGTGTAATAAGATTTCCATTTTTATCCATGTACCCAAATTTAATATCCTCTGTTCCTACAATCATGAAGCCTTCCCGGAATCCTTCCGAGTAGGATCTGGGGTACTTAGTCTGAAACACGAGTTTTCCGGTTCTATCAATGACACTGCATAGACCATTCATCTGAACGATAGAAAGGCCTTCATTAAACCCTGCTACGCCATCAAATATACTGGGAATTACCAAATTCCCTTTTGTATCTATATAACCCCATTTGTCATCAATACGTACCGGCGCTAAGCCTTCCTGAAATCCCATAAACGCATAGGATTCGTATATAGGCGCTAAAATTTCTTTTCCGGTTTTGTCTAAAACTCCACAGAGGTCATTCTCATCCTGACATAAGATGGCACCTTGGCTAAAGCTGCCAATGAGAGTTAGGTTTGTCTTAAAGACAACATTTCCAAGGGTATCAATGACGTAGCCCTCTTCATTCTTAGTTGCCGCCGCCAACCCTTCCGAATAATCGTTGATGTAATCGTAAATAAAAGGAACTACCACTTTACCGGATTTGTCAATGACACCCCATTTTTCGTTTTCTACTACTATGGCCAACCCGTTTTGAAAATTGCGAACAAGGTCATACTTTGCCTCAATGACCATCCTGCCATTCTTATCGATAAATCCCCACTTTTCCCGAACCTGAACTCCGGCCAATCCTTCTTGAAAGTAAGTCACATTTTCGTATTGCATAGGAATAGAATTACGCCCAATTATGGTGTCATAAAGGGGGGCCGCATTTGCAGGAAAAACGGTTGCCGCCCATATTAAAGTGATAGCCAATAGATATTTAATTGTCTTTTCCATAGAAAAGTTCCTTTCTAATAAATATAAGTATTTTGTAAACCTATAAATTTGTTCTATTATAATATATCAAGCAAGAAAATTCTACCAAAAATTTTAATTTTTTATATTTAAAATATCATTTTTATTTATATTTTTATTATTTATCTTAGACAGAATTTTTTACCAAAGTGTTCCATAAATATATAGATTTATTGAAACATTTGCTCTTTGTTATTTTCTTTCAAATTAAGTTATTGTCATTGATAAATTTACTATTAAAAAAGCCTTACACTTTTAAAATGTAAGGCTACAGTTTTAACCTAAAAATTGTTCTATGACTTTTTTGACTTCCCCGCCATCAGCTACACCTTTTACTTTTGGCATTACTGCTCCGATGAGTTTTCCCAGATTCTGTTTTCCGCTTTCAATGGAAAGCTGAGAAGCTGTTTCCTGAACAATCTTCAGGATTTCATCACCGGTAAGCTGCTTAGGCAGATATTTCATTAAAACTTCAATCTCTTTGTTATAGCTTTCCAGCAAGTCTGTTCGACCGGCCTTTTCAAAGTCTGCAAGTGCATCTTTACGCATTTTTACTTGCTTAGTCAGGATATTTATGACTCCGGCTTCATCTAACTCTTCTCTGTTGTCAACCTCATATTGCTTTATGGCTGCACGAGCTAAGTTCACCGTATTCTTTGCAATTTCATCCTTGGATTTCATTGCTTCTTTAAAATCGTTAGTTAATTGTTCTTTAATTGTCATTAGAATTTCTTCGCCTTCTTTCTTGCGGCTTCTGACTTTTTCTTTCTCTTTACGCTGGGCTTTTCATAATGCTCTCTTTTTCTAAGTTCGGACATTACTCCATCTCTAGCGCAAGAACGCTTAAATCTTTTTAAAGCGCTTTCTAAACTTTCGTTTTCTCTTACAACTACCTGTGCCATGATCTGTTTCACCTCCTGACCTTTCTGAAATTTTTGGATGCACATTATTTTCTGAAACTATAACAAAAGTATTATATATTGAATCAATGACATTTGGCAAGTATTATTTTCAAAATATAGGAAATATCATGTTAAAATTTAAAACGATATTTCCTTGATTTTTTATTAAAAATACAGAAGTTCAACTAAATTTATTCTATGCAATATTTTATATTCAATGTTACTAATCGATTTCCAAATGCTTGTTCAATATCCAAGTATTTATTGCAAATTTAATACCGATTAAGACTGCATTTATCGCTATGCTTAAACCTAAAGCAGGAGTAATCCCATTAAAGAGAGCATTCATATTTGGTAAATACTGACCGCTGGTAATGGTAATTCCTTGAAAAATTCCTTGGTCGAAAGAATCCTGAATAAATCCTTGAAACAACTCTGCAAAAGCAGTTGCAAAATATGATTCTATGATGGTGATTATGATGAATGCACCGATACCAAATAACATTTTATGTTTTTTTAGTTTCCCTAAATTGGCAATACTGCAAGCCAGATATATGAGCATGATGGTATTTAGCGCTTGCACCAAACTTGCAAAGAATCCAATGATATAGAAGCTGATGCTACCTGGTCCCCAAAATCCTATTTCTGTAAGAACCTGAAATCCTTGGGCAAAGTCTGAAAATTCTCCTAGGAACAACATGAGAAGCATTGCCACAATGGCATAGGACACAAAAAATACAATCCCTGTCAAAGCAATCCAAATGGCTGACGTAATCAATTTTGATGATAGTACCTGCCAGGGTTGAACCGGAAGGGTCATAGTTAAGTATCCTTCATTGCCAAAGACTTTTTTATTATACATATTGATGATTGTCATGATGGCGATGACCACCGATGCAACGAATAACCCAAAGAATGTGATTGAAAACAACACTTGAATCAAACTATCTCCTAATCCCTCATGTAGATTATCGCTGTAATATGCACCCATTAGCCCCATGATTACAGCGGAAAAAGCGATGACTCCGAAAATTCCAAGAAATTCTCTGCGCGTGCTTCTAATATCATATGTGATTAATTTCCCTAACATTTAAATACCTCCCTGAATAATTCATCTATAGATTTTCCGGTTCTTTCTCGGACAGAATCTACCTCTTCAAACAACTCCACTTGACCATCCTTTAAGAATATAATGGTGTCAAAAATCCTTTCCACATCGGTAATCAAATGGGTAGATAGAAGAATGCTGCCATTTTCATTATAATTGTTTAAGATGGTATCTAAAATAAAATCTCTGGCGGCAGGGTCTACACCACCGATGGGTTCGTCAAGCACGTATAGGAGTGCATTTCTGGACATAGTCAGGGACAATTGAAACTTTTCGATCATTCCCTTAGACATGGTTTTAATCTTTTGGTTTAAATTACTTTCCAAACCAAGTCGGTTTAGCATCTCTAATGCTTTGGCTTTATCAAAGTCCTTATAAAAATCGGAAAACATATTTACCGCATCATTTATGGTCATCCAATCTCCGAAGAAGTTTCTATCGGGCAAATAGGATATTACCGCTTTGCTTTCAACCCCGGGAGCTTTGCCTAAAATCTTTACTTGCCCTTCATAATCCATTAGAAGACCGTTAATTACTTTGATCAAGGTAGTTTTTCCGCTACCGTTTGGTCCCAGCAAACCGATAATCTTGCTTTTGGGTAAAGTTAAATTCAAATTATTTAATGCAAGTTTTTGACCATACTTTTTGGATAATCCTATGACTTCCACTAGATTCTCATTATTCTCCATCTTGCTCTCCTCCTTTTATTAGCTCTATTACAGCCTCTTTAGTGTAACCCAAACTTTCCATTTCCTGTAAAAAAGTATGAATCTTTTCCTTTATCATAGTATGCTTTCCTTTCTCAATGATGTCCTGATTATCTGTAACATATCTCCCATTTGTACGCTCTGAATACAAATAACCTTCTCTCTCCAACTCTGTCAATGCCCTTTGCATGGTATTTGGGTTTACAGAGAATTCTGAGGCAAGTTCTCTCACAGATGCAATTCTCTGTCCAGATTGCAATTTTCCTATAATAATTTGCTTTTTTATCTCATCCACTATCTGCAAATAGATAGGGGCATTTGAATCAAAAATTTTTTTCATATTACACCTCCTTTGTACTATTGTATTAATCATCTAATACAATAGTACATTCTCCCTACCTCTTTGTCAATAGTTTTTTTCAGAAATTTTTAAAATGTAAAAGCAGTACCTTTTTCCATATTCCGTCACATCGTCTTCCACAATAGTTTTAACATAATAAAAAAGCAACGAAAATGGTCAAGTAAAATCATTTTTGTTACTTTTAATTTTTATAATTTATTAAATAAAATTTGAAATTAATTTACTATTTATTTAACGAATAAATGATACTTGGTCATAGACTAATATTATTAGATATTCGAAAATTCAACTATTATAAATATTATTTTCAATATTCTTTGTCTTCTTGCCAGGGCGACGGGTATTCAACTATTATAAATATTATTTTATTAATAAATTAACACATTATATTGTGGTCAGTTTTATTATTTATATCTTTTAAACATTATTTATATCTTTTAAACATTATTTATATCTTTTAAACCTGGTATCATAATAATAATTATGGAAGCTTTTTTATATTGGTTAAACTTACTTCGATTCATTTTTCACGGATTCCTGGAAAAAGATCTCACCTTGTCTCTTACAACCTGACAATCCTTTTAAAAAAAGGGTTGCAATTATGGGGAAAATAACCGCTACTAAGATGCTTAATCGCAATGCAAGCTGTTCCTGAGAAAGAGGCAAGTTTACTGTAATACCGGTTCCCCAATCTGCCACAATCCCTGTAAGCCAAGGACCCAAAGACGCTCCAATATCACCACCGGCTGCAAGGAGTGCAAACATAGAAGCTCCCGCCAGAGGCAGACGATTGGCAGCCACAACCAAAATTCCCGGCCACAACAGACTTACACAAAGACCTGTGAAACAGCAAGCTAAGACCGAAAGCCAAGGAAATGGAGATACGGCAACCATCACATAACAAACAACCGCTGACATAGCACCATAAAGCAGTATTCTTTCCAAATCTATATTGCTACCCTTAATGCCATAGAGTAGCCTACCGATGCCAAGCATCACAGCAAAACCACACATCCCCAACATATCTCCTACAATTTTAGGTAGTGCAATCCCCTTTTCCATAAAGGAGGACGCCCATTGAGCCATGGTAACCTCAGATGCACCTCCAAACAAGATGGCTCCGAAAGCAAATAGGAATACAGGGCTTCTTAAAAGCTCCTTTATTTTCATCACTTTATCTGCTTCAACTTTTCTATTAAGAGGTACCTTTGCAAACAAAAAAGTATTTAGAAGTGGAATAACAGACCAAAGTAACACGATAACCCACCAGGGAATCCCCATAAAAATAGATAAGGTTGTAACCATTACCACCGCTACCTGCCCCCAGGCATAAAAGGAATGCAGTACCGACATTGCTTTTTCTTTTTCCTCACTTGGGATGGCGTCAATGATGGGGCTGAGAAGCAACTCAAACAGACCACCCCCTCCGGAAAAAATAAGGGTAGCCATGAGAAATCCCAGATATACATTATTTGGAATCAAAAACGGGGCAAGGGCAAAAAGAACAAGACCTGCCCCACAGAATATATGCGCAGCAATGGCAAAGGGACGAAAGCCATGTTTATCAACTGCCCTACTAAAGGTAATATCCACAACTACCTGAGTAATAAAGTTTACAAGCACAAGCAACCCAAACTGGGAATAGGAAAACCCAAATTGTTCCTTTAGGGGTATAAAAATGATAGGGGTTATATTAATTACAATCGCTTGGCTAAAATTGGATATGTAACAGGCGATAACTGTGGATTTATATGACATGGACTTCATCAACCCGGTGGCCAAATCATTTTTCGTTTTCCTAAAAGGTGAAAATGCAAGTGCTGAACGGTCTGCATGCCGTCTTCTCCGCAGTTATTCACCAATCGATATCCATTTTCCAACCCCAGTTCTGCTGCAATGTCTTTCACCTTGCAAAGAAGGTAACCCAAAAGTTGTTGATCCTCCTTATCTCCATCTGTTCCTACACCAGTCACAGCATCCAAGGAGCTGATATGCTTTTTGGGAATAATCAACACGTGGACAGGTGCCTGAGGATCCAAATCATGAAAACATAAAATTTTCTCGTCTTCATAAGCAATCTTTGCCGGTATTTCCTTTTCTACAATTTTACAAAAAATACAATCTGACATGTTTCTTCCTTTCTATTAAAACTTAAAACGTAATTTCCTTTAATTTGAAATTTTCATATTTATTTTAATGATTTTATTGAAATTATCTTTAAATTTTAAGTATTTAAAAAAATATATAATATCAAATATTTATGTCAATTTACACAATTACAACATAAAAATTTTAATTATGTTCAATACTACAGTTTTAGAATGTGATAAATTTATATATTATAGATCTATCTAAATTACTCCTATTACCCCATCTTTATATAAGGTTTCCATCTTGATCTTCACAAAGCTATTTAATATCTTATCTCGTAGCTCCTGCGTAATAGGCTCCTCAGGCTTATAATAAACAGTAATGTAGTTTTCTGAATATCCCGTAAAGTAGCCTGTTTCTTCTTCATAAGTCTCAAATAAAACTACACCTTCACCACCCAAATTTTTCTCTAAAAACCTTTGGGCGCTTAGCTTTCCTAGGGCAATCAATTCCTTGCTACGCCTTGCTTTCACTTCCGGCGCAAGGTGTCCTTTCATCTCTGCCGCTTTGGTTCCCGGTCTCTTGGAATACTGGAACACGTGAATTTTAGCAAATTCCAAAGATTCTACCAGCCTTAAGGTTTCCCTAAAATCCTCTTCACTCTCCCCCGGAAATCCTACGATAATGTCTGCGGTAATGGCAAAGTGGGGGTTCCTCTGCCGCAGGGCATCCACAATGTCCACATATTGTTCAGCTGTGTAGCTGCGGTTCATGCTCTTTAAAATTTTATTGCTGCCGCTTTGCAAAGATAGATGAAAATGGGGACAAAGCTTGGGGTATTTCAAAAGCTTTAAAGCGTAATCTTTGTTGATAACCGTGGGTTCTAAGGATCCAATGCGAATGCGAAAATCCCCCGGTAAGGCATCCAAATCCCGAACCAAGCTTTCCATTCCGAGAGAGGATTGTACCTTTTTACCCATACTGTAAAGGGGGGATTCTGGCCCTTCTTCTATACCATGAAGGAATGATTCTGGCCCTTCTTCTATACCATGAAGAGAAGATTCTGGCCCTTCTTCAATGCCATAAAGGGCTGCATTGATGCCTGTCAAAAGGATTTCCTTAAAGCCTTGGTTCAATAAATTCTGCCCTTCCATCAAGATTTCTTCCCTTTTCCTACTTCGCACATTTCCTCTGGCATAGGGAATAATGCAATAGGAGCAGAAACGATTGCAACCGTCCTGAATTTTAATATAGGCACGGGTCCGGGAATCCATGGAGGTAATTTTCGCCCCTTCTTCGTACTCTCCTATGTCATCAAAAGAGTTTACATAGGTTTGAATGGTCTTATCCTTCTGTGCTTGCTCTTTCTTTTTTAAGAAATCCTCCACGTAATCTACCAATTGACTCTTTTCGTGGGTACCTGCCACAATATTTACCCCTTCGATGGCTGCCGCTTCATCGGGATTAACTTGGGCATAGCAACCAACCACTGCAGTGATGCAGTCAGGATTTTTTCTCTTTACCCTTCGGATAAACTGCCTGGATTTCTTGTCAGAAAGACCTGTCACTGTGCAGGTGTTTACCACATAAATATCCGCCTCTTCTTCATCCTTTACAATTTCATATCCCCTGGTCATAAACTTTTCTTTCATAGCCTGGGTTTCATATTGATTCACCTTACAACCTAAGGTGTGAAATGCCACTTTCATATTGTCCTTTCTAATGCTGTTTTGGGTTTGTAAATGCTACACAGCATATAGAATATTATGTCTTATGTCACTTATTATTTCAAGTGATTTTTACAAT
>CAYWVS010000021.1:35667-42181 GCA_964461765.1 uncultured Anaerovorax sp.
AGCATATAGAATATTATGTCTTATGTCACTTATTATTTCAAGTGATTTTTACAATAATGTGATTAATAAGTGATAAGTCAGCCTGATTGTGATATTCTGTCCCTTTTATATTAAATGTGGATAGTAACGATAAATCAGGATGTAGATTATCGTGAAAAATGTCACCTCTATATAGTAAAATAAATATATGAAACAGAAAGTGATAAAATTAACGCTTACACTAAGTCTCCAAATAGAATGTATTTGTTGAATTTAGGTTGAGGTTACTATATACTGTATTTGTTGAATCTGGGTTGAAGTTACTAAATACTTAACTTAAATAGGTTGAAAAAAGAGCCTTGAACAAAGGCGAATAGGGTTTAATCATGGATAAAAAATTTATTAACAGCATTAAATTAAGGCAAGGTCTTTCCAGCAACTCTTACCTTGCAAAGTTACCCATGGTGAAATATTTACAATCAGTTGAGTCCCTGCCATTTACAAAACCTGTAACTTTCCTTGTAGGCGAAAACGGCACCGGTAAATCAACCTTGCTAGAAGCTATAGCAGTAGCCGAAGGCTACAATGCTGAGGGTGGCACGAAAAATTTTAGCTTTACCACAAATAAAACTCATTCAGCACTTTGTGACTTTATTAGCATAGCTAGAACTGCCTATGCAAAAGATGGCTTTTTTCTGCGAGCTGAAAGCTTTTACAATGCTGCCAGTTATATTGAGGAAATTTATGAGGGTGAATTAAACGCAGGGATTCCTATTCCTTATGGAAATAAATCGCTACATGCCCAATCCCATGGTGAGAGTTTTTTATCACTTGTAGAAAATCGCTTTGGTGCAAACAGCTTATTTTTTCTGGATGAGCCTGAATCGGCACTATCACCATCAAAGCAACTTTCACTAATTGCATACATTGACGACCTGGTTAAGCAAAATTGTCAATTTATTATCGCAACTCACTCCCCCATTTTGATGGCATATCCAAATGCACAGATTTATGGATTGTCCGAAAAAGGCATTAATGAAATTTCCTATAAGGAAACTGAACACTACCAAGTTACAAAGCAGTTTTTAGATGATCCGGAGAGAATGCTGTGGTATCTATTGAAAGAATAACTCTATTTTATAAATTTTATCTTGATAAATATTCATCGGCTATAAATTCTGAACTTTCTGCCCATAATAACGTTTTAATTTCAACTTTAACAATCTTCAAATTAACAATCTTCATAACCTCTATTACTTAAGATGATTTTCTATATCAAACAGGCTTCCAAATATATAAGCGGAAATGCGGCTTGCAGCACAGACCAGTTTTTAACCGAATAACCATTTTGATTTATAAACGCAACAAATTCTTCTGGTGTCCATTTTGAATAGGTCTCAAAATCAATTAACTTTAGAATAAAAGTATTCAGCTTCCATGTTGAATTACGCAGATGTCCATGTGAGAATGTCGGTGCGATTAGTAAACCTCCCGGCTTAAGCACTCTTTTAATAGAGACCAACACTGCCTGCGGGTCAGGCATAATGTGTAGGGCATTTGATATAATAACCGCATCAAAGGTGCTATGGGGGAATGAAAGCTTTGTGGCATCTTCCACTGAAAAATGTATGTTTTCCGGGCAAGACTTTTTCTTTGCAGTTTCAATCATTTTTGGGGAAAAATCCGTTGCTTCCACTGAATGTACATACGGTGCAATGTTTATGGCTATTAAGCCCGTTCCCGTGGCAATTTCCAGCACGTCCATGTCTTTAGTAAGGGTTTCACACATCAAAGCGTACATTTTTTTATAAGCAACACCACTAAACCGAAGGACTTCCGCATCATAAAACTTAGCATACCTACCCCAAAATTTTTTATTGTCTTTCTCTTTTTTCAAAAGCACCTCCATTTGCATCATTTCCATCAATATGCTTTTTGTATAGGATTTGCTTATCATCTTATGCTCGGGTAATGACCCAATATATACATAAAGCGATAATGATAATATCACCTATGATAATGGTTTTATAATATTTCTCAGCTTTAGTCTTATAATATCCGATTTGCATAATTAAGCTGGAACTGCAATAGCACAGTAGAATTATTGATGTCAAGCTAGTTTCTGGCACCGGTATTTTCATATAATATAAAACCATATTTAATAAGCACCATGCGACAATACCGATTGATACAAATTTTGCTGCCTTTTGATATTTTTCCATAAAAGACTCCTTATAATTGATAACTTACATTCGTATTCACAAAATTTGTGATCATATAGGTTTACTCATTTTGTTCGTATATTAATTCAATATTCTCTATGGAATCGATTCTTAAAATTTTTGTGATAACATTGTTTTTTTTACCTGTATAAGTGAACTTAATCCATTCTTCATCAGCATCTAATACCATACATTCAACATCCAAGCTTCCATCAAAAAATGATGCTCCATCTGCTAGGATCTTGCAGTTTTTACCGACTAATTGATTTATTATTTTTGACATGTCGTTACCTCCTTGTTGCTTTTTCCTTAATTTTTTTATTTCTTTTTCCAGTTTCTTCACTTTGCCCGGATATGAAGAATAAAATAATAAAATCATTAGAGCAACCCATCCTGCCCATTCCAAAATTGGCACCTCCGATTATATAAAATTACTCATCCAACATCAAATACCTAGCAACTTCAAAATAAGCTCTGTTCTAAAAAGATGAGCAAAAAAGATTTTAACAATTTGTGTTAATCTGATTATTATGCCTATTTTTTTCAGTTACATAATGAATTCCACAAAAATAAATAGATGCTACATAAAGATAAGCAAAAAATTCAATAGATAATTTCACCATGTTAGTGCTGCCGTTACCTGCAAAAACCAAACATAGTCTATTTGTTATTCCTTTAATATAAGCTTTGACTACATTGACTCATTATGAATATCTTTTAACACACTTTTAGCGATTTTTTCAAATACAGGAATTGACAAAAGAAGCACAATACCAACAACAATAGTAGCTATTAACACTTCACTTACTTTCAGATGTGAGTTAACAGCATTGTATAGAATAATGCTATTAAGAGGTGCCATTAAGAAGATACCAGTGAATACGCCTGGACAATAATTCTTGTATCGTAACGTAAGTAGCAAATGAGGAACTATGGTATTTACAAGCATTGCTCCTACAAACCCAATAAAACAAAATTCAATCATTATATTATTAGGATACATAATCGATAATCCAGATGTTAAATACCCTAATATGGTAATCCCTAACAATGCAAAAATAAAATGCTGCTTTTGGAATGACCTCCGACTATTTGGCATTGTTTTTATTCTCCACTCAGTAAACCATAGCGCTTCCTCAATATTGTGCAGTGTTAAACAAAACATAAAAATCAAAGGTTCCATCATTGTCCCTCTTTTCAAATATCATTAATTAATATTTATATTTTTTTAAAAATCATTATATAGTACAATTTATCATAATTATAACTAATAATTTTACAACCAATTTATATTATCACAGTATTTTTCAATTTTATCTTTCTTATATATGTATTTATAACGCACCTTTGATTTTTTGTGTGATTTTGAAAACAGTAAATTCTGCCGGTCTAACAGCTGCAACGCCTATTACGCAGATAAGCCTTCCGTTTAATAGGTCATCGTCAGTCATTGTGCTTCTACCGATGTTTACAAAAAATGCTTCATCGGGGGATGATCCTAAAAGCGCGCCGTCTCTCCAAAGTCTGTTTAAAAACATTTTGACTGTTTCGCTAACTCTCGACCAAAGGGCCTCGTCATTTGGTTCAGACACAACCCAAGATGTGTTTGCTTTAATGCTTTCCTCAATGTAAATAAACAAACGGCGGACATTGATATACTTCCAATTTCCCTCGGTTGAACAGGTTCTTGCACCCCATACACGAATTCCTTGCCCTGGAATACTTCTTATAAGGTTAATACCCTTTGGGTTAAGTTTGCTTTGATCCACTTCGTTATAGGTTACTTTTAATCCTGTGCAATTTCGCACAATCTCATTTGCAGGCGCTTTATGTACCCCTCTGCTGTTGTCCGTTCGGGCGTAAATACCCGCCATCGCACCTGAGGGAGGAATATATATGTTTTTCTTTTCCAATGGATCAAAAACCTGAAGCCAAGGGTGGTACATGGCCGCATAGCTTGTGTTCACTATCTCCTTGCACCTTAGTAAGGCATCGACCCCGATTATTTCGCTGTCAACATCAAGTATGGCGAATCGGTTTGTATGAGCCTCACAATGCTCCACCAAAGCTGCTTGAACATTGGGGTCGCATATTCCCGGAACAGCCATAATGCTAACATCGGTTACTTCCTGAAATGCCTCTATTCCGCTTCTTTTTCCAGGTCCGTTGTCAACACCCTTGTAATTAACCAAACCCGAACCATCTTCTCCGCCCGAAAGGGTAAACGAAAGATCCTTAGCATCCTTTTCACCACCGAGCATTTCAAGTGGGTGGAGAGACTTTATTTCCTCGTCAGGGGTATACGTAAAGCTAATTAAGTCCGACTTCTCAAGTTTTGTGTTAATATAGAAAGTAGATATGGGATTAAGAGAAACAAATTCAAAGTTTTCTTCTATGTCATCATAACGTACACTAATATTCAGATCACAACTTGATATTGAGTGTTGCATTGGGTAAACGTCATGGTCAATAGCGCAAGTAAAATCTTCTTTGAGAGTAATTCTATTTCCTTCCACAGAGGCAATGACGTTGAACACTTCGGTCTTCTTGCCATCTACCATTGTTTTTAAGAGTATCACGTCCCCATCATTAAATCCCGATGAATTTCCAGCTATAATTGTCTTAAGATTTACACTTGACAAAAGTTGAGTTTTACACTTATTTGCTTTTTCTAAACGAATGGAAATTTTGTTTCCCCAAGCTCCATGGCTTTTAGCGAAGATTTTTATTTTTCCCTTTTCTTCTATATTATTCTTCGCTTTTTTTGCATCTTCCGAAGCAACACGCATTATGTAACAGCTTGAGCCACCGTTTGCAAAAAAGCTGTCCACGGCATAAGCCAAAAACCGTTTATTTCCATGTTCAAGTTCAGACAAATAGCCTTCAAAGTGTTTTCTGTAATCCCCAAAACTTTTAACAAGCGTGGGGCGACCTAAAAGTGCACCTCTTTCGGCTAAACCGATAAAGCCTGCGGTGCTGGTGCCTACTCCTGCTATCTCCTTAACACCGCTGTCAAATTCCTCAACATACACTCCGGGTGATAGATATTCCGCCATAGATACTTCCCTCCTATTCGAGTATTGTATTTATTCAATTTTATCATGGTATTATATTCAACGTCAAACTATATAAATAGTTCTTTGCTCATATCTAAACCCATATAAACTACTGCAAAAGCTTTATCCCTCATAAATAAAGTTATCAATTAAACGGGTATCTCCAATAAACACGGCGATTGCTACTAATGCAGAGTCTTGGATTAGATCAATTTTCTCTATGGAGTCCCAATGGACAACTTCTATATAATCAATTTTAGCCAAAGGCTCACTTTGAATAATCCCTTTCATCTCGGCAATTAATTTTTCCGCTTTTCTTTCACCAGCTTTAATAATGTCTTCTGCCGCAAAAATTGCTTTGCTAACAATCAGCGCTGCTTTTCTTTCTTCTGAGCTTAAATAGACATTTCTTGAACTTTTTGCAAGTCCATCGCTCTCTCGTATCAGTGGACATCCTACGATTTCCACATCCATATTAAAGTCCCTGACCATTCTTTGAATGACTGCCAACTGTTGTGCATCCTTTTGTCCAAAATATGCGCGTTCAGGCTTGATAATATGAAATAATTTATTGACTACGGTACATACACCTCTAAAGTGAGTCGGGCGGCTTTTACCGCACAATTCCAAAGTAAGCTTGTCCATATCAACGTAAGTACAAAAATCATCCGGATATATCTCTTCCTTGCTTGGATGAAAAATCAAATCAACCCCTGCCTTCTTACAGAACTCCCTATCCCCATAAAAATCCCGCGGGTAGCTACCTAAATCATCTGATGCAGCAAACTGTGTGGGATTGACAAAGATACTAACAACTACCTTTTTGTTTTCTTCAGAAGCCTTTTGTATCAGACTTCGGTGTCCTTCATGAAGGTATCCCATAGTCGGAACAAGACCAATGCTGCTTCCTTCTTTTTTCCACTTTATTATCTGTTCCTTTACTTCCTTAATTGTATGTAAAACCGTCATAATTGCACCCTTTAATATAGCTTTTTATAATACCATTTATCCTCACCTCGACCATTGGCTTAGTAGTAGCTTTATCGAAGGAAATTTCATAACTTAAATTATCATGTTATCCAACTAAATTCAATAATTTTTAGATGGAATGAATATGGCACCTCGATCATTGTTGTAGGAATTACAATTTATTTTTTAAAAAAATTTGAATTTAGACGAATAATTAAACAATTGAAATTAAGCATCTAATTGAAAATCCAATTTTCCTCGCTCCACACCATTGATGATAAGCGAAAT